>CAIFEU010000068.1:13253-13977 GCA_903789505.1 uncultured Coriobacteriales bacterium
GAGAAAGAGTGAAGTAGCAGGTAGATATATCAATTTGCAAATGATCAATAAAACTCAGAATTTAGGTGAACGGCACTGTACGTTTTGTACTGGACTCCATAAAAGATAGAGTTAGATTCTATTAACTAAAATATTTCAATATATATAACATATACGATATTTTCAGAGTTAAATTTAGTACGTAGAAAATAAAGTTTTGTTTGAGAAATGAAAAAGACAGCAAGAAGAGACGGCGTCAGGGAGAGAATCCGGGGGTCATGTAAGAGGGATGACGTCCAAAAGGGACTAATTGAAAAGATAGCCCAGGACAGCACCGAAGGATGATAACGTCCAATTGGAGCATTGCATCGGTGAAAGGCAATCTAGCGACACAGGAACACCGAGAAAGTTTTGAGCAAACCAGTGACGAATGGTTAACGAAATCAGAGAGATGACGCTAAATTAAACAAAGAGAGGGGACATCCCCAATGTGGAGATGTCCCCTCTCTAATCTTAGTCGCCCTCGTCGGCCGGCGGCGCCCTGCCCTCCCACGGGGTCGCCCCCGCAGTACTCTCGGCGCATGGCGGGCTTAACTTCCGGGTTCGGCATGGGACCGGGTGTGCCCCCGCCGCCAAGGCCGCCGGCCGACGAGAACGGCTGAGTACTACTAATATAGAAAGACTAAATAACGGTCGCGCGCGTCGGCCGGCGGCGCCCTGCCCTCCCACGGGGTCGCCCCCGCAG
>CAIFEU010000069.1 GCA_903789505.1 uncultured Coriobacteriales bacterium
TCATCGGGGTGACCACGCCGTCGCGTAGCGTGAGGGCGCACACCATGGCCTCCATCGCCCCGGTCGCGCCCAGCATGTGCCCCGTCATCGACTTGCTCGAGCTGATCTTCGCCGAGCGCGCGGCGTCCTCTCCCAGGGCGCGCTTGAATCCCTTGGTTTCGCTGGCGTCGTTGAGCTTGGTCGACGTGCCGTGCGCGTTGATGTACAGGCCCTCCGAGGGGTCGACGCCTGCCTCGTCGCAGGCGACGCGAATCGCGCGGGTGATGCCGTCGGCGTCGGGGTCGGGCGAGGTGATGTGGTAGGCGTCGGCGGTGTTGCCGTACCCCACGACCTCCGCGTACACCTTCGCTCCGCGCGCCAGCGCGTGCTCCAGCTCCTCCAGGACGAGGACGACCGCGCCCTCGCCCATGACGAAGCCGTCGCGCCCGGCGTCGAAGGGGCGGCAGGCGGTCTGGGGGTCGGGGTTCTTCGTCAGAGCCATCGCGTTCTGGAAGGCGGCGACGCTGACCGGCAGGATGGGCGACTCGGTGCCGCCTGCCAGGATCGCGTCGGCGGTGCCGAGGCGAATCGCGTGGAACGCCTCGCCGACCGTGTGCGAGGAGGTGGCGCAGGCGGTCACGACCGGCAGGGTGGGGCCGGTGGCGTGGTGGCGGATCGAGACCTCGCCGGTCGCCATGTTCGCGATCATCATCGGGACCATGAACGGAGAGACGCGCCGCGGGCCGCGCTCGTTGAAGAGCGTGATCTGCTCGTACATCGTGATGAATCCGCCGATGCCGCTGCCGATGTAGGTGCCCACGCGCTCCGCGGCGATGTTCGCCTCAGGGCGCGCCTCGGGTGCCTGCTCGCTCCGCCCCTCTGCGCCGGCGAGGCCCGCCGCCACCTTGTCGCCCTCGATGACCAGGCCCGCGTCGGCGAGGGCCTGGTCGCTTGCGGCGATGGCGTACTGGACGTTGAGGTCGGTGTGGCGAACCTCCTGCTTGGTGAGGTAGCGCAGCGGGTCGAAGCCCTTGACCTCGGCGGCGACCTTGACCTTGAACTCCTCGGTGTCGAAGCGCGTGATGGGGCCGATGCCATTGGTGCCGGCCTTGAGCGCCTCCCAGGTGCTGGGCGCGTCCAGGCCGAGCGGCGTGACGGCGCCGATGCCGGTGATGACTACTCTGCGATCCATTTGGCTTTCCTTGCTGGTCGGGTGTGGTGTGGTGCGCCCGGGGCGCCGGGCGCGTCGGGCGCGCGGGGGTGGCGCTACATGCGGATGCCGCCGTCGACGCGGATGACCTCGCCGGTGACGTACGCCGCCGCGGGGCTCGCGAGGAACGAGACGACGCCGGCGACATCCTCGGGGGTGCCGAGCCTGCCGAGCGGAATCTGGCGCTCGTAGGCGGCGCGCACCTCGGGGGCGAGCGCGTCGGTCATCGCGGTCTGGATGAACCCGGGCGCCACCGCGTTGCAGGTCACGCCGCGCGAGGCGAACTCGCGCGCGACCGACTTGGTGAGGCCGATGAGCCCCGCCTTGCTCGCGGCGTAGTTCGCCTGCCCGGCGTTGCCCATCAGCCCCACGATGGACGAGACGTTGACGATGCGACCCCCGTGCGCCCTCAGCAGGCTGCGGGACAGCCCCTTGATCATGTGGAAGGCGCCCTTCAGGTTGACGTCGAGCACCTGGTCGAAGTCCTGCTCGCTCATGCGCATCAGGAGCGTGTCGCGCGTGATGCCGGCGTCGTTGACCAGGACGGACACCGGGCCCATCTCCGCCGTGATCGCCTTGCACGTCGCAGTGGCCGCATCGGCGTCGGCGACGTCGCAGCGAAACGCCTGCGCCTGTGCGCCGATCGCCTTTAGGGCGTCGACCGCCTGGTGTGCGGCGTCCTCGTTGCCGGCGTACACGATTGCGACGTCCATCCCGTCGCCCGCCAGGCGCTCGGCGATTGCGCGGCCGATGCCGCGCGACCCGCCGGTCACGACCGCGAGCCGCCGCTCCTGCTGGAACGGCTCGGCGCCCGCGGACTCGGGGGACTGGGAAGCGCTGCTCTGGCTCATCGAGTGGTTCTCCTCTCGTCAGCGCCGCCGCCCGCATGCGGCGGCGCGTCGCCCTACGCCCTGCGGTCGCCCGCGGGCGCCCCGTCGGCGGTCCGCGCGGCCTCTACTGCCGCCACCGCCTCGTCGAGCTGGGCGGGCGTCTCGACGCTGACGGCGGTCGCCTCGGGCAGCGTCCGCCTCACCAGCCCGGTCAGGACGTGGCCCGCGCCCACCTCGACGAAGGTCGTGACCCCGCGCCCCCACATTCCGCGCAGGGTATCGGTCCACAGCACGGCGTGCGAGGCCTGGCTGGCAAGCAGCTCGGCCATCTCCTCGACGTCGTGGGGGTAGGGCGCCGCGGTCGCGTTCGCCCAGACGTCCGCTTGCGGCACCGCGAGTCCCACCCCGCGCAGCATCGGCAGCAGGGCCTGGGTCGCGCCCGCCATCGCGGGGCTGTGGAAGGCGCCCGACACCGCCAGCGGCATCGCGCGGCCTCCCTGCCGCCTGACCAGCTCCGTGAGGCGCGCAAGCCCGTCGGGGCTGCCGGCGACGACGGTCTGCTGGGGGCTGTTGTAGTTGACCGGCCAGCACTCGCCCGCCTCGCCCGCGAGCACTTCGACCGCCTCGGGGGAGAGCTTGAGAACCGCGACCATGCCGCCGGGGTTCGCCTCGCAGGCCTGCTCCATCAGGCGCGCTCGCTCCCCGACCACGGCGAAGCCCTGGTCGAGGCTCATCGCGCCCGCGAAGGTGAGCGCCGCGAGCTCGCCCAGCGAGAAGCCGGCGACGCAGGCGGGGCGCACCCCGCGCTCGCCGAGCGCGGCGGCGCAGGCGAGGTCGGTCGCGAACACGCAGGGCTGCGTGTTCTTGGTCAGCGCGAGCTCCTGCGCGTCGCCCTCGAAGCACTGCGCGCTCGTGCCCGGTCGCGCCCGGTCGGCAGCCGCGAAGACGGCCGCCGCCGCGGGGCTCGCGTCGCGAATCTCGCGCCCCATGCCGGGGTGCTGCGCCCCCTGCCCGGCAAACAGGAGCGCCACGTGCGGGTTCGCGCTCTCGGGGTCGTTTGCCCCCAGGAACAGCCGCGCCTCGTCGCGCCGCCCGTCCTCGGTCCCGGCGGCGCTCTCGGGCTTTCGGGCTTCGCCTACCTCACCCATCTCATGGCCCCCCTCAGCTCGCGCTCGCAGCCCTGCACCAGGTCTTCGATGATTGCGGCGGCGGGCTCCTCCTTGGTCACCATGCCGGCGACCTGTCCCGCCATGAAGTAGCCGCGCTCCTCGTCGCCGTCCTTGGCGGCGGCGCGCAGCGCCCCGGCGGAGTGGCCGTGCAGCTCCTCGTCGAGCTGGGCGGCGGCCTCGAGCTGGGCGTAGTCGTGCGTGAAGGGCGTCTTGAGCGCGCGCACCGGGTGCCCCGTGCGCCGCCCGGTCACGATCGTGGAGATGTCCTTGGCCTTGATGACCTTCTGCTTGTAGACCTCGCTGACGGTGCACTCGTCGGCGACCAGGAAGCGGGTGCCCACCTGGACGCCCTGCGCGCCGAGCATCAGCGCCGCCGCCATCTGGCGGCCGTCGGCGATGCCGCCCGCCGCGAGCACCGGGATGCTCACGGTGTCGACGACCTGAGGCACCAGTGCCATCGTGGTGAGGTCCCCCACATGGCCGCCACTCTCGCCGCCCTCGGCGATCACCGCGCAGGCGCCGGTGCGCGCCACCAGCTTCGCCATGGAGCAGGACGCCACCACGGGGATGACCTTGACCCCCGCGGCGAGCCACGTCTTCATGTACTTGGTGGGGTTGCCCGCGCCGGTGACGACCACCGGGACCCGCTCCTCGGCGACCATCGCGGCCACCTCGTCGGCGAACGGGCTCATGAGCATGATGTTCACGCCGAAGGGCTTGTCTGTCATCGCGCGGACCTGGTGAATCTGGTCGCGCACCCAGGCGGCGTCGGCGTTCATCGCCGAGATGATCCCCAGCCCGCCGGCATTCGACACGGCGCCAGCGAGGCTCGCGTCGGCAATCCACGCCATGCCTCCCTGGAAGATGGGGTGCTCGATGCCGACGAGGTCACACACAGGGGTTCTGATCATTCATGCTCCTCGCTTATAAAGCAGCCGGTGCCACCGGACCAGGGTCGTTCGGCGGCACCGGCCATTGCGGTGGACGTGTCCGTGGAGCCGGCGACGCCCTAGGCCTGCTGTGCGGCGATGGTCTTGTCGACCAGCTCGACGAACTCGCCGACCGTCTTGGGGTTGGACTCCGGGTCGATCTCGATGCCGAACTCGTCCTCGCAGGCCATGACCGCCTCGACGGTGGCAAGGCTGTCCAGCCCCGCCTCCTCCAGCGTGGTCTCGGGCTTGAAGTCGACGTTCTCCAGGCCGTCCTGCTCCTTGAGAACCTTCACGACGCGGTCAAACGTGCTCTCGGCCATCTCTTGGGTTCCTCTCTGCGTTCGATGCGGCCCTGACGGGCCCGATTTCGAGGCGGGCGTGCCGTCTGCCCCCTGGCTCTTGCCGGTGGGCCGCACGCCCCGCCGCCGGGGCGTGCGTGGGGCCCGTGCGGCGATGCTCGGGCCCATTATGCCCCAAGGGGAGGCGTCCTTTGCCGCCCGAATGCGGCCGCCTCCCCTTGTCCACGTGACGTCAATAATTTGCAGGAGAAAAATGCCTGATAATCAACGCCGTATCGATTAATGCTCTGACGGATGTCGCAAATTGTACGCGTGTTAATTTTTCATCTCGTCACCGTCGGACGCCCCGTCGCCCGGCAGGCGCGGCTGCCACCTCACCAGACACGAACCGGTGACCAGCCCCGACCCGAAGCCGAACATCGCCACCAGGTCGCCCGCCCGCAGCCTGCCCGCCGCGGCGAGGCGGTCGAGCGTCAGGGGGATGCACGCGCTCGAGACGTTGGCGGTGTGGTCGATCGTGTAGGTGACGCGCTCGGGGTCAAGCCCCAGCCGCTCCACCCCGGCGTCGATGATGCGCTTGTTTGCCTGGTGGAAGACGAAGTGGTCTATGTCGTCGAGGCCTATGCCTGTCTCGCGCGAGAGCCGCTGCATCTGGCTCGCGATGTGCGTGACGGCGAACTTGAACACCTCGCGCCCGCGCATCTTCATGAACGTCCCCTCGTCGTGTCCGGGCTTGACCTGGTCGAAGGGACTGTTGCCGCAGGGCGCCCACGCGTGGATGACGTCGCTGTCCCCCTGGGTGGTGCAGCGCAGGTACAAGGGGGAGTCGCCGCCGGCGCCCAGCACCGCGGCAGCTGCGCCGTCCCCGAACAGGACGGCGGTCGACCGGTCGGTCCAGTCGGCGAGGCGCGACATCTTCTCGGCAGAGAGGAGCAGCACGTGGCGGGCGCGCCCGGCGCTGATGAGGCCGTCGACGACGTCGAGCCCGAAGACGAACCCCGCGCATGCGCCGTTGATGTCGAACGCCGGGCACGTGGCGCCGAGCCGCTGCTGGACCACGCACGCCTGCGCGGGCGTGGCGCGTTCGGCGGTGCAGGTGGTGCAGACGATGTAGTCCAGGTCCGCCGGGGCGATTCCCGCCGACTCCAGCGCCCTGCGCGCGGCGCCCAGTGCCAGGTCGTCGAGCGTCTCGGTGGTGCAGACGGGGCGGGAGCGAATCCCCGTGCGGGTCGAGATCCACTCGTCGTCGGTGTCGAGGAACGCGGAGAGCTCGTCGTTGGTCACCTGGCGCTCGGGAAGGCAGCTTCCGGTTCCCATGATGTGAAAGGACATTTGTGCGCAAGACCTCCCGGTCTTTCTCTCGTCGTGTCGTCGTGGCTCGCCTCGCGGCGACCGGTCCCCGCGGCGCTACGCGTTGCCCGACCAGCTGTCGTCGGCGATGAAGCGGATGTCGAGGTCGGTGGCGCGCTCGCCCTCGTTGATACCGGAGACCAGCCCCGTCGAGCGATACTGCCACACCTCCATGTCGTAGTGGCCGGTGGGATGGTCGACCTCATACTCCGCATACCAGATGGGGTACTGGGCGAGGTCGCCGGTCAGGTCGAGGCGCGCGAGGTCGTTCTGGTTGCCGTAGATCATGCCGCGGTAGCCGGCGGAGGTGATCACCGACAGGTATGCCTGGGCGTTCTGGGTGAGCTGGGAGGTCGAAAGGCCGTCGGTGCGCGCGGAGACGCCGCTGCCGCCGGGGTTGAGCTCCTCGTCGAACGCGACCGGGTAGGAGAGCTCGACGCCGGCATTTTTGAGGCAGTCGACCACGTAGTTCGCCTCCTCGGTCGCCTCCTCGGCGGTGACCGCCTGGGAGAAGAAGTAGGCGCCCACCTTGATGCCCGCCTCGCTCGCGCCGGAGATGTTGCTGTAGAACTGCTCGTCGAGGTTGATCGAGCCCTGGGAGTAGCCGCGGTAGCCCACGCGGACGATGGCGAACTCCACGCCTGCCGCCTTGGCCTGCTGCCAGTCGATCGTGCCGTCGTGCTCCGACACGTCAACCCCCGCCTCGGAGAGCTTGGTGCCGTCGGCGTCGTAGTAGGCGAGCAGCCCGCTCTGCTCGTCGTTGCCCATCTTGTCCCAGTCGTACGGGTCGACCCAGGTGTCTGTCGTGGCGTCGATCGTCCCGGTGTCGGTCTCGAGCGTCTTCTTGCCGCTCGACGAGCGCAGCATCGAGACCAGGGTCGCCACGAGGGCACCGACGACCGCGACCAGGGCGAGGATGACGGCGAAGCCGCGCCTGCTGATCGTCATCTGGCGCGAGCCGCCGTCGCCCTCGTCACTGCCTCCGCGGCGGCGTCCCCCGCCGCCCGAGCCTCCGGACCCTCCCGCGCGCCCCTGGCCGTCGCCCTGCGCGCGGCGCTTGCTCCTGCTGCCCTGGCCTGCGCTCGCCTGCAGCGGGACCGGCATCCCCGCCGGTGGGCAGGGCTGCGCCGCACCCCATTGCGGGGCGGCCTGCGGCTGGTAGGCGCCGGGCTGCCGGGGGTCGTGCGCGCCCCCCTGCTGCGGGGCGCCCTGCTGGTAGGGGAGCGACGGGTCGGCGGCGGGCACGGTCGTGCCGCCCGCCTGCTGCGGGATCGGACCCCGCTGTGCGGAAGGCGCCGGCGCGGCCTGGCGCCCGTCCCACGAGGGCTGGGCCTGCCCCGGCTGGGCGGGGGAGGCGGCGAGAGGCCGTCCCATCAGCGTGATGTCGGGGACCTGCTGCGGAACGGGGCTCGCCGGGGGAGCCTGGAGGCCGCCCTGCTGCGCGGGCGCCCCCTGCTGCCAGGCGGCCGGCTGCCCGGGGACGACCTCCTCGAAGGACTCGACGTAGGGCGCCGCCTCGCCGGGGCGCAGGCGGTCGCGGGACGCGTCCCGTCGGCCCGCGCCGTCGCTCGAGTCCGTGCGGCCTTCATGCTCGGAGCTGAACCTGTTGGACATGCTTCACTCCCTTGGAGAGAGCGCGAATCCCCTCGCCCGACCCGCGCTGCCGTCCGCCCCCACGGCCGCCGGGGATGAGGGGCGACACGGGGGCGGCGCGGCGATGGCGCCCGGGCCGCCCGCCCGCGCGGCCCTTCTGAATATTTCCCCACATGATATCGGAGCGCCCGTCCCGGGGCTATCGTGACTGTGTTCAGAATGTTTCCAGCGCGTGGGCCTTCTCGCCGGCGCCCCGCACCGTCGGGGGCCTCCGCCCGGTGGGCGGCCCCGAGAGGGAGGAGCCGTGCAGTCAGTCTCGCCCCGTCGTCGTCCCCGTCGCCGCGCCTCGTTCGCCGTGCTGTGCGTCGTGATGTCGATGGAGAACGTCGCCGCCAACATGGTGCACCCCGTCGAGCCGGCCTTCTACATCCAGCTCGGCCTGCCCGCCTACACGTTCGGCGTCGCCTACGCTGCCATGGCCCTGGGGCTGTTCCTGCTCTCCCCGTTCTGGGGCGTGCTGTCCGACCGCGTCGGAAGGGTGCCGGTGCTGGGGGTCTGCGCCGTGGTCTACGGCCTGGCGCAGCTCATGTTCGTCATGAGCACCACGGTCGCCACGATCGTCGTCGCGCGCTTCGTCGCCGGGGCGTTCTGCGCGGGGTGCCTCACGACCGGAATGGCGTACGTGGCGGACGTCACCGAGCCCTCCAGGATGGGGCGGCACATGGCGGCGTACGGGGCGATGCTGAACCTGACCAGCGCCGTGGGCTATCTGGTAGGCGGGATCATCGGCGACGGCGTCCCGCAGCGCTCGTTCGTCGCCCAGTTCGGGCTGCTCGCGCTGACCGGGGCGGCGGCGCTGCTGCTGCTCGACGAGGGGCCGTCGTTTCGCCGCTCCGAGGAGCCGCTCTCGCTCGCCCGGACCAACCCCCTGGCGGCGTTCGCGGGGATGCGCCGGCTGATGAGCCCCTGGATGGCGGCGTTCCTCGCGTCGGCCATGGCGGCACAGCTCGCCAGCGCCTCGTTCACCAACTCGTTCAACTACTACCTGCGCGACCAGTTCGCGTTCCCGCCCGCCTACAACGGCGCCATCTACGCCCTGACCGGGCTCCTCGGGTTCGCGGCCAACATGACGCTCGGGATGAGGCTCCAGCGCGCCAGGCGCGTCGAGCGACCGCTGGTCGTCGTGCTCGCCCTGTGCGCGGTCGTGCTGGGGGCGTCGCTGCTCGCGACCTCGATGGGGGCGTACCTGGGCGTCACGGTCGTCTTCTCCGTGCTCAACTCGATGTTCCTGCCGCTCATGCAGGCTCTGGTGGTGGGCGGCGACGCCGGGCACGGGGCGCTGTCGGGCGCGTTCCAGTCGACCTCCTCGATGGGCAACGTGCTGGGCGCCCTTGCCGCGGGCTTCATCTACGCCCCCGCCCCGCGCTCGCCGTTCGTGCTCTCGGCGGTCGCGTTCGCCCTCTCTGCGTGCTCCTGCGCGGCGGCGCTCAGGATCGGGCGCGCCGGACCGGGCGCGCACCGGTAGGCCCTCGGGCGCGGCCCGCCCCCCCCCCCCCCGCGGCCCCGGCGCGCCCCCCGCGCGTGGCGCGCGTTCCCGGGGTCCCTAGCAGTTACCCACCAGTACGTGGGGGAGCCGACGCCGGGCGACCTCCGCAAGGCCCCTGACCGTCTCGACGGGGGTGGGGGAGGCGTCCGCCATGCGGTGGCACGGGAAGAACCTCGTGAGGTGGTAGGCGATGTCCCCCGGGAGGCCGGCGAGCCATGCCGCCGCCTCGTCGACGCCGCCCGCGGAGTCGCTGATTCCCGGGACGACCAGCGTCGTCACCTCCAGGTGGCAGCCCGGCCAGGCGGCGATCGTCTCTATCGTCGAGCGCACGCTCGCGAGGTCGCCCCCCAGCCTGCGGTAGCCCTCCTCGTCGAACGCCTTCAGGTCGATGTTCGCGGCGTCGATGAGCCCCTCGAGCTCCGAGAGCACCTCCGGCGTGGACATGCCGTTGCTCACGAGCACGTTGGCGAGCCCGCGCTCGTGGGCGAGGCGGGAGCAGTCGCGCACGTACTCCCAGAACGTCAGCGGCTCGTTGTACGTGTACGCGAGGCCGATGACCGACTCGTCGGTCTCGCGCAGCCGGTCAGCGGCGCCCACGAGCTCCTCCGGCGTGACCGCGCGCCATTCGACGTCGTCCGCCCCCGCGCGGGCGATCGCGGCGTTCTGGCAGAACGGGCAGTCCATCGAGCACCCATAGCTGCCCACCGAGAGCACGCGGCTGCCCGGTCGCCACAGCGCGATCGGCTTCTTCTCGATGGGGTCGAGCGCGATCGAGGTGAGCCTGCCGTAGGAGTCGGACCTCACCTCGCCGCCGCGGCACGAGCGCGCGCGGCACCGCCCCGTCTGGCCCTCGCGCAGCCGGCATCGATGCGGGCAGGAGCCGCAGGTCGCGCCCGGCGCTTCCACGCCCGTCCCGCCTCGACCGGTCTCGCTCCCTCTTCCCGGCTCGCGTCCCATGTCGTCCCCCTGCCCCTCGTCCCCCGCTGCCGCCCCGCCCTCCCGGCAGCGGACCTGCGCGTCCTTGCCGGGGCGGGGAGGCCGCGGGATGGCCTACTGGTGGCGCGTGACCTCGAAGCGCTGCAGCGTGATACGCTCCTGCGAGTCGATGCCCCCACGCCTGCACGCGCGGTCGACCTGCTCGTCAACGGACAGGATGTCGTCCTCGTCGGGCAGGACGCTGCCGCGTCGGCCGTCGGGCGTGCTCACGATGACACCGTAGCGCGTCGGGTCGAGCTCGTCCACGGAGCTCACCAGCTCCGGCTCTCCCAGGATGTCGACCCAGTAGTTCAGCATCGGCAGCTCTTGTACCGTCACGCTCGGGAACCGCTCGTCGCGCGAGCACGCGGTCACCGCGTTGTGCACGATTTCGTCGGCGAGCGTCTCGCGCGTGGGCTCCAGGGTCCCCATGTAGCCACGCGGGCTGTCACCCTTGCGCACGGCGACGAACGCGCCGGCGCGCGTCGTCGTGAGCTCCTCGGGCAGGTCGTCGGTGACGTACTCGTCGGGCTCGAGGATTGCCCCGCTGCGCGCCCAGTTCTCCACCGCCCTGCGCGCCAGGGTGACGTAGGCGTCCTCCTTGCGGCGCATCTCCTTGCGGAACTTGATCTCGCTCTTCTCATAGATGTCGCCGAACTTGCGCTCCTTGACTGCGAGCTCGGAGAGCGGCTGGAACTCCGTGACGGCATAGCCGACGCCCACGCTGCCCTCGTAGCTCATCAGGTCCGAGGTGACAATCATGCCGTCGAGCGTGCCAGCCATCATGAGCAGGGGGGTCAGGCAGCACTGGACGGCGCGCTCGGCGACCCTGGGGTCGAGCGTGAACAGGGACCCGAAGTCCCCCGAGGCGAGGATGCCGCACATCGTGCGGTCGAACTCGGGTCCCTCCTTCTCGAACCCGTAGGGACTGGAGTGGTGCAGCCTGTGGGACATGTCGCCCGAGGCGATGACGACCACTCTCCTGCCGAGCCGCTTGGCCGCGCGCGCGATGCACTCGCCCAGACGGTAGTGCTCGACGTCGGTGAGGTCGGAGGTGCTGACGCGCACGATGGGCGCGTACTCCCCGGCCTCGTGGATGAAGTGCAGCGGGATCATCGTCCCGTGGTCGAGCTCAGGGGTCTTCTCCCCGGACGTCCCCGCGTGGACGTGCGCGCGGTACGCCTCCTCGCAGATGGCGCGCACCAGCGGCCGGTCATAGGCGGTGCCCACGACGGTGCCCGCGTCGCCGTACTTGGCGAAGTTCCCGCTGGCCCCCGTGCCGGGCGAGATGTGGATATAGTCGCAGTAGGCAGTCGCGTGCGGCGTGAAGACGACGATCGCGTCGGGCTTGAGGACGGCGACCCGACGGCCCATCTCGCGCAGCGCGTCGATGGTGTTCGAGATTCTGCGCTGCTCGCCGTTCCCGACGCGAGGCAGGCATATGACCGGATGTGGGACGGCAAACGCGGCGGCGATTGACATGTGTGAGCGTTTCCCCTAATCGTGACGGATATAGCACACTGCCTGGGTCCTCGGGTCGGGGAGCGGCGGCGTGGAGAAGTTCGGGCGATATGTGGTTATCGTTATGGAATGGTCAGTGCACTATCAACGTAGATATTAATCTCTCCTGAGTCGAGAAGCATCGAAAGGCGGGCGCGTGACGAAGTTCCAACAATCTCGGGGCCCCGCCCGGACCCCGGGGAGCGCGCGGGGGGCCGGGGCGACGGCGCGGCCCTCGGGCGCGCGCGGGCGCGGGCAGGGGAGCGCCCTGCGCGTCGCTACCTACGGGGTGCTCGCCGCCCTCGCCCTGATCTTCGGCTACCTCGAGGCGCTGCTGCCGCTGCCCGTCCCGGTGCCGGGGATCAAGCTCGGACTGGGCAACGTCGTCGTGCTGTACGCTCTGACGTGCCTGGGCGAGGGGCCCGGCCTGGCGGTGATGGTCGTGAAGGTCGTGGCGTCGTCGCTGCTGTTCGGCAGCCCCACCGTCTTCATGTACAGCTTCGCCGGCGCCCTGGCGAGCTTCGCGGTGATGTCGCTGGCCCTGCGCTGGAGCCGCCTGTCGCTGCTGGGCGTCTCGATGCTGGGCGGCGTCGCGCACATGCTCGGGCAGCTCGTCGTCGTGGGCGTGGTGCTCACCTGGCAGGTCGCCGCCTTCTACCTGCCGGTTCTCGTCGTGGCGGGGCTGGTGAGCGGGGCGGTGGTGGGCATCCTGTGCCGCCTGGCGATTCGCGCCACCAGGAACTCGGCTGTCCTGCGCGACCAGCGCAAGCGCATGCGCGCGGCAGCCGCGGGGGAGCGGGCGGTCCCTGCGGCGCCGGCGGGCGTCGCCCCTGCGGCAGGGCCCCGCGGGGCGGCGGCGGGAGACGCAAAGACCACCTCACGGGAGGGACATGACCATGAGTGACAGCAACGTCGGCATCTCCCGCCGCCGCATGCTCGGCGGCGTCGGCGCGCTCGCGCTGGCGGGCGCCGTCGGCATGACGCTGGGCGGCTGCTCGGGGGCGGCGCGGACGTCGGGCGGCGCGACGTCGTCGCCGGCGGACGCGGCGGGGTCGTCCGCCGGCGACGGGGAGGCGCCTTCGTCGTCGCATGCCGACTCGTCGTCATCGGCAGACCAGCTCGTCTCGCGCGTGTTCTTCGCGTTTGACACGCTCGTCACGATCAAGGGCGCAGGCATCACCGACGAGATGTTCGACTCCATCGCCTCCGAGCTGCAGCGCTTCGACGCGCTGTTCTCGGCGCACAAGGACGACTCCGACATCGGGCGCATCAACGCCGCCGGCGGCGCACCGGTGCAGGTCGATCCCGACACGGCCGACCTCATCTCGCGCTCGCTCGAGGTGTGCGACCTGTTCGACGGCGACTTCGACATCACGATCGGCTCCGTCAGCCTCCTGTGGGACTTCGTCGAGGGGGTCAAGCCCTCAGACGAGGCCATCGCCCAGGGGGTCGCGCACGTTGACTACCACGGCGTGCGCGTGGACGGCACCACGGTCACGCTTGACGACCCGGATGCCAAGCTCGACCTGGGCGGCATCGCGAAGGGGTGGATCGCCGGGCGCCTCGACGAGATGCTGGGGTCGTGGGGCGTCGAGCACGCCGACATCGACCTCGGATCGAGCAGCATCTACCTGCGCGGTGCCAAGCCAGACGGGTCGGACTGGAGGCTCGGCCTGCGCGACCCCGCCAACCCCGAGGGGTCGAGCCTGGGCGTGATCGAGGCGTCCGACGCCGCAGTCGTCACGAGCGGCCTGTACGACCAGCACTTCGTGCTCGACGGCGTCGATTACTACCACATCCTCGACCCCCGCACCGGCTATCCTGCCCAGACCGACATGGCGGCGCTGACCGCCGTCCTGGGCGACTCGCTGCTCGGGGACGGGCTCACCACGGCGTTCTTCATCCGTGGGGTTCAGGGTTCGCTGGACTGGATCTCGCAGCATCCCGAGCGCGGCGTCGAGGCGGTCTTCATCGGCGACGACGACCGGCTGACGTTCACCGACGGCTTCGTCGACGACTACGGCTTCGAGTCGGCGCGCCCCGCATCCTCCTCCGCGGACGCGGGCGCCTCGGCGGCGGAAGGGTAGCGCGTCGATGGCGCTGCGGACGGGTTCGGGAGGGGACGGCGGCCGGGCGCGGCCGCGGGACGGGAAGGCGGCGCGCGACGCCCGGCGCGCCCAGGCCTGGGTCGACCGGGCGGAGCGCCGCGAGTCCGAGCCCGCCCTCATGGTGACGCGCGCTGACGTGCTGGTCGCCGTCGCGGGGCTGGCACTTGCCGGCGTCGTGGCGGCGCGCATGTGGTTCGGCGCGGGCGCGTCCGGCGGCGGCTCGCCGACCCTCGGTGCCGACCTTTCCGCGGGGGCGGACGGCTCGGCTCCCGTCGGCGCCTCGGCGTCCCAGGGGTCCGCCGCGGGCTCGGGGCTGTACGCGGTCGTGCAGAACACGCAGGGCTTTCGCGAGGTGCTGCCTCTCTCGCAGGATGCGACGGTGCGCGTCGAGAGCTCCTTGGGCACCAACGTCGTGGAGGTCTCCGACGGTCGCGTGCGCGTCTCGGAGGCGGACTGCGCCAACCAGGTCTGCGTCCAGCCGGG
>CAIFEU010000070.1 GCA_903789505.1 uncultured Coriobacteriales bacterium
TGTATAAGAGACAGGTGCGACGCTGGTCTACCTGTATCTGGACGACGACGGCCACATCGACCCCGCCCAGATCGAGGAGAAGATCGGGCCTAAGACGCGAATCGTGTCCTGCACGCACGTCTCCAACGTGCTCGGCGTCATGAACCCCATCCGTGCGATCGCCGACCGCGCGCACAGCTTCGGCGCGTTCATGGTCGTCGACGCCGCCCAGTCCGTCCCGCACGTGCGCGTCAACGTCGAGGAGCTGGGCTGCGACCTTCTCGCGTTCTCCGCGCACAAGGCCTTGGGCCCGATGGGCGTCGGCGTGCTGTGGGGGCACATGGACCTGCTCGAGAAGCTCCCGCCGTTCCTGACCGGCGGCGAGATGATCGACTCGGTGTCCGAGCAGGGCGCGGTCTGGGCGCCAGTCCCGCAGAAGTTCGAGGCGGGCACGCAGGACGCCGCCGGCATCCACGCCGCCAGCGTGGGACTGGCGTACTACGACGAGAAGGGCCGCGACGCCCTTGAGGGCCGCGAGCGGCTGCTCGTCGACTACCTGTATCGCCGACTGGACGCCTTCCCGCAGGTGAGCGTCCTGGGACCGAAGGACCCCTCTGAGCACGTGGGCGTCGTCTCGTTCAACCTGGAGGGGATACATCCGCACGACGTGGCGGCGCTGCTCGACGTCCGCCACGTCGCGATCCGCGTCGGTCACCACTGCGCCCAGCCGCTGCTCGCCAGCATGGGTCTGCAGACCTGCTGCCGCGCCTCGATCGCGTTCTACAACGACGCGCACGACATTGACCAGCTCTGTGAGGGCATTGAGTTTGTCTGGGGTGTTTTCCATGGGAATGACTGACCTGTACTCGCCCATCCTGCTCGACCACAACGCCAACCCGGACTACCGCTACACGATAGACAGCCCCACGCACACCCATGACGGAATCAACCCCACCTGCGGCGACGAGCTCACGATTCAGGTGCGCCTGGGCGACGACGGCAAGATTGCGGAGGCGGCGTTCACCGGGCACGGCTGCGCGGTGTCGCAGGCATCGGCGGACATGATGGCGGACGCGGTGATCGGGCTCTCGCCTGAGGACGCCCGCAAGCTCTGCCAGCTCTTCGAGCGCATGGTGCGCGGGGAGGTGCGCGACGAGTCCGTGCTCGACGAGCTCGGCGACGCGGCGAGCCTCAAGGACATCAGCCACATGCCCTCGCGCGTCAAGTGCGCCGAGCTTGCCTGGCGCACGCTCGACGAGATGCTCGCCGATGACGCCGACCAGAGCGCGAAGGCCACGACGACCGAGTAGGCGCTAGCGAGGAATTCACGCGAAGGAAGAGCCGCGCGGCAAGGCGGACGAAGGGGCGGGCCATCCCGGGCGTCACGGGGGTGGCCCGCCCCTTTGCGAGGGTTCGCCCTTTTATGCGGCACGGCGCCGGCGAACGGCCGCGCAAGCTGGGCACCGAGCTAAGAACGGGCGCCCAAAGGGGTGGCGAATCACGCGACCCGACCCCGTCGACCCGCCGCTGCGCCGGAGCGGGCAGGGCGGCGCGTCAGCGCAACGGGCGCGACGCCGCGTCTCCCCCTTGGTCTACGAGCCCCCGCGCGGCCTCGACAAGGGCTCCGTGCTCGTTCGGAAGCGCTCCGTCTATCACCCGGTCGAGCAGCTCGCGCAGAACGTTGCCCACCTGGGGTCCTCGAGCGGCACCGCAGCCGATGACGTCGCGCCCGGAGATGTCGAGGTCTCGCACGCGGAAGACCGCCTCGTCCGCCAGAACCTGCTCGAACGCCCGCTCAACCTCGTCGACCTGAGCCAGGCGTGCGTCGACCGTCGACGGGGCGTGCGCGCCGATGTCCGCCCTCTTGACCATCATCAACTCCCGGAACAGGTCGGTCGCAATCGCATCGGCCCCGGAGTAGGAGCGCGCCAGCCGAGCGAGCATGCGCGTGATTGCGCGCCTGCTCGGCTCGATGTGCCGGTCGTGGTACTTGATCAGGGTGCAGGCATGGTCGATGTCGAGGGAGCGCCACCGCAGACGCCGAAAGACCGCGCGCGCCTCAATCGCCCCGGCGCGCTCATGGCCATAGAAGTGCCCCCGACCCTGCTCGTCCACCGTGAAGGTCTTCGGCTTGCCGATGTCATGGAGCAGGGCGACGTGACGCACGAGCTGGGGGGCGTCGGGCTGCAGGCCGGCGAGCGTATGGAGGCAGTGCTCCCACACGTCATAGACGTGCCAGCGGCTGCGCTGGTCGAAGCGGACCATGGGCAGGATCTCGGGGATGACGCACCCGATCACGTCGACGTACTCGCGCAGGACGTCGACCGCGGCGACGCCCGCGACCAGCCCGTCATACTCGGCACCGATGCGCTCCTCCGACACGCGCGCGAGCTCGTCACGACAGGAGAGCACCGCGGCGCGCGTCCCTGGCTCGATTGCGAAGCCGAGCTTGGACGCGAACCTCAGCGCGCGCATCACGCGCAGGCCGTCCTCCTCGAAGCGACGCACCGGATCGCCCACCGCGCGGATGACCCCGGAGGCGAGGTCGTCCCTGCCGCCGAACACGTCGATGAGGCCGGAGGAAGGGGACCACGCCATCGCGTTGATCGTGAAGTCACGCCGGGCGAGGTCCTGACGGATGTCGGACACGAAGCGCACTTCGTCGGGATGCCTGCCATCGGAGTAGGCCCCGTCGACGCGAAAAGTCGTGACCTCGACCGGGACGTCGTGCGCCGCCCCCGTCATGACGGTGACCGTGCCGTGCTTGCAGCCCGTCTCGATGACCGGATACCCGGCCGAGGCGAACACGTCGCGCGTCTGCTCCCAGCTCGCGGGCGTCGTGAGGTCGATGTCGTGGGCGGTGTGACCCAGCAGTGCGTCGCGCACCGCACCGCCCACGACATAGGCGTCCAGACCCGCCCGCCGCATCACCTCGAGCGCCTCGCCCGCCTCGGGTGGGAAGGAGCCCAGTCCCAGTTCGACACCGGGGCGGACCACCGGTCGGGCATCGACCGTCGAGGTGCCGACGGCCCCCACCGGGCGACCGTCGCGACCATCGACCTCAGGGCGGCGCCCCGCGGGCGTGCCGCCCTCCCGTTGCATGCTCTCATCTCCCGCGCGCATCGTGGCAATCAACCTCGCCGTCATCTCAGCTCCCACTTGTGTGTGTTGACCATCATAGCCAATAGCGCTTGGTCGGGATTGGAACATAATGGCTCTGTTACATTCCGCCGACAACGCCTCGACAAGGTGGCCCGTCACAGCGCGGGCCCCGCTGGCCACAGAAGGAAGCCTCATGCAGACCTATGAAGACATCCGGCTCGCGCCCTACACGACGCTTCGCGTCGGAGGCATGGCGAGGCGATTCACCGTCACCGAGTCCTCGGAGGAGCTCGCGAGCGCGGTGACCCAGGCGGACTCCCAGGGTACGCCCGTCTTCGTCCTCGGAGGCGGGTCCAACGTGCTCGTCTCGGACGAGGGCTTCGACGGCAGCGTCATCCACCCCGCGCAGGACGCGATAGAGCTGCTCGGAAAACGCGGCCCCGACGAGCGCCATCGGGTGCTGGTGCGCTGCGACGCGGGCGCGGCCTGGGACGACTTCGTCAGGTTCGCGACCGAGCGCGAGCTCTCGGGCGTCGCCGCCCTGTCGGGAATCCCCGGCTGCATCGGAAGCGCCTGCATGCAGAACATCGGCGCCTACGGGCAGGAGATGGGCTCCTCGCTGGTGTCCGCGCTGCTGCTTGACCGCCTCACGGGCAGCGTCCGCGAGGCGAGCGCCCGGTCGCTCCAGATGGGGTATCGAACCTCCATCCTGCGCGAGAACCTCGAGTGGGAGCGCGAGCACGGCGGGGAGCACTTCCCCACCCCGCGTTGGGTCGTCCTGAGTGCCACGTTCGGGCTCGCGGACGACCCCGAGACCGCCGTCGAGCACCCGCAGCTCGCGCGGGCACTGGGCGTCGAGGTCGGCGAGACCCAGCACGCCGCCGTCGTGCGGGACGAGGTGCTGGCGGTGCGCGGCTCCAAGGCGATGCTCGCCGACGGCGATGCCGGCGACGGCAGGGGCGTGGACCACGACCGCTGGTCAAGTGGGTCGTTCTTCACGAACCCCCTGCTCACCTATGAGGACGCCCAGAGGCTACCGGCGCAGGCGCCTCGCTTTCCCGCCCACGGGGGGATAAAGACGTCGGCGGCATGGCTCATCGAGCACGCGGGGTTCTCGCGCGGGTTCGGCGTGCATGGCCCGGGTTCGCGCGCGACGCTCTCGTCGCGCCACACGCTCGCGATCACGAATCGCGGCAATGCCACGTCCGCAGACCTCATCGAGCTCGCGCGGGCAGTCCGAAGGGGCGTGCACGACCGCTTCGGAATCACGCTCGAACCCGAGACGGTGCTGGTGGGGGTCAGCCTGTAGGAGGTGACGCCCGCCTACGCCGCGGGGGCGTCCTCGTCGCGCTCGCCGCTGCCGTCGAGGAACTTCTTGCGCGTGACGAAGTTCCACACCATGACGACCGCCGTGGCGAAGATCTTGGTGATGAAGTACGGGATGCCGACCATGTCGGTACCCAGCCACATCAGCAGGTCGTTGATGCCCAGGCCGATGACGGACAGCACGACGAAGATCACGAACTCCCGGCGCCTGCTCATGCCCTTCTTGTGCGCGAAGACGAAGCGCATGCTCATCAGGTAGTTGAAGATGACCGACACCACGAAGGAGACCGTCGTCGAGATGAGGTAATCCACCCCGAAGGCCTCGGTGAGCAGGATCATCAGGCCGTAGTCGATGACGAACGCGATGACGCCGACCACGCCGAATCCCGCTATCTGGCCGAGAAGTCCGGGACGAGTGCCGTCATCCTTGGTGATTTTTCCGGGCATTGCTGACACCTTTCGACTCACGAGACCGCGCGCACAACCGGGTCCAGGACATGAGGGACGACACGGCCGGCGCTCATTTCGTGGACCGACGAGACGAACGCGTCGACGCGCTCGCGCGTGTGGCGCGCCCCGATCGACGCCGCTCCCCTGCCCTCGTCAAGCCCGACCTCGCGAAACAGCGCCGTGAGCGACACCTGCTCGGCGTACTGGGGGGACTCGATCTCGGCGCCCATGCGCTCGGCGAGGCTCACGACGCGGTCGTACAGCGCGTACGAGACCGTGAGCTCGACGGGGATGCACGCCAGATAGCGCAGCCGGGTCGCATCGCGCAGGCACAGCTGGGCGGCAAGGGTGTAGGCGCGCACCAGGCCGCCCGTGCCCAGGAGCACCCCGCCGAAGAAGCGGGTGACGTACACCGCCACGTCGCGCAGGCCCTCGTGCTCGACGACGTCGAGGATGGGCTTGCCGGCGGTCCCGGAGGGCTCGCCGTCGTCACTCGACCGCGACGAACCGTCTGCGAGCACGTACGCCCACGCCGTGTGGCGGGCCTTGGGGTTGATCGAGCGGATGTGCGCGAGGATCTCCATAGCCTTGCCGGCGTCGCTGACGGGATACGCGCGCGACACGAACTCACTGCGCTCGACCGTGTGCGTCGCCACCGACTCGCTCTCAATCGTGGAGTAGCCCACAACCTCCCCCACGCCCATCCGACCTCCTCGTCCGACGAAAGGCAGCTCCCTCGCAGGCACGTCCGGCAGAAACGCCCGTGCGAACGCGACCGTCCCCGCCCCCACACAATGCCAGGGACCGACACCGGCCCCATATGACAAGGGAGACGAGGGAGGGGCCTCTGGCCCACTCTTCCCCGTCTCCCTCAGAGCGGCTCTTCCCTAGACGCGCGACACGTACTTGCCCTCGCGCGTGTCGACCTTGATCTTGTCGCCCACGTTGAGGAACATCGGCACCTGAATCGTCGCGCCGGTCTCAATCGTGGCGGGCTTGGTGCCGGACTGGACCGTGTCGCCCTTGAAGCCCGGGTCGGTCTCGGTGATCTCGACCTCGATGAACATCGGGGGCTCGACCGCGTACAGCTCGCCGTTGGCGTACTGCATCAGGCAGACGTCGTTCTCCTTGAGGAACTGCGCCTGCTCGCCCACCAGCTCGGCAGCGACCGGAATCTGCTCGTAGGTGTCGTTGTCCATGAACCAGTAGGTGTCACCGTCCTGGTAGAGGTACTGCATCTCCTTGGTCTCGATGCGAACGTCCTCGAACTTGCGGCCGGAGTTGAAGGTGAGCTCGTTGGTGCGGCCGGTGCGGATGTCCTTGATCTTGGTGCGGACGAAGGCGCCGCCCTTGCCGGGCTTGACGTGCTGGAAGCTGACGATGACGTAGTCCTTGCCATCGATCTGGATGCCCATGCCGTTCTTGAAGTCTGCTGTGCTGATGGTGGTCAACGAAGTGCCTTTCATTCCGAGAGCTCTCGCGGGACATCTGGCCCGCATGCATACGCATCGATTCTATACCTGGGGCACTCCAGCCCCCTCATCCCGAAGGTGACTGAACGTAATCACCCCAAACGTCGTCGCGGCGACCCTGGGGCGACGACGCCGCAGCCATGGTAGGTCGGATGGTCAGGGGCGCGCCACACCTCAGCCAGGAAGGACGACCAGCTCGTGCGAGGACTGGGTGAAGGGCTCGTAGCCGTCGGCCGTGATGACGCCGAAGTCCTCCAGCCGCACGCCGCCGACGCCGGGCAGGTAGACGCCGGGCTCGACGGTCACGACGTTGCCGGGGACGAGCACGTGGCCGTCGCGCGCCGAGAAGCGCGGTTCCTCGTGGATGTCGATACCGACGCCGTGCCCCAGGCCGTGCCCGAAGCAGTCGCCGTAGCCCGCGTCGGAGATCATCCTTACGGCAAGCTCGTGCACCTGCCTGCCGAGCAGACCCGGCTTGGCGTACGCCTCGCAGGCCTCGTTGACGCTGCGGACGAGGTCATAGATCTCGCGCTGCTGCCGGCTCGGCTCACCCACGCAGACGGTGCGCGTCATGTCGCTGCGGTAGTCTCCCAGCGCCGCGCCGAAGTCCATCAGGACGAAGTCGCCGCTCTCCACGACACGCGCGCCGGGCTTGGCGTGCGGGTTGGCGGAGTTGGGGCCGCTCGCGACGATGGAGTCGAACGCGAGGGCGTCGGCCCCGTTGGAGAGCATGAAGTTGTCGAGCTCCGCGCGCAGCTGCATCTCGGTGAGACCGGGACGTATGACCTCGCACATGTGGGAGAAGGCCCTGTCGGTGACCGCCTGGGCGGCGCGCATCGCGGCAATCTCGTCGTCATCCTTGACCGAGCGCGCCTCGACGATGTCCCCGTGCATGCGCGGCATCGCGCACGCCAGGGAGGCGTCGGACAGCGCGCGGCACAGACGCTCGTAAAAGGCAAGCGTGAGCGTGTCCTCGACCGCAAGGACGCGCACGCGAGCCTGACCCGCGCGCGCGGCGACCCACGAGGCGTGATCGACCGGGTCCATGTCGACCTCCCACGCGCCGTCATCGCCCAGCCTGGTCACGAACGCGTTGTAGTAGCGCGAGTCGGTGTGCAGCCAGAGGCCGTCGGAGGTGACGAAGGCGGTGTGCGCGACCTCGTCGTCCATGACGCGCGCCGCCCCCGTGAGCCATCGGATGTCGGCGTTGTTGCGCACGACCACGGCGTCGTAGCCGCGCTGGGACATCAGATTTCGGAGCCATGCGACATGGCGGGCTGCGGAGGCGTTCTCCATCGTATGCATCCTTTCTCGGAACGGTGTTGTGCGATCAGGCGCGCGTCGCGCGCAGGGGTCGAGGCATCAGAGGAGCCCGACCTCGTAGAGGCGTTCGCCCACAGTATAGGCGACGTCACGAAACGACATGCCGCGTATGTCGACGCAGAGGTCGGCGGCGGCGGCGTACAAGGGGAGCCTGTGGTCGAGCAGACGCCGCGCCTGTTCGTAGGTGCCCAGGTCGGGCCTGATCTCGGGATGCGTGATGTGCGCAAGCGCGCCGTCCAGGTCGATGTCGAGAAACACGATCGTGCCCATCGAGCGCATGAGCTCGACGCTCTCCTCGCGCTCGATGATGCCGCCTCCGCAGCTCACAAGGCAGCTCTTCTCGTTGCGAAGCGACATCAGCGCGCGCACCTCGAGATCCCTGAAGCCGTCCTCGCCCAGCTGGCTGAACAGCTCCGCGACGCTCGCGTGCTCGTGATGGACGACCATCCTGTCGGTGTCGAGGTGCCGCCGGTTGAACAGCTCGCCGAGGTTGCGCGCGAGCGTCGACTTGCCCGCCCCCAGAAACCCTATGAAAAAGATGTGGTCGCACCCCAGATGGTGCGCGTATCCTTCGTCGTCAAGCTCCGACTCGTTCGCCGGCGTCATGACGGCGCGAGAGGCTCCTTCTTCCATACCAAAGACCTGCCCGATACAACCAGTAACGCTCCTCGCGTTATCCATGCCCGTTACGTGTGATGGTATCACCTGACGTGTGAATCATACCCACAACCTCACATTCGCTCACGTCGGCAATCGATTGTTCATCAGCGGGAAAGGCTCGCCTCAGGCGAGCGCGGCGAGGGCGGACCCGGCGCAGGTCACAACCATCGCCAGGCAAAGGTACGGACCGAACGCGAAGGTCCTGCGCCGGCGGGGGACCTCGACGGCGAGCGCCAGCAGGCATGAGAGCAGTACGGCCACGATGACGCTCGACCCCAGCACGAGCGCGAACGCCGCGATGAGCTTGACGTCGCCGAACCCGATTCCCTGGCCTCCGCGCAGCCGCCGCCGCAGCGTCTCGCAGGTGCCCAGGGCTGCCATGGTCCCCGCGCACCAGCAGACGCGCAGCGCGGGCGGCTCCCGGCACAGCAGGTCCGAGCCCAGCAGGGCGACGCCGCATAGCGCCACGACGCCCACCAGCGCATTGGGCAGCCTGCGCGTGCGCGCATCCACCAGGCCAAGGACGATGCAGGAGACGAGCAGCGAGGCGAGCGCGAGGGCAAGCACGGGGCCAGGAGGAGCCCCGATGGTCAGGCCGTCGTAAGACGAGGGCGCCGCCCGCCCCGCCAGCGACGCCTGGGCTGTCAGGCGTGCCCCTGCGAGGGCGAGCGGCGCCACGGTCATGGCACGTCCGTCGCTGCCGCGCGCCGTCCACCCGGGACGCGCGCAAACCACGTCATGCGTCGGTCCTCTCCCCGGAACGTGCCGGCAGCCCAGCACCTACCCCTGCTGGGCCGTCGCCGCATCCACGGCGGTCTGGTCGGTCTCGGCTGGGGCATCGGCCTGAGCGCCGGTGTCTGCCGCCGTCTGCTGGGCGTAGATCGCCTCGTTATACGCCTCGCGTGCAACCTCGAAGTCGGCGTCCGTCTCGCAGAACACGTGGGTGCCATCGAGCGCGGAGGATGCGACGTAGTAGTAATAGCTTGTCTGGGCGGCGTTCAGCACCGCGTTGATCGAGTCGAGCGAGGGCGAGCAGATGGGCCCCGGAGGCAGCCCGAGGTTGGTGTAGGTGTTGTATGGGGAGTCGACCGTGAGGTCTTGCTCGGTCAGCAGGTCGTACTTGCCGAGCGCATAGGCGATCGTCGCGTCGATCTGCAGGTAGGTGCCCGCATTCAGGCGGTTGAACATGACCGAGGCGATCGTGGGACGCTCCGAGGAGACCGCCGACTCCTTCTCGATCATCGACGCCATGACGACGACCTGGTACTCGGTCAGGGAGGTGCCGCCCTGCGTCGCCTTGGTGAAGTCGAGCGTGGAGGTCACGCTGGCGTACTCGTTGAGCATCGCACGGATGACGGTGTCGGCGGTGGCGTCGGAGCCGAACTCGTAGGTCTCGGGGAACAGGAATCCCTCCAGAGAGTCGTCGTACGCGCCGGACAGGAACGGGAAGTCGGTGACGTAGTTGGACGCCTTCGCCTGACTGAGGAAGGTGTCCTGGGGTATGCCGAGGACGTCCTGGACGCGCGCGGCGGTCTGGGCGACCGTGTAGCCCTCGGGAATCGTCAGCGAGACGCCGTCGGGACCCTTGAGAATCTCGTCGAGCGCGGCGGACGCGGTCATGCCCGTCGTCATCTGGTAGGTGCCGCTGTGCAGCTTGCCGTCGGCGTTTGCGGCGGAGATTGCGCTCATGAACTCGGTGGTACTGCTGATGACGCCGGCGTCCTGCAGGCGCTGGGCGATGTCGCCGTCGCCAGCGCCCGAGGGAATCGTCACCGTGACCGCCGTGCCGTCGGCGACGGTGTCGCTTGACTGGTTGAAGTTGTGGAACAGCACGAGCGCCAGCACCGCCACCGCGACGACCGCGACAACGGAGACCGTGAGCGCCATGACGTGGCGTTTGCGGGTGTTCTTGGGCTTGAGCTTGCTCGCCGCGGGCTCGAGAGACTCGTAATGGTTGATGCCCGTCGCACCGCTGGCGAACTGCTCGCTGCTTGGCTCGGGATCGCGCAGATCCTGAGTGTCGAACGGCTTGAGACTCATGCGTCCTCCGACGAAACGCTGGCTCGGCTCTCGAGCCAGGACTGCAGGAACAGGGATGCCGCGACGGAGTCGAGCTTCCCGCGCATCTGACGCTCGCTCATCCCCTGCTCATGCATGATACGCTTAGCCTGCGCAGAAGATAGGCGCTCGTCGACGAATGCGAGCTCGATGCCCGTGGACGCGGAGACCTTGCGGGCTATCGCCTCGACCCTCTCCGCCTGCTTGCCCCGCTCGCCGGCCATCGTAAGCGGAAGCCCCGAGAGCAGCAGCTGCGGCTCGTAATCCTCCAAAAGCTGAAGGAACGGGCGAGCCAGGCCCTCAACCTGGTCTGCGGGGAGCACCTTGAGCGGGACGGCGACGAGGTGCTCGGTGTCGCCGAAGGCGCACCCCACCCTCCTCTCGCCGATGTCCAGCGCGAGAACCCTCACGCCGCCCCCTCTCCTCCGATGCGTAAACACGAACGCGCGCCCGCCGCCGGCGCAGACGCGTGACGGCGGCGGGCGTCAGGCTCCCCGTGCGAGCGGCTTCGAAACTAGTTCGCCAGCTCCGCGCGAGCTGCCTGCAGGGCGGCGTCGAGGCCGGCGGCGTCACTGCCGCCCGCCTGCGCCATCTGCGGGCGACCGCCGCCACCACCGTGAATCCTCGGTGCGATGGACTTGATGAGCTTACCGGCATGGAAGCCGGCGGCGACCGCCTCGTCGGTGCCTGCGGCGAGCAGCAGCGGGGAGCCGGACGGGCTCACGGTGCCCAGGACGCAGGCGCCCGGAGCGGAGAGCCGCTCGCGAATCAGGTCCCACTCGCCGCGCAGCCCCTCGGCGTCGAGCCCGTCGACGCGCGCGACGACCAGCGGGAACCCGGCGTCGATGACGTCGTCGAGCAGCGCGGAGGCCTTCTGCGCGGCGTCCGCGCGCCGGGCGCGCCGGGCGTCCTCCTCGTACTTCCTGACGCTCTCCTGCAAATCGGCGACCTTCTTCGCCGCGTCGCGCACCGGGACCCTGAGCTCGTCGGCGATGCTGCGCAGCTCGGACTGCTGCCCGTCGAGGAATGCGAGCGCGTCGAAGCTCGTGACGGCCTCAATGCGGCGCGTGTTCGCCGCGGCGGAGCCCTCCGAGACGACCTTGAGCAGGCCGATCTCGCTCGTGCGGCTCACGTGCGTGCCGCCGCACAGCTCGCGGGAGAAGCCCTTCACGTCAACCACGCGGACGACGTCGCCGTACTTCTCGCCGAACAGAGCCATCGCGCCCGAGGCGCGCGCCTCGTCGATGCCGCACACGCGCGTCGTGACCGGCAGGTTGCGCATGATGACGTCGTTGCAGATGCGCTCGACCTCGGAGATCTCGTCGGGGGTCATCGCCTGGAAGTGCGTGAAGTCAAAGCGCAGCCGGTCGGGTTCGACCAGAGAGCCCGCCTGGTTGACGTGGGTTCCCAGGACCTGGCGCAGCGCCGCCTGCAGGATGTGCGTGGCGGTGTGGTTGCGGCGGATGCGCTCGCGGCGGGCAACGTCAATCTGCGCGACGACCTGCGCGCCGGCCTCGACGGTGCCGGAGACGACCCTGCAGTGGTGAACGCTCAGCACGCGCTCGGCGCGCGTCGTGTCGAGGACCTGAAGCTCGAAGCTCCCGTCGGACGCACGGATGGTGCCGGTATCGCCCACCTGCCCGCCCATCTCGGCATAGAACGGGGTCTGCTCGAGCAGGGCGTCGACCTCGTCGCCCTGCGCAGCGCTGTCGACGGCGGCGTCGCCGCGCACCAGGGCGCGCACGATGGTCTCGCAGGAATCCTGGTCGTACCCGACGAACTCCTCTGACTTGAACTTGTCCGCAAGGGCAACCCAGACCGTGTCGAACTTCCCCCACACGACGTCCTTGACCTGGGCGCGAGCGCGGGAGCGCTGCTCGTCCATCGCAGCGTCGAAGCCCGCCTGGTCGACGCCGTGGCCGGCCTCGGCAGCGGCCTCGACCGTGAGGTCGAACGGGAAGCCGAACGTGTCGTGCAGGCGGAACGCCGTGGCGCCGTCAAGCTGCTCGCCGGGCGCGAGCGCGTCGAGCGCCTCCTGCAGGTAAGCCTTGCCCGTCCGCAGCGTCGCCGAGAAGCGGTCCTCCTCCGCCTTGGCGATGCGGTGGATGAGCTCGGAGTTCTCGACGATCTCGGGGTATGCGCCGCCCATCACGTCGACGACCTCGTCGATGTAGGCGCCCATGAAGCTGCCCTGGATGCCGAGCATGCGACCGTGGTAGATCGCACGGCGCAGCAGGCGGCGCAGGACGTAGCCGCGCCCCTCGTTGGAAGGCAGAATCCCGTCGCCGATCATGAACGTGACGGCGCGAGCGTGGTCGGCGAGGATGCGCAGCGACGAGTCGACCTTGGGGTCGGCGTTGTAGGTCACGCCGGCAAGGCGCTCCCCCACTTCGATCAGGCCCGACATGATGTCACCGTCGTAGTTGGTCGACTTTCCCTGCATGATGGCCGAGATGCGCTCCAGGCCCATGCCGGTGTCGATGTTGCGGTGGGGCAGGTCGAGGAGGGTTCCGTCCTCCTGGCGGTCGTACTGGGTGAACACCAGGTTCCAGAACTCCAGGAAGCGGTCGCAGTCGCATCCCGGGTGGCAGTCGGGCCTGCCGCAGCCGACCTCGGGCCCCTGGTCGTAGTAGATCTCGGAGCACGGGCCGCACGGTCCGGTGGGTCCGGCTGCCCAGAAGTTGTCGTCGGCGCCCAGGCGGGAGATGTGGTCGGCGGGGACGCCAATCTCGCGCCAGATGTCGAAGCCCTCGTCGTCCTCGGTGTAGACGGTGAAGTACAGCTTGTCGAGCGGGAGCCCCAGGTACTGCGGGCTCGTCACGAACTCGAACGCCCACTGGCACGCCTGCTTCTTGGTGTAGCCGCCGAAGGAGAAGTTGCCGAGCATCTCGAAGAACGACAGGTGGCGGCCGTCATGCCCGATGTTCTCGATGTCGTTGGTGCGCAGGCACTTCTGGCACGAGCAGGCGCCGATCTCCTCCATCGTCTTCTTGCCGAGGTAGTACTGCTTGAACTGGTTCATGCCGGCGTTCGCGAGCAGCAGCGACGGGTCGTCAGGAATCAGGGAGGACGACGGGAAGCGACGGCACCCCTTCTCCTCGAAGAACCTGAGGAATGACTCGCGAATCTCAGCCGTCTTCACAGAACAGCGCTCCTT
>CAIFEU010000071.1 GCA_903789505.1 uncultured Coriobacteriales bacterium
GGCTGCCCCGCCCTCCCCTGACGCGCGCTGCGCCCCAGCGATGCCCTCACCTGCGGGATCACCCGCGACCGCGGGGCCGCTCTCATCCGCCGGCGCGCCCGCGGCGCGCAGCGCGGACGCCACGGCGACCCCGCACGCGAGCGCGACGGCAGCCGCGAACAGCACCCACAGCGCCGAGTCGGTCAGCGGCTCGCTCGGCAGGACGTGGCGCGCGGCAGCCGAGAGCGCGAGGAACGCCCCCGCGAGCAGGACGAGCACGCTCGCCCAGGCGGGCGCCTCGCCGCGCCCGGAGCGGCCCCGCGCCACCAGCCAGACCACGACCGCGACCAGCGCGGCGATGACCGCATAGAGCTGCAGCGTCAGCGGGGAGGCGGCGTGGGCCAGGGCGCCGAGCATGCGCTCGGGGTGCGCGGTCCCAGCCACGAGCGCCGCCGTCCCAGCCAGGGGCAGGGCAGCGCCGACCGCCATCACGGGCGCGCCGACGAGACGGCCCCCGCCCCGCAGGGCGAGGGCCGCGCACGCGCACAGCGTGCCCGCGGACAGCTCGGCGCACAGGAAGAACATGACGAGCGTCCACGAGGTTGCCATGGCTACATCTTCACCTCTCCGTCCTGCCAGGCCATGCGCCGCAGGATGAACACGCCCTGGGGGTCGTTGCCGGAGTCGGGCAGGCGGTACAGGTCATCGTCGGTGAACTCCTCGACGAAGTCGCGCAGGGTCTCGCCGCGGGCGCCGCGGAACCCGTCGATGCCCTCGTCGAGGTCGCCGTACCAGCGCGCCATGCCGCCGCACTGGGTGACGCACTGCGGCAGGCCTCCCTCGCTGGTCTGCTGCGTGCACAGCGTGCACTTCTCGGCGACGCCGCTGTCCTCGTTGACGTAGCGGCAGTTGTAGGGGCACGCCGAGACGCAGGCTCCGCAGCCGATGCACTTCTCCTTGTCGATCTGGACGGTGCCGTCGTCGGCCTTGGTGCTGGCGCCGGTGGGGCACACGGTCACGCACGCCGGGGTGGCGCAGTGCTGGCAGCTCAGCGGCAGGAAGTACATGTCGATGTCGGGGAAGTTGCCGCCCTGCTCGCGGGGGAACGGCCCCTGGCGCAGCACCTTGGTCCAGTACTTGCCGATCGGGACGTCGTTGACGACCTTGCACGCCACGGTGCACCCCAGGCAGCCGACGCATCGGTTCAGGTCGGTCACAATCGCCATCTGAGTCATCGCTTGTTCCTCGCCTTCCTATGCCTCGTTGCGGATGTCGTAGTTGGGCAGCCAGTCCCTCAGACGAGCGTCGGAGGAGTCGCAGATGATCGGCGTGCCGTCGTTTCCGCAGGGCACCGGGTTGCCGAACGGGCTGTTGTCAGCCGTGGCCTTGTACACCTTCACGTTGTAGGCGCGCAGGTTCGAGGCGCCGCAGATCGGGTCCTGGTTCTCGCCGGTCACCAGGCAGTTGATGTTGCACAGGTCGTAGCCGCCGCCGGCCTGGTCGAGTTCGGGGAACCACCACTGGTGCTCGCAGTTGATCACGCCGCGGTCGATGCCGTAGTAGGTGTCGACCACCTGGCGCACCTTGCCCTCGGGGCTCTCGATCCACACCCAGTCGCCCGGCTGGACGCCCAGCTCCTCGGCGTCGGCGGGGTTGATCTCGACGCGCGGCACCGGCCACAGCTCGCGGCACCACGGCAGCTGACGGTGCTCGGAGTGGAAGTACACCGGGATGCGACGGCCGGTGGTCATCAGGAACGGGTACTCGTCGGTGACGCTCGGGTCGGCCAGCTCGGTGCGCGGCGCCGGCTCCCAGGTGGGCACGTTGAACTTGCCGCTGGGCTCGTAGGTCTCCATCACGGTGCTCCACAGCTCCTGCTTGCGCGTGGGCGTGGAGAAGCCGCGCATCGGGTTGCCGGCGGGGGTGACCAGGTCGGCGGCGCTCAGCATGCCGGTCTCGTAGCGGCGGTAGGTGCCCCAGCCCTCGGGGTTGATCGCCTTGCAGTCCCACCAGCCGTGCTCCTGGAACGCCTCCTTGTACTGCTCCCAGGTGAGGCCGGTCCCGGAGATGGTGCGGTCGTACAGCTGCTCGACCGTGGGCCACGTCGCTCCCTCGGGCAGGTCGAACGCCACCGGGTCATCCGCGTACGGCACGCCCATCGCCTTGTAGACGTCGAGGACGATCTGGACGTCGAAGTGGCAGTCGGCGGGCGGCTCGATGCAGCGGCAGTTCGCACCCTGCGCGCCCGTGGAGCCCTGCGACAGACGCGGGCAGTCGACCTCGAGCCAGTGGTACACCGGCAGCACGATGTCGGCGGCACCCACCGTCGGGGTCTTCCACAGGTCCTGGACCACGAAGAAGTCCAGGGAGTTGAGCGCCTCCCAGTACTTGAGCGAGTTGCCCTGGTTCATGAAGCCGGACGCCTCGCACAGGCCACCGCGCACCGGGTAGGGGTTGCCGGTGAGCATGGCGTCGGCGATCGCGTTGGCGTCGGCCCACTGCTGCCACCAGCCCAGCGTCGGGATCTTCTCGACGCCGCAGATCTTGTCGGTCCACAGGTCCCAGTCGATCCCCTCGTTGTGGCCGGAGGAAATCGTGGGCTGCGCGTCATCGACGCCGTGGTACAGGCCCAGGCTCGGGCCGCGCATGCCGGCGGGGGTGTCCATGTTGCCGGTGATGCCGCACAGGTTGTCGAACGCGCGGTTGTTCTGGATGGCGTTGCAGGCGTGCTCCGCGGCGAGCATGTACTGCAGGCCGCCGTTGCCGTAGCCGGTGGAGGGGTCGATCGGCGTCGCCCATGTGAGGCAGGCGCGCTCGATGTCCTCTGCCTTCACGCCGCAGATCTCGGCCGTGGTGTCAAGGTCGTACTTGGCCGCCTCGGCCTTGTAGAACTCCCAGACGGGCTTGGCCTGGTAGCTCTTGCCGTCGGCGAGCTTGACCTCGAACTCGCCCTCCAGCGCCGGGTCGATCTCGGGGTCGAACGGGCTCTCCTTGGCGATGCGCCCGGGGATGGTCCCGCGCTGGACGTTGGGCTGGGGGCTCTCGTAGAACTGGTCCCAGACCTCGTCGGGCTCGCCCTCCCACAGGCCGGTCTCGGCGTCGAAGTAGGTGAGGTGGCCGGACTCGTCGTTGCCGTGCAGCGGGTGGGCGTCGTCGGTGCCGGCGAGCTCGTCCCACACCATGAAGCGCGACGGGCTGCCGTCCTTCTTGAGGTCGCTCTCCTTGAGCAGGCGCGTCTTCATGGTCTTGCCGTCGGTCCACTCGATCTTATGCACGATCGTGGGGCCGTCGGACGGCTCCATGTCGGGCACGACGAGGAACGGGGCGTCGGTCCAGCGCTTGACGTACAGGTCCTTGTACAGGTGGTTCTGGATGACCAGGTTGGTCCAGCACAGGGCCATCGCGCCGTCGGTGCCGGGCTTGAGGTACATGTGGATGTCGGCCTCGTGGCCCAGGTTGGTCATGCGCGGGTCCACCGTGATGTACGTGTCGGCGCGCGTGGCGATGTCGACTGTGGAGCGACAGCTCTCGTCGTAGTTGGAGATCTCCGATGCGCCGCCCCAGGCGACGAAGACGCGCGGGCGGTCGCCGGTGGCCATCCAGGACTGCGCGAACTCCGAGACCATCTCGGTGGCCATGTGGCGCGGCCCCTTGCAGATCTGCCAGGCGGTCACGGCGTTCGGCGACCCGACGAGCTGCAGCCATGCGGCGTAGGCGTGCTGGGTCCAGATGCGGCTCGTACCGCCCATGAAGAACATCGACTCGCCGCCGTACTTGTCCTTGAGCTCCTGGAACTTCTCGGCGATGGTCTGGTATGCCTCGTCCCAGGAGATGCGCACCCAGCCCGGGTCGTCGGAACCCTTGGGGTTGGTCCGCTTCATCGGGTGGTACAGACGGTTGGGGTGGTACGCCGCCTGGATGGACGACTGGCTCTTGGTGCAGCAGTTGCCCATCGAGTTGAACGCGGTCTCGGCGTCGCCCTCGATCTTGACCGCGCGGCCGTCCTTGACCGTCACGATGACGCCGCACTCGTTCTTGCCGCACGCGCGGCAGCAGGTGCGCACGAGCTTGATGCCGTCGCCCTTGTCGCCCATCTTGGTCTGCGCCAGCGGGTTCTCCAACGGCAGGTTGCCCGCCATCGCCCCCGTCTCGCCGTCGGCGTCTGCCGACGAGGACGCGGCCTCCTTCGCGAGGCCCGCCAGCGGCGTCGCCGCGAACGCTGCGGTTGCCGTCGCGACTGCGACGAGCTTGCTGAACGCCCTGCGCGTCAAACTGAGCTTATCCATGGTCCTCCCTCTCGACTCCCTCGCATGCGCGCTCGCCCCCCTGGCGGGCGCGCCGGTAGTGCGGGCGTGCCCCGACGTGGGGCCGCGCCGCCTCGAGGAAAGATGATGCGCAGCAGGGCGCCTCTGCGCGTCCCCCGTTCGTATGGGAGCGCGCATGGTTCTGCGACGCGGGAGGTCACGCGCGCCGTTGTGCCCCTCTCGCCTGGTGGCGAGCGGATATGCCCGGCAGCTGCGGCGATGGGTCAGACGGAGGCCACGCCCGCCTCCCCATATGATTTGACGGGGGGGTACGGCGGACAGGGACGCCCCCGTGCGAAGGAGAGACTCCGCTCCGAACTCAGCGCCACGCGGGGCGAGCGCAGGCGGAGGGAATGGCGAATGGCAAGACGGATAGCGGATATAATGTCGTGTCGCGCGTTCGGGCGGCAGGCAGGGGGAGACGGCAAGCCACCGGGTGTCGCGTCCAAAGGGAGGAAAGGGCAAGGGGCTGGCGTGTCCACAGACGCTTCGACCACGGCAACAGACGCCGTGATAACCGAATCGGACATCGGCGGGGGCCGCTTCAGGGCGGACCTGCTCGGCTACTCGCTGCATCTCTGCTGGATCTGCCTGACGTTCTACCAGGTGGTGCCCAACGCGCTCGGACAGATGTACACCGTGACGTCGCCCGGCAACCTCACGTACCTCTCCTCGACGCTTGCCCTGTGCCTCACCCTGTGCCTGGGCATCGCGCGCACCAAGCCGTTCATGCGAATCGCCGAGTCCGCGCCGGGGGTCTGGGGCGCCCCCGCGATCACGTGCCTGGGGACCGTCCTCTTCTGCGCCAACGCGTTGAACCCGCACGTCGTGACGGCGGTCGCCGGGGGTATCCTCACCGGTATCGGCTCTGCGGTCATGGCGGCGCGATGGGCCTCCGTGTTCGGCGCCGCGGGCACGCGGCCCCTGATCGAGACGTTTTCCACCCTGCTCGTGATAACCGCCATCGTCTGCATGACCACCTCCTACCTGCCGCTCGCCACGATTCTCTCGATCATGACGGTGCTGCCGCTGGCGTCGGGCGCCTGCCTGCAGCACGCACGGCATGTCCAGTCGTCGCTGCGGGACGGGCAGGGCGCGGCGGAGCCCCCCGCGTCGCGGCGCGGCAGGGCAGCCCACCGCCGCGGCATGTTCGGGGCGCTCGCCGCGTTCATCGCGCTGGTGGGGCTCGCCTCCGGAGCGTTGCCGCAACTCTCCCGGGCACCGGAGGCACTGCCGTACGACCTCGTCTTCTACCTGCTCACCGCGCTGTTCGCCCTCGCGTTCATCGGAATCCTGCTCTACCAGGAGAGCCCGCGCGCGCTGCTGGTGGCGCTCGCGCTGCCGCTGGGGATGCTGCTCGTCGTCACCATCCCCTTCGCGCGGTTCGTCTCCGCGAGCCCCCTTGACCCGTTCTACCTGATCGGCGAGGCGGCGTTCGAGCTGCTGCTGATGTTCTTCGCGGTGCTGTTCGCCCTGGTCCTGGACCTCTCCCCCGCGCGCACCTTCATGGCGTCGCGCGTGACGCTTGCGCTCTCGGACATCGTCGGCTCGCTGTTCGGCGCGCGCCTCGTCTCCCTTGCGGCGTCCGAAGCGCTGGGTTCGGCGTACTTCCTGCAGGTGGCGAGCATCGTGGCGCTGGTCGCCGCGGAGCTTGTGACGATTGGCATGGTCGGGGGCTACCTCGTCCTGCACCGTCGGAGCGGCATCCTGGGAGGCGAGCCCGGCAGCGCGGCAAAGTCGGAAGTCGGCGGCTCCCGCGGCGGCGCAGCGGCGGCCTCTCCCTCGACGGCAGGCAATCCCGCGGCGAATGTCGCCGGCGATGACGCGCGGTCCACCGGTGCCGGCGGAGAGGAGGCCGAGGCCGACTCGCCAATCGAGCTCTCCCACAGGGTCGCCTGCCAGTACCACCTCTCCCCGCGCGAGACCGACGTGCTCGAGCTGCTCGCCCAGGGCGACGCCCCCGCCCAGATACAGGAGAAGCTCTGCATCTCGCAGGGGACCATGAGCTACCACATGCGCAACATCTACGCCAAGCTCGGCGTGCACTCGCGCCAGGAGCTCATGGTGCTCGTGCTCAGCGAGGCGCGCGCCGACCGGTAGGCGACGGGGCGAGGGGGAGGGCGCCGAGCCCCGCACCACGTCCCCCATGGCCAAAACTTCTACGTTTGCCCAGCTCATATCACCCATATGGGAAAAACCATACGGAGATATGGGGCCTTCTGTCGTTGTGTCTCCCCTCATGCCGACCCTATCATCGGCCCCGATGCGCACGGTGCGCACGGCTGGGAGGGGACTGACATGAGCGACAGCTGCATCGCAGACGACCGCGTCCGCACGGCGGCGCGAGACACAGAGGACGACGACATGGGACAGGCGCGGGAGGGACGGCGCGCGAGCACGACGCCCGAGACTGACGCCCGGAAGCCCGGAGACGCGGGCGCTCCCGCGACCACGGCGGGAACCGACGCCCCCGAAGGGGCTGGGGACGGCGTGGACGCCGTGCGCAGGCTGCTGGACGGCATGCCGGGACGGCGCGACGTCCTCCTGGGAATCCTGGCGCTCTGCAGGGAGCCGCGCCCCGTCCCCGAGGTGGAGCAGGCGGTGAGGGAGCTGCAGCGACACAACGAGTCGGTGTACTCGGCAGCGAGCCTGTGCGCCATGCTCGAGGGCGCCGGCGCAATCGTGCGGCAGGACGCCGACGGCAACCGACTGGGACAGGCGCGCAACGAGCCAGAGGTCGAGGAGGTCGACGGCGTCCGCTACCTGCGGCCCCGACGGACCCCTGCCTCCTACTGGCGCACCACCGAGACGGGCGAGCTCGCCCTGGCGAGCGACGACCCCGCCGACCGCCTGCGCAAGCTGTTGGAGGAGCAGGGACAGTTCCGCCCCGTCTACGAGCGCATCCTCGAGATGTGCTCCGGCGACGCGGGCGCGACGATGCGCTCCATGGGCGACGCCCTCGACAACGACCCCCTGCTGAAGGACGCGCACCTGTTCGCGTCGCATTTCGTCGAGCAGCTCGAGAGCTGCGGTGCGCTGGAGTTCACGGACGCCTGGCGCGTGACCGACGCCTTCCGCGCGGCGAATCCCGCGCGAGCCTAGGATTCCCGCACACCCCGGGCCCCGCGAGGGCCCGGCCCCGTTGACCACCGTTGAACACCCCAGAGAAAGGTCGCAGCAATGACCTCGCCACGCACCTCCCGCACCGCTCCCGCAACCGCCTCCCCGCAAGAGGCGCCGTCCGCGAAGCACGCCGCGACCGCACGCCGAGCCGGAAGGGCCGCCAACGCCGGAGGGGCGACGCCCAACCCGAACTTCGACGTCACGCCCAACCCCCGCGCCGTTGCCCAGCTCGTCCCCGACCGCGAGCTGGTCGAGGAGCTGTACCACGACCAGGACGCGGAGCTCGACAGGGAGGCCGAGAGCGCCGCCGACCTGTTCCTGCCCGCGGACGCCGACGCCGCCTGGCTCGAGGAGCTCGCCGCCGCATGCGCCGAGCGCGCCTCGACCTACGCGTTCCTCGCGCGCATCTACCAGGTGGAGGTGGACCAGCCCCTGCTCGACCAGCTCGTGGACACGCGCTACCCCGCCAGCACCGGCATCGACGAGGTCGACCAGGGCAACCTGCAGCTCGCCACGTACCTGAGCAACGTCTGGGAGAACACCGTCACCGAGCTCGCAATCGACTACGTGCGTGCGTTCATCGGCCACAACGGCAACCACATCAGCGCCGCCTACCCCTTCGAGAGCGTCTACCGCTCCGAGAAGCAGATGCTCATGCAGGAGGCGCGCGACGAGGTGCTCGCCCTGTACCGCGCCGCCGGTCTGACCAAGCAGGAGTCCTGGGGCGACGGCGAGGACCACGTGGCGCTGGAGCTCGAGTACATGCGCGTGCTCGCCGACCGCAGCGCCGAGGTGCTCGCCGAGGCGGCACGAGCCCAGGCGGAGAGCCCCGAGACCTGGGCCGACCCCGCCTACGAGACGGGTGCCTTCATGCGCGCCACGCGACTGCTGCGTGCCCAGCGCAACTTCATGCGCTACCACCTGGGCGCCTGGGTCCCCGCCTTCACCCGCGAGGTGGAACGCTTCGCCCAGACCGACTTCTACCTGGGAGCGGCCAAGGTCACGCGCGGGTTCGTCACCGCCGACGCCGAGCTGCTCGACGAGGTGCTGGAGCAGCGCGCGGACGCATAGCGGCAGGCACGGGGCGCGGGCACTGGAGCAGCGGACGAGTGCGCGGCGACGAGCACGGAGCCCGCACGCCCGCTCCCCCACGTCCGCTGCCGCCCGGACGCCCGCGCGCCGTCCGACAATCGCGGCGCTCGCACCACATCCGCTGCTATAATGCGTACAACGTTGTACGTAGCTCGAGCCCATGCGCGAGAAAGGCGGGGACGCGATGGCGGACTCGATGGTCACGGCGCGGATGACCGCCGAGAAGAAGAAGGCCGGCTCGCAGGTCCTGGAAGAAGCCGGCATGACCGCATCGCAGGCGGTCAATCGGCTCTACGATTACCTGGTCGAGTTCGGTCATCTGCCGCCCGAGCTCGCGAGCGGGCAGACTCACGCCGCCGCGAGCAGGCAGGAGCGGCTCGAGGCGGCGACCGCGCAGGTCGATGCCATCCCCCACGTCGAGCTCGACGCGGAGTTCGCTACCATGAGCGGCGGCGACGCGCGCATGAGGCGGCTCGCGTCGCGAGGGCTCGCCGAGGATGTGGGCGCATGATTCGTGCCCTCGTCGACACCAACGTCCTCGTCGACTTTCTCGCACGCCGCGAGCCGTTCTACCCTTCGAGCCGCCGGTTGATGATCTTCGCCGCGATGGGAGACTACGAGCTCTGGATGAGCTCGTCGCAGGTGACCGACCTCTACTACATCCTTACGAATGGCGGCCGAAAGGACGGGGCAGAGTCGTGCAAGGCGGCGATGCGCGGGCTGCGCAGGGTGGTCCGCGTCGCCGCGCCCGGCGAGCGTGAGGTCGATGCGGCCCTGGATTCTCCCTGGTCGGATTTCGAGGACGCATTCGTCTGCCAGACGGCAATCGGCATTCGTGCGCAGGCAATCATCACGCGGAACCTCGAGGACTTCGCGCAGGCTCTCCTGCCCGTCTTCGACGTCGACTCCTTCTTCGAGTGGATGCAGCGCACGCATCACGTCTCGTACGAGGAGCTTGGCTACTGAGTCGCGAACGCAGGGTGGGCGCCCGCTCCCCCGCGCCCGCTGCCTTCCATCCTCCTGCGCGGTCAGTCACTCGTCCCCGCCCGCGCGCCTCACCCCTCGCGCCGGCACAGCGCGATGAGCTCGTCTTTGGATGTCACCCCGAGCTTGGCGTAGATATGCCTGCCATGCACCTTGACCGTGTCGGGCGAGATGTACAGGACCTTGCCGATGTAGGAGCGGCTGTACCCCTGCGCCATGAGCGTCAGCACGTCACGTTCGCGTGGCGTCAGCATCTGCACACCCGCCACATGCGAAAAGTCGACGGATTCGCCGGGCCCTTCGCCCGCGGTCCGGCACGCCCCCATCATCCGGCCCGCCTGCGTTGACGGCAGGTACTTCACAGCGTGGCGAGCCATCGCGCACACGCAGAACGCCATCAGCGCGGCGCAGCAGCACACGCCGAACGTCTGAGGTTGCACCCCGCGCGCCGAGAGATACGCTGACAGCGCCCCGCTCGAGGTCAGGGCCCACACCACCGGGTAGTACGTGACCATCTGGGCGGCATAGTCCAACGTCGCGAAGCGGGCCGGGGCCATGTCACAGATGTCGCGGTACGAGGCGAGCTGGAACAGGTTCTGCGTGGTCCAGCAGACCTCGGCAAGCAGTGCCGCCTGGCACAGCACGCCTGCGGCGGGCTCCTGCCAGAATGACGTGACCACCAGCAGCGTCGTGATGACGGGGGTGGCGATTGCAGCAGCCCTTGCACCGCGCACCGTCAGCAACCCGAGCCACGAGAACGCACACGGGACCGCGGCGAGCAGCGCCATGCACGCCGCAAGCCCAGGCGACGCAATGGCTCCTCCGCCGATAGACGCCAGTGAGACGATGAGCGCTAGGGCGACCCCGTACAGCGCGCGCGAGCCAAAGTACAGGGCGCGAACAACCGCATGCGACTCCGCGGACACCGGGTGCGACGTGCGCCCGCGACGCGATTCGACACCCACCGCCGTAGGCGTGGCGGCATCGGCCTCCCCCGAATTCGCCACAAGGCGGCTCCCCTCCCCTACACTGGGCTCCTCCGTGCGATGGGCGCGCCACTCGAGACACCCGATGACCGCGGCGAGCACCGAGCTGACAAGTATGCACCCCATGAGAACGGTCTGCGCGACGAACCCTCCGACCGCCGCAGCGGCGAGGAACACCGCGAGTGACAGAAAGACCGCAGCACAGGTCAGTCCCGGCGCAGACGGAGAGCCCTCGCGGACGAAGCGGTAGTTCCACTCGATGTTGACCAGCAGCGTCGTCGACCGCCCAACGAACGCATACGCCATGAGCGCCCAGGAAGGCGCGGCGGAGGCGCCAACACCCTGAACGAGCACCATCAGCGTCAACCACACGAGGGAGGACAGGAGCACGAAGACCGACGCCGCGAAGCGGACCCGCGCGCCGTCAAGGGCGGGGGCGAGACATGCCGCCGCCACCGCGACCGCGAGGCACACAAGAAACGACTCCGAGTTGAAGTACTCGATTCCGACAATCGAGCTGAGCTGGCTCGACAGCGACGCGAACAGCACCACGAGCGCACTCGCCTTGCCACAGACGACCGCGGCGGTTCGTCTCCCCTCGCCTGTCAACCGCATCCCCCCTGACCGCACGGCGCCAAAGCGCATGCCCGAGTCCATTCCCGCCGCCCCCCACTGGCGACGATAAGCGGGCAACCGATTATAGAGCCTCGCAGCTGATGCAACGTTGCCGCAGCTCAGAACCGCTTACCACCATTGGGGGTATTTCAGGATACCCCGTCATTCCGCCTGCTCGTACCCCTTTGGGGAGACGCGTCGCGGCCCCCTCGCGCCAACGATACGGTCAACGACGCGAGCCGAACACCGTGCCGCCATCCGTGCGGTCACGGTGATCACGGCATCGCGCTAGTCACAGGCGAGTCACAAGGAGGAAGCCATGAAGAGCACCAACATCAGCAACGCCAGCTCGTCCGCAAGCGTGACGCGCAGGCAGCTCGTCTCAGGAGCCGCGGGCGTCATCGCCGCAGCGGGCGTCGCCGGAGCGACCGCCAACCTCGCGCGCCCTGCTGACGCCACCGAGGCGTCGGCGAAGTCCGGCGCGTCGACGTCGGGGGAGAACCTCCCCGGGCTCGACGCCTCCGGATATCCCCAGTGGGACATCGAGCCCACCGCCGACGCCGCGGGCGACATCGGGTGCGCCTGCAGCTGCGACGCCGACACCGAGGGCGAGTGGACGGGACAGACGTGGTCGTGGACGAAGAAGCCCGAGCCCCCGACCGCCGACCAGGTCTCCGAGGAGGTCGACTGCGAGATTCTCGTGATGGGGCTGGGTTCCGCCGGCGTTCCTGCGCTCGTCTACGCCTCCGCAATGGGCGCCGATGTCGTCGCCGTCACCGCCGACGCGTTCCCTGAGGCTGAGGGTGCCTACTGCGGCGCCTACAACTCGCCGCTCAACGACCAGTTCGGCGTGCAGTACGACCACGCGCAGCTGATGGCCGACTACGCCTACTGGGGACAGGGGCAGAACAACGGCGAGGTAACCGGCACCATCTGGGACCGCTCCGGCGACGCGGTTGAGTGGCTTGCCACCTACTGCGATGACGTGTGGAAACACGAGGTCGGTGCCGACGCGGACGTCGACGAGGGCATCCACAAGCGCACGACCTCCACGCACCTGGTCTACACCTGGCCCGACCCTGACGAGACGCAGACGCAGCTGCGCGTCTACCACGGTTTCCCCAAGTTCCTCAAGGCGGCGTGCGACAAGGCAGAGTCCAACGGCGCACGCATCTACTACTCCACGCCTGGCAAGCAGCTCATCCAAGACGACTCCGGCGCGGTCACCGGCGCATACTGCCTCAAGCAGGACGGCACCTACCTCAAGGTGAACGCGTCCAAGGGCGTGCTGCTCGCAACGGGCGACTTCCACCACGACCCCGAGATGTGCGCGGCCTTCCTGCCCGTCATGCCGGCAGATCTCTTCTCCCGCGCGCCCTACGGCCACAACCGCGGCGACGGCATCAAGATGGCGTGGTGGTGCGGAGCGCAGCAGGACAAGGGCCCCTTCAACCTGGGCATCTGCTGGCCGCACGACTTCGAGTTCAAGGCGTACTCGCCCTCCCGCTGGGGCACCAAGCCCTTCCTGCGCGTGAACAAGGCGGGCTACCGCTACACCAACGAGACCATCGGCACGCATGAGTGGTACTCGACCAGCCCCCTGTGCCTCGCCGACATGAAGCAGCCCGGCCACACCGGCTACCAGATTTGCGACAGCAAGTATGCCCAGGTCCTCGGCGACGACGATGCGAAAATCTTCGACGACTGCGTCTCCCGCGGCGTCATCTATCAGGCCGACACGCTTGAGGAGCTCGGCGAGAAAGTTGGCTTCACCAACGTCGACCGCTTCGTCGAGACCGTGAACCGTTACAACGACCTGTGCGCTGCGGGCTCCGATACCGACTTTGGTGTGGACGCCGAGAACCTGACGATGACGAGCGTCACCGAGCCTCCCTTCTATTGCATGGTGCGCACGGTCTACAAGCAGTGGACCGACGGCGGCATCTTCATCGACAAGTACGGAGAGGTCCTCGACACCGAGCGGGAGCCCATCAAGGGGCTCTACGCCGCCGGCAACATCCGTTCCGGCCTCGTGAGCACCCACTACCTGTGGAAGTCGTTCGGCTCCAACAAGCTCAACGCCATGACCGGCGGCATGCTGTGCGTCAAGCGCATGCTCGGCACGTGGGACACCAAGTTCCTCGACGAGCAGAAGTAAGTCGACTCAATAGCGCCGCGCGTCCGCGCGTTCGGGGCCCCGCGTCTGTGCAGGACATCGGGGCCCCGACGCTATTGCTTGGCGGATTGTCAAGCTGAGTGCAACATCTCCCGATAGACCTCGTTGGCCGTCCTG
>CAIFEU010000072.1 GCA_903789505.1 uncultured Coriobacteriales bacterium
CCCCCGCCCCAGGGGGCGCGCGGCGGGGGGGGGCGCGCCCGCCCGCGCGGGCGCCGCCCGCGGGGGGGGGGGCGCCGACGACGGGGGGCTGGTCGAACGAGTCGCGCGCGCGGTCGGGGTCGCCGCTCGCCCGATGCTGCGCGGCGCCGTCAACGCCACCGGGGTCGTCATCCACACCAACCTCGGCAGGGCGCCCATCGCCCCCCACGTGGCACGGCACGTCGCCGACGTGGCGACGCACTACTCCACGCTGGAGTTCGACGTCGACACCTGCGAGCGCGGGTCGCGCCACAACCTGGTCAGCGGCCTGCTCTCGAGCCTGACCGGGGCGCAGGACGCGGCGGTCGTCAACAACAACGCCGCGGCCGTGCTGCTCGTCCTTTCGGAGTTCGCCCGCGGGCGCGAGGTCATCGTGTCACGCGGCGAGCTGATCGAGATCGGGGGGTCGTTTCGCATCCCCGACATCATGGAGATGTCGGGGGCGCGCATGGTCGAGGTCGGGACGACGAACAAGACCCACCTGTCGGACTACGAGCGCGCGATCACGTCCGAGACGGCGATGATCCTCAAGGTGCACCCCTCCAACTACCGCGTGGTCGGCTTTCACGAGGAGGTTCCCGCCCAGGACCTGGCGAGGCTCGCGCACGACCGCGGGCTGCTGGTCTACGAGGACCAGGGGTCCGGGATGCTGGTCGACATCGCCCAGGCGGGCGTCCCCTGTGACGAGCACACCGCCGGGTGGTCGATAGCCCAGGGCATAGACATCGTGAGCTGCTCGGGCGACAAGCTGCTCGGGGCGAGCCAGGCGGGCATCGTCTTGGGCGCTTCAGAGCTTGTCGGGCGCGTAAAGAAGAACCCTCTGATGCGCGCGATGCGCCCTGACAAGCTCACGCTTGCGGCGCTGGAGGCGACGCTGCGCGACTACCTCGACCCCGGCGTGGCGTGGCGCAGCGTGCCCGTGCTGCGCATGCTCGGCCTGGAGGAGGGGGAGCTGAGGTCGCGCGCGGAGCGCGTCCTCGCGCTCCTGCGCGACGAGCTGCGCGCCCGCGGGGTCGACGGGGAGCGACTCGAACGCGACACGGGCGCCGCGCGCTCCACCTCCTACGTCGGCGGTGGCGCCCTGCCCACCAGCGAGCTCCCCACCTGGGTCGTGCGCGTCCGCGCGCCCGGTCTGGGCGCCAACGAGCTGCGGGCGTGGCTGATACGGACGCCGGAGCGCCCCGTGGTGACGCGCGTGGAGCGCGACTGGGTGGTGTGCGACGTGCGCACGCTGGTCGACGAGCGCGACGAGAGCGACCTCGTGGCGGCGCTCGCCCAGGCGCTGGCGCTGCCCGTGCCGCCGGACGCGAACGGCAGCGGGGGTGCGCCGACGACCGACGAGAGGAAGGCGTGAGGCCGATGGCAAACGAGACGAGCGCGCGTGCCGACGGGGCGCAGGATGGCCGTGGCATCGAGACGCCGGTGGTGGTGGGCACGGCCGGGCACGTCGACCACGGGAAGAGCGCCCTGGTCATGCGCCTGACGGGCGTCGACCCCGACCGTCTCCCGCAGGAGAAGGAGCGGGGGATAACGATTGACCTGGGCTTTGCCGAGCTCCGCCTTCCCAGCGGAAGGGTCGTCGGTCTGGTCGATGTCCCCGGGCACGGGCACTACGTCCGAGCGATGGTCTCGGGCGCGACCGGCGTCGACGTCGCCCTGCTCGTGGTCGCCGCCGACGACGGGGTGATGCCGCAGACCCGTGAGCACGTGCGGATCCTCGAGCTGCTCGGCGTGCGGCACATGGTCGTCGCGCTGACCAAGGTCGACCTGGTCGATGAGGACTGGCTCGAGCTCGTGTGCGCCGACGTCGAGGAGTACCTCGCGTCCACGGCGTTCGCCGGCGCCCCCGTCATCGCGGTGAGCAGCAGGACCGGCGTGGGGATCGACCGGCTCGCCGCGGAGCTCGACCGCCAGGTCGACGCCTTCCTCTCCTCCGACGTCTCGCGCCGCCGGCGCGAGCAGCCCGCCCGCCTGCCGGTCGACCGTGTGTTCACCGTCGCGGGCGCGGGCACGGTCGTGACCGGCACGACGTCGGCAGGGGCGTTCGCGCCGGGCGACGAGGTGGAGGTCTCGCCCGCGGGCGCCCGCGCGCGCGTCCGCGGCGTGCAGGTCCACGGCCATCCCGTCGACCGTGCCGTCGCGGGCCAGCGGACGGCGCTCAACGTCGTGGGGGCGCCCGACGGGGCCATCGTGCGCGGGTGCACGATAGCCGCGCCCGGCAGTCTGCACGCGCGCGACCGCTTCGACGCGCGTCTGACCTGGCTAGGCCGCGACGGGGTCTCCGAGGCGCTCAAGTCGGGGCAGCGCGTGCACGTGTGCACCAAGACGTCGCAGTCCGTGGCGCGCGTCCTGCTGTTCGACGGTGCGCAGGAGCTGCAGGCGGGGCAGGAGGCGCTCGTGCAGGTGCGCCTCGACGAGCCGCTCGCCCTGCGCTCCCACGACCCGTTCGTGGTGATGTCGTACTCGCCGGTCGAGCTCGTGGGCGGGGGGGAGGTCCTGCTGACGCGCGTCCCGCGCAGAAGCGCGCTCGCCGACGCCGACCGGCGCCTGCTCGAGGCGGTACGCCATGGCGACCACGACGAGGCATGCTCGCTTCTCGTCGCGGACGCCAGGGCGCCGATGAGCGCCGCGGAGGTGGCGGATGCCCTCGACCTGCCGGTCGACGCGTGCGCCCGCGCGCTCGAGGGCGATGCGTCCAGAGGGGAGGAAGCGCGCGTCGTGAGACTGCCCGCGCGCCCGGGAATGGAGGCGCGCTACGTCGGGAGGCAGACGCTCGACGAGCTCGTCGAGCGCATGGCGGGCAGCCTCGCCGGCCTGCCGAAGGGCGACTGGGGGGTCCCCGCGCTCACGCTGCGCGACTCCGCGTGCCCCTGGGTCGGCGACGAGCCCTTCGCGGCGCTGGTCGACGTCGCGAGCGCCCGCGGCAGGGTGGCCCGTTACGACACCGCGCTCACGACCCCCGAGCGCGCCCAGGAGCTGCGCCGCCGCTCGGGCGACCTGCTCGACCGCGTCGGATCCGCCCTCTCTGAGCGCGGGCTGGCGGCGCCGATGGTCGACGAGCTTGCCGCCCAGCTCGAGCTGCCCGTCGCCGACCTGCAGCGCGCGCTGCGCGGGCTGGCGTCGCAGGGGCGTGCCGAGCAGATAGACAAGACCTACTACCTCGACTCCCGCGCGGCGGAGCAGGCGCGCGAGGTGGTGCGGCGCACCATCGAGCAGGGCGGCGGCTCCGCCACCGCCAGCGAGCTGCGCTCCGCCCTGGGTATCTCGCGGAAGTACGCGATGCCCCTGCTCGAGCATCTCGACCAGGCGGGCTTCACGGCGCGCGACGCGGCGGACCCCAACAGGCGCATCCTGAGGCGCGGCTGACTCGTCGGCGCCGGACGCCCCGCGCGCCGCAGGGGTCGTGGACACGGAGGCACCGGTGGGCGGCTTCCGCGCCTGCGGGAAACCTGCGGATGGTGTGGGGGGAGCCTCCGGACCCGACCCATGCCTCATCGCGCGACGGCGTTGCGCTAGAATGCTTCTGCCTGGAGACGGATGGGCCCTGGTGGGCCCCGCGGTCCTCAAAACCGTTGTGAGGCGTGCAGAGCGTCTTGGATGTGTTCGATTCGCATACGTCTCCGCCACTTGCCTTTTACCTGCGAAAACGCCGTTTAGCCTTGCGACGTGGGCCCCAGCGGAACGGCTTCCCAAGCCCCTCCCGGCTTCCCCGCCCATGCGCGCTCCCGCGTTTCGCTCGCTCACTTTCGGAAGGCCCTCATGTCCCTGTCGATGTGCGAGTACGTCGTTCGCGGGTTCTCCTCCACGGTGGACGCCCTCTCCGCGCTCGAGGCCTGCCGTGCGAGGGGAATCGAGTGCCGCCTCGTCCAGCTCCCTCCCTCGTTGGCGCGCGAGGCCGAGTGCGGGACGGCGCTGAGGTCGCTTCCGACCGATGAAGGGCGCGTCGAGGAATGTCTCGCGACGGCGGGCATCCAGGCGCGCGTCAGGTCGTCCATCAGAGACTTTGCATAGCGCTGACGATTTGGGGCAGATGGGTTGTGCTCCCCACGCGCCTTTGCTAGTATCAGGTCGTCCCAGCCCTCGCATCTAGCTGCGGTGGGCCGACACATAGTTGCAGGGAGCTCTATCATTTCTCGTCCTACGGATATCCCCCTTGTTGAGGAAGCCGGAGGGTCGTGATGCGGGCACCCACCTGATATAAGGTGGGCCATTCTTGCACTTTGCGGGGGTTGGGCATTTTCGATCTCACGGCGCCCGAGGGCGCCTTTTTTGTTGCTTGCCGACGGCACCCTCGCCTCGTTGGCGCCGTCAACGTCTGACGGCGGACGGCGCGACCTGAACCCTATCAGACGGCGCTCGACGCCAGGCAAGCGACTCTGAGGGCTGCAGGCATGTGCGGGCTTGTGGCGAATTGCGTAGACGATGAGAATCCCAAAACGCTCGTTGACACGTCGCGTCGCTCCTGCAACAATGAACCTCGCGCCGCAGCAAGGCTGGAGAGAAACGACTGGTCAGAGCTGCCAAGTGCGTCATATGGGGTTGTAGCTCAGCTGGGAGAGCGCTGCCTTCGCAAGGCAGAGGCCGGGGGTTCGAATCCCCTCAACTCCACCATCCCGAAGTATCGAACCCCCTGCGGTCAGTGGTCGCAGGGGGTTCTTTCGTTTCGCACGCACAGCTGTGCCGCCCGCGTTCGCTGCGGGAGGCGCCAGGCCGCGTGCACGCACACGCGAATCTTCCCTTGTCGACGCGTCCGTGACGCCGCCCATCGAACGGCTGCGGGCGCTCGGTCGCCGTCGTCCGCCGGTCGATTCGCCGTTTTTCGCCATCGGGCATCGCGTTGTAACGGGGCGCGCGCATACTGTCGCAGACGGCATACGACGGCGAAGGGTGCGGTGACGCAGTGATGGCAGACGCGAAGGTCAGGATCGGCATCGTCGGGGCAACGGGCTACGCGGGCGTCGAGCTGGTGCGCATCGTCAGCGCGAACCCGGGCATGAGCCTGGAGCGCATCACCTCGACCAGGGAGGCGGGCACGCGCATCGACGCGCTGTATCCCGGCCTCATCGGCACGTGCGACCTCACACTGGTCGCGCCTGACGCCGATGACCTCGGCGAGTCGTGTGACCTCGTGTTCCTTGCCGTGCCGCACACCGCCTCACTGGCGATCACCCCCGAGCTCGTCTCCCGTGGCGTCGCGGTGGTCGACCTCTCCGCTGACTTCCGCCTGTCGGACCCGGAGGTCTACCGACGCTGGTACGACACCCCCCACACGGCACCCGAGTTGCTCTCACAGGCGGTGTACGGCATCCCCGAGCTCAACCGGGACCAGGTCGTCGACCTGGGGACGCGCCCGAGGGACCTTCCCCGGATCGTGGCCAACCCCGGATGCTACCCCACCGCCGCGACCTTCGCGGTGGCGCCCCTGCTGCGCAGGGATGGCATGGTCGACCTTTCCTGCCCGGTCATCGTCGACGCCGCGAGCGGCGTCTCGGGTGCGGGGCGCGGCGCCACGGCACGCACCCACTTCTGCTCCGCGGACGAGTCGTACCAGGCCTATGGGGTCGGAAGGCACCGCCACCTGCCCGAGATCGTCCAGAACATGACGCGGCTCGCGCAGCGGCAGGTGAGCGTCGTGTTCACGCCGCATCTCGCCCCGATGAAGCGCGGCATCCTCGCCACGGTCTACGTGACGTTGTCGCATGACCTCGAGGCCGGTGAGCTCCGCGCGGCTTTCGAGCAGGACTATGGGCGGGAGCGGTTCGTCCACCTGCTGCCCGAGGGCGTCCAGCCCGCCACCGGCAGCGTGGCGGGGACCGAGAACGTCCAGATTGGAGTCGCGAGGGCGCATGGGACGCGGGTCGCGGTCATCACGTGCGCGATCGACAACCTGGTGCGCGGCGCCGCCGGCCAGGCTGTCCAGAATGCGAACCTTCTGTGCGGACTGAATGAGTTCTCGGGCCTCGATACGCCGATGCCTATCGTATAGATGTATATTCTCGTTCGATTATTCATTAATCACGCAAGGAGAGCGCAATGCAATACAACCTGCTGCCTATCCCCCCCGAACCCGAGTGCCCCGGCGATGCCGTCGAGGGCGGCGTCGACGTCGCGCGCGGCTTCCGCAGTTCCGGGGTGTGCGGGGGGCTGCGCCCTGACGGCTCCGACAGGGACGACATGGCGCTGGTGTGCGCTGACGCTCCCGCATGCGTCGCCGGCGTCTTCACGCGGAACCGCTTCTGCTCCGCACCCGTCCGCGTGTGCAGGGAGCACCTCGCGGCGAGCGAGGTGGCGCAGGCCGTCGTCCTCAACTCGGTGATCGCCAACGCCGCCACCGGCGAGCCCGGGCTGGAGAACGCCCGCGCGACGGCGTCGATGGCGGCACGGGAGCTGGGGTGCTCCCCGGAGCAGGTGCTGGTGGCATCAACCGGCGTCATCGGGTCGCAGCTGCCCATGGAGGCGGTCGCCCGCGGCGTCGGGCTCGCCGTGGGGGCGCTCGGCTCCGACGAGGCACACGACCTGGCAGCCGCACGCGCGATTATGACGACCGACACCGTGCCCAAGCGCGCGGCGGTGCGCTACGTCGACCCGTCGGGCGCCACCTATGCGGTGGGGGGCATGTGCAAGGGCGCGGGCATGATCGCCCCCAACATGGCGACGATGCTCGGCGTCATCACGACCGACGCCCCGGTGGGGACGCCGGTCCTGCGCCATGCCCTGCGCGAGGCCACCTCGCTGAGCTTCAACCACGTGATCGTCGACGGCGACACCTCGACCAACGACTCCGTCATCCTGCTCGCGTCGGGTGCGGCAGGCGGAGAGCGGATCGACGAGGCGTCGGGGGAGCGCTACGAGCTGTTCTACCGCGCGCTGCTCTGGGTGTGCTCCAAGCTCGCCCAGAGCATCGCCGCCGACGGGGAGGGTGCGACGGTGCTGGTGCGCGTGAGCGTTACCGGGGCTGCGACCCCGGGCGACGCGGAGCTGGCGTGCCGCACCGTGGCGTCCTCTCCGCTGGTCAAGACCGCAATCGCAGGCCATGACCCCAACTGGGGGCGCATCGCGGCAGCCCTCGGCCGCAGCGGTGCCTCGTTTAGCCAGGAGGACGTCGACATCGACATCGTGGGGCTCCCGGTGCTGCGCTCGGGGCTTCCCGTGGCGTTCGACCGGCAGGAAGCGGCGCGGCGCTTCGAGCTGCCGCGCTGTGAGATCGCGTGCGACCTGGGGGCGGGGTCCGACTCATACGTGTGCTGGACCTGCGACCTCACGCACGGCTATGTCTCGATCAATGCCGACTACACGAGCTGAGTAGCGCCCGTGCCCCCGGTGGCCGCGCCGGGCGCGCGCCGGCGGCGGCTCCGGGCGAGCCGGCCCAGAGAGGTCTTTGGAGGCATGCGGATGTCTGTTGTGGAAGTGCTGAGGAACTCGCTGCCCGTCCAGGGCGCAGGCGAGGTGTCGAGCGCCGCCGACCGGGCGGTCGTCCTGACCCAGGCCCTGCCGTGGATCAAGGCGATGACCGGGACCACGGTCGTCATCAAGTACGGTGGCGCGGCGATGGTCGACCCCGTGCTGCGGGCGCAGGTGATGGAGGACATCATGCTGCTGCGCCTGGTGGGCGTGAATCCCATCATCGTCCACGGGGGCGGTAAGGACATTTCGCGCCTCGCCGAGCGCCTCGGCGTCCCCGCCGAGTTCAAGGGCGGGCTGCGCGTCACGACGCCCGAGGTGATGCGCATCGTCTCGATGGTGCTCTCGGGCAAGGTCAACGAGGAGCTCGTGCTCGCGCTCAACGCTCACGGCCCCCTCGCCGTGGGCATGTCGGGCGTGGACGGCTCGATGGTGCACTGCCGACTCGCCGGCGAGGAGCTCGGCAGGGTCGGGGAGGTGACCTCCGTCGACCCCGACCCGATCTCCACGCTCGTGGACGCGGGGTACATCCCGGTCATCGCGAGCGTGGGGGTGGGTCCCGACGGGCAGGCGGTCAACGTCAACGCCGACACGTTCGCCAGCGCGGTCGCCCAGACCTGCAAGGCCAGCAAGATCGTCTTTCTGACCGACGTGGACGGGCTGTACCGCGACTTCTCCGACAAGGCGAGCCTGATCGGGCGCATGACCGCTGCGGACGCGCGCTCGATGATCGACTCGGGGGCGCTCTCGACGGGCATGATCCCCAAGGTGCGCGCCGCCGTGGACGCGCTCGACAACGGCGTGAACCGGGCTCACATCCTCAACGGGACCACTCCGCACAGCATCATCCTTGAGCTGTTCACCGACACCGGCGTCGGGACGATGATCACCGGATCGGCGGACGACCTGTTCAGGCATGACGTCGCAGCGCGCGTGAATCGCAGCGCGGTGAGCTAGGAGCCCTCAGAAGGGCGTGGCGGACGGAAGGCGCGACCGGACGCGGTCGCAGAGAGACGGAGGCATCCCATGGCTGTAGAGAGCCTGACGCGTGCGGGGAGCACGATGACCGAGGAGGCGCGCTCGCTCGACGCGCGCTACCTGATGCAGAACTACGGCCCGCGCGACACGCTGTTCGTCCGCGGCGAGGGGACGCGGCTCTATGACGCGCAGGGCAACGAGTATCTGGACTTCCTCTCCGGAATTGCCGTCTGCCCGCTGGGTCATGCCGACCCCGACGTGACCGCAGCGATACGCGAGCAGGCGGGCAAGATCGTGCAGACGTCCAACTACTTCCTGGCGGAGCATCGCGGGCAGGTCGCCAAGCGCCTCTCCGACCTCGCGGGGGGTGACGCGCTGGGCTGGCGCACGTTCTTCGCCAACTCCGGCGCCGAGGCGAACGAGTGCGCGATGAAGGTCGCGCGCAGGGTCGGCGTCGAGAGGCATGGCGAGGGCTGCCAGACCATCGTCGTGCTGAACGGGTCGTTCCACGGCCGTACGATGGAGACGCTCGCCGCGACCGCCCAGGGTTGGCTGCAGGCCCCCTTCCAGCCGCTGCCGGGCGGCTTCCGCAGCGTCGACCGCAACGACCTCGCCGCCCTGGACGCGGCGATGGGGCCGGACGTCTGCGCGATCATGATGGAGCCCATCCAGGGCGAGAGCGGCGTGTGGGTTCTCACCGACGAGTACCTGCGGCACGTGCGCGAGGTGGCGGACAGCCATGACGCGCTCGTGATCTTTGACGAGGTCCAGACGGGCCTGTTCCGCTGCGGCAGGCCGTTCGCGTTCCAGACGGTCGAGGGGGTGGGCGAGAACGGCGTCGTGCCCGACATCTTCACCGTCGCGAAGGGCATAGCGTCCGGGGTGCCCTGCGCGGCATGCGTCGCGCGCGGCGACGCCGCCACGGTGCTGACCCCCGGCCAGCAGGGCTCGACGTTCGGCGGCGGCCCCCTGGCGATGGCGGCTGCAGACGCCACGCTCGAGAAGATGGCGCGCCTGCGTCTCGACGAGCGGGCCGAGCGCATGGGCGCCTACCTGCGCGAGCGCCTCGCGACCGTGCCGTATGTGACGCAGGTGCGCGGCAAGGGGCTTATGGTGGGGGCGAGCATCGAGGGGCACGACGCGCACGACGTCGTTGCGGCGATGCTCAGGGACAGGCACGTCGTCATCAACGCATGCAACGCGACGGTCCTGCGCTTCCTGCCCTCGCTCGTCATCGAGCGCGCCGACGTCGACGCGATGGTGGAGGCGCTGTCGAGCCTCGCGTGAGCCGTGCTGCCATCGTGAGCCGCCTGGGCCGACGCGCGAGTGCGGGGCGATGGGGCGGGGTTGCCCGCGCCGTCGCCCCGACGTCTCTGCCGTCGGCGCAATGCGAGATGAGGCGGAGGCGGATGGGCTCCGCGTCGGGGCGCGGAGCGGGCCGATAAGCCGGGTTCTGTCGAGGACGGCCATTTATCTTGTGACCGCGTCGCCGCGGCCCTCTGCTCTGGCAACCCGGGCGCGGGCCGGGCCGACCCATAGCGCCCCTATTTGCCATTTCTCCAGATGGGGTTTGCCAAGCCGCGCCGTTGCCGACGCGCTGGTGCGCTCTTACCGCACCGTTTCAGCTTTTCTCCCGTCGCGCGAGGCGGCGGGGGAGTCTTCTTTTCTGTGGCACTTTCCGTCGGGTCGCCCCGCCCGGCCGTTAGCCGGCATCTTGCCCTATGGAGCCCGGACTTTCCTCACCGGGACGCCCGAGGGCGCCCGTGGCGCGACCGTCTGGCCCGCTCCGCGAGGGACGATGATAGCACGCGCGTCCCCTTGCGCGCACCGGCGCATGAACTCTACGCGAGGTGCCGTCGCGTCCGCCGCATGAGGGGGCGCGACCGTCGGACTGCCGTCCGGTGCTGCTTGCGCCCGATTGGGCGCCTCCGGTCGCGAATCCCCCCTGTCCTTTTCGGCTGGAGGCGTCACAATGGGGGCATGCCGGCCAGTGCGCGGCGCCGCGCGTCGCGCGAGCGGGGAGGAATGCCCGATGAAGCGAGCTGATGCCCTTAGCCACGTCGTGGGATTCGTCGTCGACAGGCGCGTCGCGGTGTTCGTCATCGTGGCGGCGCTCTCGGCGCTGTGCGCCCTTTTGATCCCCCGGGTCGACGTCAACACCGACATGACCAAGTACCTGGCAGACGACTCCTCGATGCGCGCGGGGCTCGTCGTCATCGAGGAGCAGTGGCCCGACGAGCGGGAACCCTCCACCATACGCGCGATGGCGCAGGGTCTTGACGAGGGGCGCGAGCGGGAGCTGCTCGAGAGGCTTCAGGCGATACCCTACGTCGACTCGGTCGACCACGTCACGGGAAGTGACGAGTACGAGCGGGACGGATACTCGCTGTACCGCCTCTCGACCGACTACCCGTACGATTCCGAGCAGGAGCGCTCCATCGAGAGGAGCCTCTCGCAGGACTTCTCCGACTACTGCCTGGTCTTCTCCAACGACGACGGCTCCCGCGTCGACCTGCCCGCCTGGATCCTCGTGCTTGCGGTCACGATGCTGTTCGTGATCCTGTTCGTCATGTGCGGCTCGTGGGTGGAGCCCCTGCTTTTCCTCGTCACGATACTGTTTGCCGTCCTGCTCAACATGGGCACGAACTACTTCCTCGGGTCGATCTCGTCCACCACGTACTCCATCGCCGCAGTGCTGCAGCTGGTGCTCTCGATGGACTACTCCATCATCCTGACCAACCGGTATCGCCAGCGCCGCGCCACCCAGCCCGACAGGGTGCTCGCGATGAAGGAGGCGCTCGCAGACTCGTTCCCCTCGATCGTCTCCAGCTCGCTCACGACGATCGCGGGACTGCTCGCGTTGCTGTTCATGAGCAACAAGATCGGCGCGGACATAGGAACCGTCCTTGCCAAGGGGGTCCTGTGCAGCGCCGTCTGCACGCTCACCGCGCTGCCTGCCCTCATCGTAGGGGCGGACGGTGCGATACGGGCGACCGCCAAGCGCGTCCCAAGGCTCGGCATGGGGCGCGTGGCGCGCGGGGAGCACCGCTGGCGCAGGCAGATCGCCGTCGGCTTCGTCGTCGCGTTCGCGGGACTTCTCGTGTGGCAGAACCAGACGGCGATCTGCTTCTCGCTCGACCAGATCGACCCGGTGGCGCAGGTGTTCCCCCGCCAGAACACGACCGTCGTGGTCTACGACGCTGACGAGGACCAGGCGGTCGCCCGACTCGCCGAGAGCATCGCCGCCGACCAGGGGCACGAGGTGACGGGGGTCACGAGCTTCTCGTACACGCTCGGCGCCCAGAAGGGCGCCGACGAGCTCGCGGAGGCGCTCTCCCAGATGGGGGCGTCCTCGCAGGCCGTCACCGGCGGCGCGTCCTTCGGTGGGCTCTCCCTGAGCCGCGACATGGTCGCCGCCGTCATCTACGACGGGCACAGCGGCGGGGCGCTTCCCGACGTCGAGCCGGGAGCGCTTCTGTCATTTCTCTGCGACGACGTCCTGACGGACGAGCGGTACGCCTCCGTCCTGCCCTCCGCGTCAGCCGCCGACGTGGACCGGCTCTCGACGCTCTCCAGCCCTGAGCAGCTCACGCAGGACCGCTCCGTGGACGAGCTCTCCGACTTCTTCGGCATGGACCGGGACCAGGTGACGCAGGTTCTCGCCGCGTACTACGCATCCCACCCCGACGAGGCGCAGCGCCGTGGGGCGGGGCAGGGGACGCTCACGGTCCGGGAGTTCACAAGCGCGGCGAGCGAGCTCGCCTCCGACCCCGCCTTCTCCTCCCAGGCGTCCTCATCCCAGCTCGGCGTGTCCTCGCTGCTGACCCTGCTTGGCTCCTCCGGCGACGATGCCTCCTACACCGCAGACGAGATGGCGGAGCGGCTCGGGATGGACGCCGCGCAGGTCCGGGCCGTCTATCTGATGGGAGACGTCGCGGCGGGCAGGACGCAGGGGTGGGGCGCATCGTACCGGTCGTTCGCCGACTTCCTCGCCCAGGAGGTGGCAGGCGGGCAGGAGTACGCCGAGGCGCTTGCGGCCTCGGGCGTCACCGACGAGCAGAAGGCGCAGCTCGTGGGTCTGAGCGCCCTCATCGACGCGGTCGTGGCGCGCCAGCCGGTCGACGCCTCGACGATGACGGGCCTGCTTGGCGGGCTCGGGGAGAGCGTCGAGCAGACCCAGATTGAGCTCCTGATCGAGCTGTATGCCGGCCATAGCCTGTACGACGAGTCCTGGACGATGTCGGTGTATGACTTCGTCGAGCACTTGAACGACGCCGTCTCGGGCCAGACGGCGCTCGGGGAGCTTGTCGGGCAGGACGATCGCGAGGCGATCTCGCGGGCGGCGAGCCAGCTCCGAGACGCGCGCGCCAGCCTCGTAGGCGACCGCTACGCGCGCATGGTCGTGACGACCACGCTCCCCACCGAGTCCGAGCAGACGACCGAGTTCCTCCGCGCGATCTACGGCTGGTGCGGGGACAACCTCCAGGGCGACTGGCACGTCGTGGGGAACTCCGCGATGGGCTACGAGATGAGCCAGGGGTTCCGCGGGGAGCTCGCGCTGATCACGGGGCTGACGACCGCCTTCATCTTCGTCATCGTGCTCGTGACGTTCCGCTCGCTGCTGATTCCGCTGATTCTCGTCGCGATCGTGCAGTGCGGCGTCTGCGCCACGGTCGTCGTCGTGGGGCTGCAGGGGTACAGCATCTACTATCTCGCGCTTCTGATCGTGGAATGCATCCTGATGGGCGCCACGATCGACTACGGGATACTCTTCACGACCTACTACCGGTCGGCGCGGTCGGGGGAGGGGGTCGCCGAGTCGCTTGCCGCCGCCTATCGCGGCTCGACGCACACGATCCTGACGTCGGGGTCCATACTCGTGATCGTGACCGGGATTCTCGGCTACCTGTTCGAGAACCCGACGATCG
>CAIFEU010000073.1 GCA_903789505.1 uncultured Coriobacteriales bacterium
CGTGAAGAACTTCACCCAGCCGGTGTCACAGCTGGCAACGGTGTCCAACGTTCTTCAGCAGATGGCTGCCTGCGCGGAGCGCGTGTTCGAGTTCCTCGACGCGCCCGAGGAGCGGGAGACCGCCCGCGTGGACGCCGTCACGGGCGAGCCGGAGCGCATCGGGCGCGCCGGCGGGGCAGTCGAGTTCGACGACGTGTCGTTCGGCTACCTGCCTGGCAAGACCATCATCCACGACTTCTCGCTGGACGTGGCCCCCGGCAGGACCGTCGCGATCGTGGGTCCCACCGGGGCGGGTAAGACCACGCTGATGAAGCTGCTGCTGCGCTTCTACGACGTGGACTCGGGCAGCCTCAGGGTCGACGGGCACGACGTGCGCGACGTCGCCCGGGCGGACCTGCGCGGCAACTTCGCGATGGTGCTGCAGGACAGCTGGCTGTTCGAGGGGACGATTCGCGAGAACATACGCTTCGGTCGGCTCGACGCCACCGACGAGGAGGTCCGCGCGGCGGCGCGCTATGCCCACTGCGACCACTTCATCGAGGCGCTCCCCGGCGGGTACGACTTCGTCGTGAACGAGGGCGCGACCAACATCAGCCAGGGACAGCGCCAGCTGATCACCATCGCCCGCGCGTTCCTGGCCGACCGACCGATCCTGGTGCTGGACGAGGCGACCTCCAACGTGGACACCCGCACCGAGTGGCGCATCCGCGACGCGATGGGCGACCTCATGCGGGGGCGCACGAGCTTCGTGATCGCGCACCGGCTCTCGACGATTCGCGACGCCGACACGATCCTGGTCCTGCGCGACGGTGACATCGCCGAGCAGGGCACCCACGAGGAGCTGCTGGCCAGGGGCGGCATCTACGCCAAGCTGTACGAGTCGCAGTTCGACGAGGTGGCGTGACGCGCGCATCCCAGCGGGGCGGCACGCCCTCGGGCGTCCCTAAGGCCAGCGTCCGAGGGCATCGGCAATGGTGTCGATTGCGCCCGCCCCCGCCCTCACCAGGATCGCGTCCGCCTCGTCGATTGCCCGCGCGAATCGCTCAGTCGCCCGCGAGAAGCTCGCGGTAGAGTCGCTCGTCCACTGGCTTGAAAACGTCGAACGTCACCTCCACGTCGCTTGGGTTGCGCCGAAGCCAGCCGCGCACGGTGTCCACGGCGACGCGCGCCGCCAGCGCGTTGGGGAACCGGAACTCCCCGGTCGATATGCAGCAGAACGCCACCGAGCGCAGGCCGCGCGCGGCAGCCAGGTCGAGGCACGCTCCGTAGCAGCTCGCGAGCAGCTCCTCGTCGCGCCGCGTCGGCCCGTCGCCCGCGACGATGGGCCCCACCGTGTGCAGGACGTGCGCGGCTGGCAGGTTGTGCCCCGCGGTGATGCGCGCCCGTCCCGCGGGCTCGTCGCCTCCCCGGGCCCCCACCAGCGAGGCGCACTCGAGGCGCAGCTGGATGCCGGCAAAGGTGTGGATTGCGTTGTCGATGCAGCCGTGGTTGGGCGCGAAGCAGCCCAGCAGCCCGCTGTTCGCGGCGTTCACGATGGCGTCCACCTCGAGCAACGTGATGTCCCCGCGCCACAGCGCCAGCCCGTCTGCCGTGCGCGGCAGAGCGTCCGCCCGCACGGCCCCGCCGCGCTCGGCGAGCCGAGCGCGCAGGTAGGCGTCCTGCACGGCGAGCAGGCGCTGGTCGGCTGGCCACGGCGGCCTGACGTTGAGCAGCGCCCTGAGCAGGCGCCGCTGGCCCTGCGGGTCGTCCGGTGGCTCTAGGGTCTGCCCGGGCAGGTCGTCGCGCTCCGCCGCGAGCGCCCGGATGAGCCAGGCGCGCCGCTCCTCCTGCGTCATGCTAGCCGCGAGGGCGGCGGCCTCGCGGGCGGTCGCGCCGTAGCCCGCGCCCCCGCCCCGCGTCACGCCCACCACGGCGTCGTCCCCGGGCGCGGGGCGTGGGACCTTCTCGTCATCGAAGTCTTTCCTCATGCGTCCTCCTCACGTCGCGCCAAGCGTCGCACGTCGGGGCTCCGAGGGGAAGTACGCACAACGAGGTGGGTCGGTCACCTGAGGGTGACCGGGCGGCCAGGCGCGCGACGCCTACGCGTCGCCCATCGGCGCGCCCTGCGCGAGGCGGCGCTTGTACTCGGTCCCCCACGCGCTCAGCGAGTCGAGCACGGGCTTCAGGCTGCGCCCCAGCGGCGTGAGGGAGTACTCCACGCGCGGGGGCACCTCGGCGAACACCTCGCGGTGCACCAGACCCGCCGCCTCCATCGCGCGCAGCTGGCTCGTCAGCACCTTCTGCGAGATGTGCCCCACCGACCTGCGCAGCTCTCCGAAGCGCTTGGTGCCGTCCATCAGGTCGCGCAGGATGAGCACCTCCCACTTGTTGCCGATCAGCGTGAGCGTGGTCTCCACCGGGCACGCGGGGAGGCTCTCGACGGGATTGTCTCCGGATGTCATAGCGGGTGGCCTCCAATAGTCACCGATAGGTACGTACGGCACGTAACTCCAAGGGCGAGCCGACTGTCTCCTGCGCCGACCGCGCGATCGCGACCGTCGACGAAATCGAGCCCGGCGACCGCGTCCGCCAGCGCGTCTCGGTCGTCAGCAGGTAGGGCGGCGACGACGTCCCCGCCGCCGCGCCGGTGCCCTCCCGGCGGCGCGTGCGGGACCGAGCGCGATCCGTCGGCTCGTCAGGTCCCTTGCCTCAGCAGGCGGAGGGCCTGCTTGGTCTGGTCGGGAATTCGCAGGCTCTCGATGCCCTTGCGGATCGCCATGCGCCTCAGCTGCGGGTCGAGCGCTGGGTCGGCGAGGACCTCCATGACGTCGCGCTCATGGGTGACCATGGCCTCCGCCAGGTACCAGGCCACCATCATGCGCACGTAGTATTCGCCGTTGTCCGCCTCGACCGCGACCCTCAGCAGGGAGGGGTCGTAGCCGGGGCCGAGCAGGTCGCGCATCAGCACCGAGACGCCGAAGCGCCGCGTGTAGGTGTGCCCGGACGCCATCCAGCGCCGCGCCAGGGGCAGCAGCGTCGCGGCGGGGTCGTCGCCCAGGGCCCGCGGGTCGTGGAACGCCTTGGGGTTGAGCGCGTCGCACACGCACCAGTTGTCGACATGGGGCAGCAGCGCGTCGAGCCCTCGCACCGCCTCACCCAGGTCGCGCTCGCCGTCCAGGACGAAGGCGTGCACCAGGTACTCCTCGTACCAGCGGTGCGGAAGCTCCGCGAGGAACGCGTCACGCCACTGCGCGCGCTCCACCTGCCGCGCGACCTGTCGCAGCCGCGGCACGCGCACGCCCAGCATCGTGCCCGGGTCGGCGGTCGCCACGATGCGCGCGTTGAACGTTCGATACCGGTCGTCCTGGTCCGCCTGTCCGCGCAGGAGTCGCTCGACCTGCTGCATGGCACCCCCCTTCCTGCTTGCCGGGCGCCCCGTCGCGCCCGCTGTCATCGCCGCCCGTCGGGAGGCGGCCCCGCCGAGGCGATCCTCGGCCATCCGCGCCGCGAAGTCCACCGCGACCGGGGATGGCCGCGCGGCGGGCCCGACTCCCTAGCCCGCGCGCCTCGAGAGGCTGTACACCAGCGCTGGCATCCCTAGGTCGACCGCCATGCTGCCCACGTACAGGACCGCGTCCCAGGGCGTGGCGGCGAGGTCGAGGTTCCACTTGCAAATCGTCAGCACGATGGCGCCGACGCTCGCCACCGCCCACAGCGTGAACCCCGCCTGCGCCGTCGCGTCGCGCGCGGACAGGGCGAAGACCACCAGCCCCGCGACCATGCACGCCTTGACGAGCGCGAAGGCGCAGTCGAGCGGCAGCGACCCGATCGGGTACAGCAGCACCGCCCCTGCGACCGCCAGCGCCACGGCGACCCATGCCGCCGCGCGCGTGCTCCCGTCCCTCCTCATCTCGTGCCTTCCCTCCTTTCGAGCGGCTCCGCCCGCCGGGGCAGCCGCCGCCGCGAGAGCCTCTTGCCCGGGCCCCATGGCTGGCAGCGACGCCCATCGATGGCGTGGGGGCCGTCGCCGGACGGGCCAACGCGCCCCTACCGCGCCCAGAAGACGCGGCCCTGGCTGCGCGGGTGCGGCTCGGGCAGCGGGCCGTCGGGATAGCCCAGGATGCAGTGGCCGACCCCGACGTACCTCTCGGCGTCGATGCCCATGTCGGCGAGAACGCCCTTGAACTCGGGCGTCCCGAAGACCTCGCGTGCGCGATGGATCCAGCAGCTTCCCAGGCCGAGCGCCGAGGCGGCGAGCATCATGTTGCCGAGCGCGAGCGCGCCGTCCTCCACGTGCGTCGGAACCGAAGCGTCGGCGAGCACGGCGAGCACCACCGGCGCGCCGTAGAAGGGGTCGGTCCCCTCGGGCGCGCCCATGACCTTGCGGTTCGCCTCGGCGAGTCGGTCGCGCAGGCGCCTGTCGGTCACCGCCAGGACGATCGCCGACTGGCGGTTCATCCCGCTCGGCGCCCAGATTCCCGCATCGATCACCCTCCTCACCAGCTCCTCGGGGACCGGGTCGGGCCTGTAGGCGCGGACGGAGCGCCGCGCCTCGATCGCGCGGATCACCTCGTTCGCCTCGGGCGCTTCGATGCTGTCGCTGGCGTTGGTGCTGACGGACATGGGGACTCCTATCTCTCGGCTGCCGAGGCGAGTCGCCGCCGCCCGTGCCGAGCCCTCTCGGGGCGGGGCAATGCCTGCGGTGACGTGCCATCCCCCGATTATGCCCATTCTTTGGAGCGCCCCGCCGCGGGCTTCCTTCAAGGTCCCTTAAGCTCTCGCGAATAGAATCCGCTTCCATGGGTTGGCGTCCGAGCGGCGGCGCTCCCGTGCTCTCGCGCTTTCGGTTGGCGTACCACCACCTTCACAAACACTTTTTCACAAACGTCACTTTCACACCGACATCACCGCATGCGCTCGCGTCCCCTTCGCATGGGTCGCCTCGCGCGCGTGCGGGCCGCGCCGGCTCAAGGCGCGTCCGCGGCGTCGGAGCGGCATCGCCCGAATGGGGAGAGATGGACATGGAGATCGTCAAGCTCGCGAACGTGGACGTCGAAGACTCCGAGCAGTACCTCACGACGCCGACGCTGTGGGTCAGGTGCTGCGGCGGCAGCCTGCCTGCCGTCAAGCGACGCGGGGAGGGCCTCGGCATCCACGGCTTCCGGCTCCCGGCGGGCGGAACGTATGACTTCATGACCTACTACGGAGCGCTCTCCCTGCGCAAGTGGGCGCTGTACGCCGACGTGCGCGACTTCGAGCTCCACGTCACCGCGCGCGGCAGGTACGCCGTCACGGTCGAGTACGCGGACGCCTGGGCGTACCCGTCGACCGTCGTCGACGGGGAGCGGCTCGAGTTCGACGACCGGGGCGGCTTCGCGACCCATGTGATCGGCGTCGCGGCAGGCGAGCGTCCCAACGCCCACGGTGACGTGCCCGTGCTGGTCGGCTTTCGCGTGGAGACGCAGGACGACTGCGACTTCAGGACGGTGGGATGGTTCGCCCATGCCGGCTCCGTGCGTGACGTGAGGCTCGCAATCTGCACGACCACCTTCAAGAAGGAGCGCTACATCGCCGCGAACGTCGGCAAGATTCGCCGCGACCTGCTCTACGGGACCGCCGAGGAGTACGAGCGCCTCCGCGGCGACGACGCTTTCGACGAGGTCAGCGCCCACCTCGTCATGAACGTCGTCGACAACGGCAGGACGCTCGACGCCGAGGGGCTCTCCGGCGGCGGCGTGCGCGTCATCCCGAACGTGAACGCCGGTGGGGCGGGCGGCTTCGCGCGCGGCATGATCGCGGCCGTCGACGAGGGGGCCACGCACGCGCTGATGATGGACGACGACGTCAGCTTCTGCACGGAGGCGTTCGTGCGGACCTTCAACCTGCTGCGCGTCGTCAGGGACGAATACGCCGACGCGTTCGTCAGCGGCGCCATGCTCTCCATGTACGACGTCGACATCCAGAGCGAGGACACCGGCTTCATGAACTACCGGGGGTACTGCCAGCCGGTGAAGCCGCCGCTGCGCCTGTCGCTGACGCACGAGATCGTGCACAACGAGGCGTTCGAGCCCACGCTGTACCGCAAGGAGTGCCAAGACATCAGGCAGCGCTACGCGGCGTGGTGGTACTGCTGCATCCCGGTGACGCAGATACGCAGGCGCGGGCTCCCCCTGCCCCTGTTCGTGCGCTTTGACGACGTCGAGTACGCCCTGCGCGACGGCGACGACGCGGGCCGCAGGTTCATGACGATGAACGGCATCTGCGTCTGGCACGAGCCGTTCTTCCTGCGCTACGACGCGGCCGTCGAGCGCTACCAGACCACGAGGAACGCCCTGATCGCCCGTGCCGCGAGCGGCATCGCCCCGATGAGCGACTTCGACTCCATGATCAAGGAGGCGTTCTACCTCGAGGTGAGGCGCCTGAACTACGCCGACGCGGAGCTCGTGTGCGAGGGGGTCGAGGACTTCCTCGCGGGGCCGGACGTGTGCTTCGCTCCCGGATTCGCGGAGAGGCGCTTCCTCGAGACGCACAGGACGAGGGAGCAGGCGATGCCGTTCGACGAGGCGAGGGGAGCCCTGCTCGAGCTTGGGATCGACCTGGACGACGTCGAGCCGGTCGACGTCCAGCATGATCGCAGCCGAACGCTGGCGGAGCGCGTCAGGGACCTGCTTACGTTCGCGGGGCATGACGTGACGCGGCTGCTGCGCGGGGGAGCGGGCGGGGGCACCCGTGCGGGCTCCGGAATGGCGGGCGGTCCCGGCAAGGCCGACGCGGCTGCCGGCGAGGCGGGCGGGGGCGCCGACCGTCGGCACGCCCATGCCCGCAAGGTGGCGATCATGGGGCGCGGCGCCGGCGCCTACCAGCCCGGAGAGACGCGCGACGCCGACGTGATCGTCGCGATCGACATCCCCAACCAGAGGGTGTCGCTGCGCTGGCGGGACAACGACAGGTTCGCCGAGCTCGTGCGCCGCTTCAGGCGCGACATGAGGCAGCTGTCCGCGCGGCGCGCGGAGCTGGCGGACGCCTATCGCCGGGCGGCGGAGCGGATGCGCACGAGGGAGGCGTGGGAGCGCTACCTCGGCATGGGGGAGGTGCCCGCGCAGGGGGCGGAGGCGCCCGTCGACCCCACGCGGGCGGACGGGAGGTAGGCGGGGCGGCGACGAGGCACCGCCTTCGCTTCGTGGCGACGAGCCCTCACCCGTGCAGGCACTGCCCGTGACCCCGCGTGGCGTCGAGTCGTATCAAAAAGTATCGATATGACGTTGACGCCCCCGTTGTGGGGGCTATCATGGTCCGAGGAATCATATCGAAATATTTTGATGTGAAATGCGCCGCCATGGGGTTCGCCGCGGCTGCGCCCGAGGGCGCTGCCTTCTGGCGGCGCCGGGAACGGAGGGGGTCTGCTCGATGGACACAGGTGGCCAGGGCGGTCTGCGGCAGGGTTACGCGGACTTGGGCGCGGCGGCGCGAGGGGCGGGGGAGGGTGCGGCGACGCGTGAGGCGGTGGGCGCCCCCGAGGGGTCTGTTGGCGACGCCGACGTCGATGACGCGCGCATCTTCAAGGCGTTCTGCAGCGAGTGCCGCCTGCAGGTGCTCGCGCGCCTGCGCACGGGCGAGAAGTGCGCGTGCGACCTGCTCGAGAGGATCGACGTCAGCCAGTCGAACCTCTCCCACCACATGAGGGTGCTCGTCGACTCGGGCATCGTCCGCGCCCGTCAGGACGGCAAGTGGACCTACTACTCGATCGACCCCGAGGGAGTCGCGCGCGCCCGCAGGCGCCTCGACGAGCTGACCGAGGTCCGCCAGACGGAGGGGCCGGGCCGGTGCTGCGACGGCTCGGCAGGTGGGTGCGGGACGGGTGAGGGCGCCGGCGTGACGGACGCGGGCGGCGTCGTCGCGGGTCCGTGCGGGTGCGCCCCTGCGAGGGGGTGCTGCTAGATGGCCGCCGCGGCGACGTCGGCAGCCCCCTCCGCGCGGCGCCTGGGGCTGTGGGACCGCCTGCTCACGCTGTGGATCTTCCTGGCGATGGCCGCCGGGGTCGCGCTCGGTGCGCTGGCCCCCGGCGTCTCCGAGGCGCTGGGGCGGCTCAGCGTCGGCACCACCAACGTCCCGATCGCGATCGGGCTGGTGTGCATGCTCTACTCGCCCCTTGCCAAGGTCCGCTACGCGAAGATGCCCGAGGTCTTTCGCGACAAGCGGCTCCTCGCCCTGTCGCTCTCGCTCAACTGGGTCGTCTGCCCCCTGCTCATGTTCGCGCTCGCCGTCGTGTTCCTGCGCGACCAGCCCGCCTACATGGAGGGCATCATCATGATCGGGCTGGCGCGCTGCATCGCGATGGTGCTGGTCTGGAACGAGCTCGCCGGTGGGTCGAGCGACTACGCCGCCGGGCTGGTCGCGCTGAACTCGATCTTCCAGATCCTGCTGTACGGGCCGATGGCGTGGCTGTTCCTGACGGTGCTGGCGCCTGCGGCGGGCGTCGCCGGGACCACCGCGATCAGCGTGTCGATGGGGCAGATCGCCCAGAGCGTCCTGGTGTACCTGGGGGTGCCGATGGCGGCGGGCGCGGCCACGCGGGCGGCGTTCGTGCACGCGCGCGGGGAGCGCTACTTCGAGGAGCGCGTCGTGCCCAAGATTTCGAAGGTGACGCCCGTCGCGCTGCTGTTCACGATCGTGATGATGTTCTCGCTCAAGGGGTCGATGATTGCCGAGCTGCCCCTGGACGTCGTGCGCATCGCGGTCCCGCTCGTGGTCTACTTCGTCGTGACGTTCTTCGCCAGCGCCTGGCTCGCGCATCGCGTCGGCGCCGACTACCCGCGCATGGCTTCGGTCGCCTTCCCCGCGACCGGCAACAACTTCGAGCTGACGATCGCCGTGGCGGCGGCGACGTTCGGGCTCGCCTCGGGCCAGGCCTTCGCCGCGGTGGTGGGGCCGCTCATCGAGGTGCCCTCCCTGATCCTGCTCGTCAACGCCGCGCTCGCGCTCAGGCGGCGCTGGTACGCCGTCCCGGCGCAGACGCCCGAGGCGGACTGACGGCGAGCCGACGTCGCGGGAACTCCACGATTGTCTCCCGAGCTGCGCTTGACCCCCACGCTGCGTCAGGGAGTAGCCTGTCACCCGTCAGCGGCGCCGGATTGCCGGGGCGCCGACGGCAGCGTGTCCGGTACGCGGATGGGGAGGCGTCAGAGAGGGGCGTGCGCGATGCGACGGCCAGGCGAGACGAGGAGACGCGTGGGTGCGGGCGACGGCCGCCGCGACGCTGGCGCCTGCGGGGATGACCCTGCGGGCGCCGGCGCGCGCGGGCGGGACTGCGGCGGGTGCGAGGCACCGGGCGTCCGCGCAGGGGCGCGCGACGAGGCCAGCTACTCGGTGGGGCAGCTCGCTGAGCTGTCGGGCGTCTCGGTGCGCACGCTGCACTTCTACGAGGAGAAGGGGCTGCTCGAGGCGCCGCGCCTGCCCAACGGCTACCGCTCCTACGGCAGGCGGGAGGTCGACCGGCTGCAGCAGGTGCTGCTCTACCGCGAGCTGGGCGTGGGGCTCGACGAGATCCGCAGGATCCTCGACGACCCCGCCTTCGACCCGGCGGAGGCGCTCAGGCGTCACCTGGGCGAGCTGCGCAGGCGCCGGGAGCGCATCGATCGGATCATCGCGAGCGTCGAGGACACGCTCGCGGGCATGGAAGGGGGTACGCCGATGGGCGACGAGGAGCGGTTCGAGGCGTTCAAGCGCGAGGCGGTGGAGGAGAACGAGCGCACGTACGGCAGGGAGGTGCGCGAGCGCTGGGGCGACGAGGCGGCCGACGCGTCCAACGAGCGGCTGATGGGCATGTCGCAGGCGGACTTCGGCCGAGCCTCGGAGCTCGAGGCGCGGGTCAGGGACGAGGTGCTCGCGGGGCTTTCCGAGGGCGACCGGGACGCGAGCGGGCCGCATGCCCCGCGCGCCGCCCGGGCGCACGCGGAGTGGCTGTCGTGCTTCTGGCCGGAGGGGCAGTACACCCTGCAGGGCCACGCGCAGCTCGCCGAGATGTACCTCGCCGACGAGCGGTTCCAGGCCTACTACGACGCGTGGGCACCCGGCGCGGCGCGCTACCTGGTGGGGGCCATCAGGCGGATGTGCGCGGGAGGGGCCGGGGCGGGGGAGCAGGCGAGGTAGGCCGGGGATGAACCCGACCCATGTGCCGGGGCGCCCGGGCCCGCGGGCGCCTCACCGGCGCCCGGAGTCGCCGGCGGGCTGGGCGAGGCGACGCTCGAGCCAGTCGCGCAGGACGACGGCGTGGTTGACCTCGGGGTCGCGCGCGGCGTACAGCAGCGTGACCGTGAGGTCCCCCGCGTGCTGCCCCGCCAGCGAGCGGACCTCCTCGACGAACTCGTCGGCGGCTGGGTTGGTGTCGAGCTCCTGCAGGTAGCGTCCCTTGAAGTCGTCGAACCGGTCCGCCTGGTGCGCGAACTGCTTGCGCGCCTCCGTCGAGGGGGCGACCTGCTTGGCCCACTCGTCGAGCTGCAGGGCGTCCTTCCTGACGCCGCGCGGCCAGAGTCGGTCGACCAGCACGCGGTAGCCGTCGTCCGCGTCGGGCTCCTCGTACACGCGCTTTATCTGCACCTTCGTAGCCATGCGGCATGCTCCTCTCGATCGTCCGGCGCGCCGGGCGCCGCCTGGGTCACCCGGCCCTGCGGTGAGCCGGGGCCCGCCTCGGCGCTCGCCCGCGGCGCCGTGCGCGCCCATCTCCCGGAAGCCTCCCACCCGCGAGCCCCCTTCAACGCGCGGCGACGACATCGCGGCAAAACCTCCACCTATTGCGTGGAAGGCCGCCGCGGACGCCGGCGGACGGCGGCACCGCGATGGACGGTTGCCCCGCGATGGACGGCATGTGGGCCGTGCCCCATGCGCGCCGCCCGGGCGCCCGCGGGGGCGGCACGGGTGTAGACTGGTCGGCACAGACGGTCGGCCGCCGGGGCCTTTGGCAAGCCCCGGTTCGAGAGAGGTCAGGTGCATGCGCAGGTAACGATGCCCATACGGGCGCCCAGAATTCATCGTCGATCGGCCATGCCGGTCCGGGGTGCCGCATCAGCATCGCTCTGTCCTCTGCCATGCGCTCACATCTTGCGCCGCGCGACGGGAACGCTCCCGCCCCGCGTGCGCCGCGCGTCCCGCGCGACCCGACCGGAATGGCCTCCCACCAGGAGGCGGACATGCAACTCAATCTCACGGGAATCGAATACACCTATCCCGGCTCTGCGGAGCCGGTGCTGCGCGGCGTCACCGCCACCTTCCCTCGGGGGTGGACCGGCGTCGTCGGCGACAACGGCTGCGGCAAGACGACGCTGGCGCGCATCGCGTGCGGGCAGCTGCGCCCCGACTCCGGCTCCGTCACGGGCGGGCTGGTCGGCGCGGTGTGCGAACAGGACTGCGGCAGGCGGCCGGGGACGCTGGAGGACTTCGCCTGCGCGTACGACCGCGACGCGGTCGCGCTCAGGGCGGCGCTGGGGATCGAGGACGACTGGGCGTGGCGGTTCGACACCCTCTCCGGCGGGCAGCGCAAGCGCCTCCAGGTGGCGTGCGCGCTGTGGGTGCGCCCCGACCTGCTCGTTATGGACGAGCCCACCAACCACGTGGACGCCCCGACGCGGGAGGCGATAGCCCGTGCGCTGGGGGCGTTCGACGGCGTCGGCCTGCTCATCTCCCACGACCGCGCGCTGCTCGACGAGCTCTGCGCGCGGTGCCTGTTCATGGGCGCGGGGAGGGCGACCATGCGCCAGGGAGGCTGGTCTCAGGGCAGCGGCCAGGCGGGTCTTGAGCGGGAGAGCGCCCTGCGCGCCCGCGAGCGCGCCGTGCGCGAGAGGTCGCGGCTGGAGCGGGAGGCGCGCAGGCGACGCGAGGAGGCGTCGCGGTCGGCGGGCATGCGCAGCGCCGGCAGGGTCGACCCGCGCGACGGGGACGCCAAGGACCGGATCAGGCTCGCGATCTACACCGGCAAGGACGGCGTCGCGGGGCATCTGAGCTCCCAGATGGAGAGGCGCCTGGCGGATGCGGAGCGGGCGGTGGGCGAGAGCTTCGTGCCCAAGCGCTACGACGGCGACGTGTGGGTCGATGCCGAGCCGAGCCCGCGCAGGTTCCTGGTGAGGTTCGCCGCGTGTGCCCTGCCGATGGGCGGCGGTCGCTCGCTCGACGTCCCCGACCTCACGATCGGAGGTACCGAGCACGTGGCGCTCGCCGGCCCCAACGGGTGCGGCAAGTCCACGCTGGTGCGCGCAATCGTGGGGCAGGTCACGTGCGACCCCGCCGTGGCCTGCTGCTACGTGCCCCAGGAGCCCGACGCCGGGCAGGTGGGGCGCACGATGGCGGAGCTTGCGCGGCTCGACGACGCGGACCGGGGCCGCGCCATGTCGGTAATCGCCCGCCTCAACTCATCCCCGGGGCGAGTCCTCGAGGGCGGCGAGCTCAGCCCCGGCGAGCTGCGCAAGGTGATGCTCGCGCTGGGCGTGCTGCGGCGCCCCAACCTGATCGTGATGGACGAGCCCACCAACCACCTCGACATTCACTCGACCGAGGCGCTGCAGGCCCTGCTGGCCGGCTACCCCGGCGCGCTGCTGCTCGCGTCGCACGACGAGCGGCTCCTGTCCGCCGTGACCTCCACGCGCTGGGAGGTCGGCGCGACCGGCGACGGGGGCGCCCGCCTCATCGCCGGGACGCCGGAGTGCTGATGCGCTACGATGGCGGTCCTGCGGGCGGGCGAGAGGGGGGCGGGATGGCGAGCACGGTGTCGGGCGACCTCGACCAGCACTTTCTGGTCAACGAGGACAGGATCGCGGAGATGGTCGTCGCACTGGGCCTCGCGCCCACGGACGACGTCGTCGAGCTGGGAGCCGGCGCGGGCACGGTGTCGCGTCGCATCGCGCCCTGCCACAGCCTTACGCTGGTCGACCTCGACGAGGGGCTCTGCGGGCGACTGCGCGAGCGCCTCCGCCTCCCCGAGGGCGCATGGAGCGGCGGCGCGGGCTGCCCTGAGGTGAGCGTCGTCTGCGGCGACGCGCTCCGGGTGCTGCGCGGTCGCCGCGCGAACAAGGTGATGAGCAACCTCCCGTACCACCTCACCGGCGCCGTCCTCGGGCTGCTCGGGGAGCTTATGGCGCGGCATGCGGACCCCCGCGGCGCCGGCGCGCCCGACGCGCGCACGGGAACGGGAACGGTGGCGGGCGTCCCCCGGCGCAGCCCCGAGGTGGCGGTCGTGGCCGCCAGGCTGGGCGACGTCGACACCCGCGCCTGGCCCGGGCTGCGCATCGAGCGCGTCTGCGTGATGGAGCCCGACGACGTCTCCCCGCGGCAGCCGTTCCCCTCGGAGGCGCTGCGCG
>CAIFEU010000074.1:0-1095 GCA_903789505.1 uncultured Coriobacteriales bacterium
AAGAGCCAGGTACGGGGGGCAGGCCGCGCCCACGCAAAGGGTCCCGCAGCAGGCGGGCGCATACGGTAGGTCCGGCGCCGCGCCTCAGGCCAACGTCAACCAGCCGATGGGGCAGGCGCAGTATGCCGCCGGCCAGGGTCAGTCCAACCCCAACCCGATGGCTCAGCAGGGCGCTCAGCCGGCACAGCAGAACCTGCGCCCGTTCGACACCAAGAGCATGAGCTCCACCCCCAAGTGGCCGATTGTCGTCCTGGTCATCCTCGTCGTCATCATCATCGCCGCCGCACTGCTGCTTGTCTTCCATCCATGGAGGTCGAACAGCCCCACGACCACGCCCGCTGTCACGGTGACGTCCAACTCGGGTGACGCCTCGCGTGCCGCCAGCGCCGCCAGCGTCTCGAGCGCCTCGTCGGAGTCCTCGGCCTCCGCTGCCGAGGCGGCGTCCTCCGCGGCGCCTGCGACGGCAGCAGTGAGCACCACGTCCGAGGAGCAGGCCTATCAGACGCTCTCAGCGGCATATCAGGCTGCGGACGGCTTCAACACCTCGATCGGCGAGCTCGCCACTCGGTTCAACAGCGAGGACCTGCTGAACGCCGCAGAGACGACCCGCCAGTCCGCAATCGATAGCGGCAACGCGGTCCTGACCCAGATTCAGGGCCAGATTGACGCGCTCGACGCGATAACGCTTGCGAGCGACTCCGCATACACCGAGACGCTGAGCAACATGCAGACCATCTACCAGGATCTGTACCACCGCATGAATACGCTCGTCAGCGCTCTGCAGGCGACGATCAGCGGCGGCGGCGTCGAAGAGGCGAACTCGATCATCGCGGCGGACAACGGTTCCGACGGTATCAGCATCTACAAGGCTGAGTACGACTCGCTCTACCCGAGCTCTGCGCCCGCCGCGCCGGCGGCATAGCGGCAGGCAAACCCGCTCTACCAGGCCCGCCGGATGTGATGAGCCCCGGCGGGCCTTCGTGTCTCTCCGCCAGCGACGCCCGGGCGGGCGCGTTGTTGGGCCGCGGGGGCTGATGGTAGACATCGAGGTAGGGCCCCCCCCTGCCCCGGCGCAGGGTCGAGGATGAGGAGGGT
>CAIFEU010000074.1:1105-13219 GCA_903789505.1 uncultured Coriobacteriales bacterium
ATGGTAGACATCTCGTTCGTGACACCACATCCCGAGGCTCATCGTCTAGTATGAGTAGGTTAATTTCCGCTTCGAGGCCATGTGCGCGAGGCGCCTCCAGCGGGCCCGAGCGCCCCTTTCAGTGAGGAGAATGATGCCGATGCCAGCTCTGTATACGCCCACCTACAAGCCTGCGGGCGATGAGGTCGCCGTCTTCGAGACCAGCAAGGGCACGGTCGAGGTCAAGCTCGACGCGGAGGGCGCCCCCATCCACGTCGCCAACTTCTGCGAGCTCGCCGAGAAGGGCTTCTACGACGGCACGAAGTTCCATCGCTATGTTCCCGGCTTCGTCATCCAGGGCGGGGACCCCAACTCCAAGAACGTGACGAGCCAGGAGGCAGCCAGCGGCAGGAAGGCCGACGGCAGCCCCATCGTTCCGCCGCTCGGCACGGGCGGCCCGGGGTACTGCATCAAGGCCGAGTACCGCACGAACCCCAACAACAAGCATAACGACGCGGCCCTCGCGATGGCACGCTCGATGGCTCCCGACTCTGCCGGCTCTCAGTTCTACTTCTGCCTCGGCCCGCAGCACGGGCTGGACCGCGACTACACCGTCTTTGGGCAGACGCTCAGCGGGCAGGACGTCATTCGCCAGCTTCGCGTCGGCGACGAGCTGGTGCGCGTCACGATCAAGCACGGCGCGTAGGGTCTCGGGTTCCCCGCAGCCGCGAGTCGGGCAGCTTCGGCGGCAGTCTCGCGTGGTGCGGCATGTTTGATGGCGCTACTTCTAGAGGAGACACGGTGGACATCTCTACCTTCAACAGGGCCAAGGCAGCCTATGACGCGCAGGAGTGGGAGACTGCGGCGATCCTGTTCTCCGCATGCCAGGAGGGTCCGGGCAGCGGGGAGGCGAGTCACCTTCGCGGCAATGCCCTCATGCGCCTGGGAAGAGTTCCCGAGGCGGTGGAGGCATATCGCCGTGCCGCCCAGGACTCCTCCTACCCGCATCGCGGAGCCGTGTTCACCAACCTCGGCAAGGCTCAGGTCGCGCTCGGGGACTACAAGGGTGCCATCGAGTCCCTGCGCTCCGCAATCGAGGATCCCAACTACCCGGGAGCGTACAAGGCATGGCTGGCGCTTGGCGGGGCTTACTCGCGACTCGGCGACGCGCGCAACGCCGGCATCGCATACCGCAAGGCGGCGCTCGAGGCGAACAACCCCGACCCCGCCAAGGCGCTGATCAATCTGGGTGTCTGCTTCGTGCAGATGCGCCGTCCCGAGGACGCCGCGAGCGCATACCGCACTGCCCTCGACTTCTCCCAGGACGCGAACGAGCGTGACATGATCCTGTCAAACCTCGGGCAGGCGTACGTCGCTTCCAACCGCATGCTCGAGGCGGTCCAAGCCTTCACGGAGGCAGTGAACGACGGCTACCAGCTGCTTCCTCCCGCACAGGCCGACTTCGACCGTGCGCGTCAGGCCGCCAACTCGCTCGCCGGCACCATGCAGGGTGCCGGCGGGTCTCAGGGCGCGTCCTCGGCGTCCCTCGCCGGACTGGGGGGTCCTGAGTCCGGCATCGACCCGCTCGATCCCCTGGGCAGGTCGGGGGAGGTCATGCCGTCGCCCGACGAGTCTGGCTTCTTCGACATCACCGAGGAGCAGATAGAGGCCGCCGGTAAGAAGGCCAAGCAGAAGTCGAGCGCCCCTAAGGGTAAGGGTCGCCGGCACGGCGTCTCGCCCTTGGTCGTGATTCTGATCGTCGTGATCGTCGCAATCGTGGGCTGCATCGTCGCCTACCTCGTCTTCGGGGCGGGCATACCCTCGCAGTCCTCCGCCATCAACTCCGTGTTCAGCGCTGCGGAGTCGGGAAGCTCAAGCTCCGACGGATGGTCGTCGGGAATCTCTTCCGACAAGCGTGCAGAAATGCTCTCGGAGGTGACGTCCGGCAGCACCCATGAGATTCGCGGTGTCGACTACAGCATGAGCGACTCGTCCACCGCCTCCGCGTACGTCCTGGTCACGCTCCCCGAGGGGGGGACCATCTCCTACGATGTGACGCTGGCGCGGTCTGGGCTCGGATGGAGTGTCACGTCGGTGGAGAGCGCCAACTCCTCGCTCACGGCCAGCTCCTTCAGCGCCGCTGCGTCGGGGTCGGTCGCGACCGCGTCCTCGGCTTCGGATGCGACTGCCGCCTCGGCGGTCGCGACCTCCGCAGCCGCCGAGGCGACGGCGACCCCCGCACAGGCGGTCGACGCTACGACGACTGCGGCGGCAGCTGCCTAGGTTCGTTCCCCGGGCTTTGCTCGAGCGGATGTGCCGGGGAAATCGCGCAATGGTGAACTCTGCGTGGGGGCGTCTTTCCCGCGCACTGTGCTCGCCCGCTCTGGCGCGGGCGAAGGATAGATGCATCTAGACGGACAGATAGAGAGAGGAAAGCCATGATCGAGAAGACCTACACCATGATTAAGCCCGACGCCGTCGCAAACCACCACATCGGCGAGATTATCAACCGCATCGAGCGCAGCGGGCTCACGATTGAACGCATGGTGCTCGAGATGGTCACCCCCGAGCAGGCTGCCGCCAATTACGCCGAGCACAAGGGCAAGCCGTTCTACGATGGCCTGGTCGAGTACATTACGAGCGGCCCCGTCGTCAAGATGGTCGTTTCGGGCGAGAACGCCGTGGCAAACATGCGCCGTCTGATGGGCGCCACCGACTGCGCCAAGGCCGCCCCTGGCACGATTCGCGGAGACTTCGGCCTGAGCGTCGACCGCAACGTGATTCACGGCTCGGACTCCCCGGAGTCCGCTCAGCGCGAGATCGGCATCTTCTTCGGCGCCTAATCACTTTCGGCCCTGATTGGTAGCACATGTCTCTCCTTGACGGCATACTCGGACAGCATGGCGGCGACCTCGCCATCGACCTGGGCACGGCCAACACGCTGGTCGCGACGCGAGACCGCGGGATCGTCTTGAACGAGCCCACGGTCGTCGCAATCGATCGCGAGCAGAAGCGCGTGCTTGCTGTGGGTGCCGAAGCCAAGCGCATGCTCGGCCGCACGCCCGGCAACATCGTCGCTGTCCGCCCGCTCAAGGACGGCGTCATCGCCGACTATGATGTGACTGAGGCGATGCTGCGCTACTTCATCAACAAGGCGCGGGGCAAGCACTCCTTGCTGACCCCGCGCCCTCGCGTGGTCGTCGGTGTGCCGAGCGGGGTGACCTCCGTCGAGAAGCGTGCGGTCTTCGAGGCCTCCGTCCAGGCCGGTGCCAGACAGGCGTACCTGATCGAGGAGCCCATGGCCGCCGCGATTGGCGCCGACCTGCCGGTGGAGGAACCCACGGGGTCGATGATCGTGGACATCGGCGGGGGTACCGCCGAGGTCGCCGTCATCTCCATGGGTGGCATCGTCGCATCCAAGTCCATTCGTGTGGCGGGCAACGAGTTTGACCAGGCGATTCTGGAGCACGTCAAGGACGCGTACAACCTCAACATCGGTGAGCGCACGGCGGAGATCATCAAGATCAAGGTCGGCTCGGCCGCGCCGCTCGCCCACGAGCTCGACGTGGAGGTGAACGGGCGCGACGCCCTCACGGGCATGCCCAAGAGCGCCCGCATCGAGTCGGAGGAGATTCGGCGCGCGCTTGCCCAGCCCGTCAGCGAGGTGGTCAAGGCCGTGCGGGACGCGCTCGACATGACCCCGCCCGACCTCGCCAGCGACATCATGTACTACGGCATCCTGCTTTCGGGCGGCGGAGGCCTTCTGCGCGGTCTGGACCAGCGCCTTCGCGAGGAGACCGGCGTTCCGGTGAGCGTCTCTCCGACGGCGCTCGAGAACGTCGTGACCGGTTGCACGCGCGTTCTCGAGGCGAATGCCCTCAACCGTTCCTACATGCAGAGCAATCGCTGATGACGCTTCGCCTTGCCGCCGTCGGGACCCGTGAGGTGACCTGTCGTGGCTAACATGGACTCTCCGATAGGGGAAAGGGACCAGCGACGCGGGGTTCGTCTTCTCGTCATCCTGCTCGTGGTCTCGCTCGTGAGCGTGACGCTCTACTCGCGCGAGGGGAGCTCGGGACCGGTCCATCTTCTCAGGAGCGCCGTGCAGACGGTGGCGACTCCGTTCCGGCTCCTGGGCTCCCAGCTGGTTCGCCCGCTGGACGCGCTGGGCAACGTCGTCTCCAATCTCACCGCCGACTCCGCCACGCTCGAGGAGCTCCAAGGCGAGAACGAGCAGCTCGTCCAGCAGCTCGCCCAGTTCAACGAGTACAAGTCGGAGAACGAGCGCCTCGAAGCCATCCTTGCCCTCTCGAGCGCTTATGACCTGCAAGGGGTTGCTGCCCGCGTGATCGAGAAGTCCGACGAGACGTGGACGGACACGATCGTGATCGACAAGGGCTCTACCTCGGGGATTCGGATGGACATGCCGGTCACGATTGGATCGGGCGTCATCGGCCAGGTGTGCTCGGTCTCGGCTACGACCAGTACCGTGCGCCTGCTGACCGACCCCAGCATGGGGGTCTCGGCGATGCTCCAGAACTCGCGCACTACGGGCATCCTCGCGGGTTCGGTTGACGGGTACCTGCACCTGCAGTACGTGACCACCGACGTCGACGTTTCCACCGGAGAGATCGTCGTCTCCAGTGGGCTTGGCGGCGTCTATCCCAAGGGGCTGCCGCTCGGCAGAGTCGTCTCGGTCTCCTCGGCCTCGTCTGACCAGTATCTCGACATCACGGTGGAGCCCATCTCCCGGGCGTCGAACTACGAGGAGGTCTTCGTGATCACCTCGTTCGACGACCAGCTCGACGGCACGAGCATGGCGGGAGACTTTGCCGGTTCGTTCGGTCAGGCGTCCGAGGCGGTCGCTTCGACGTCCTTGCCGGCGTCGCAGCCTTCGTCTTCTGTCCCGGAAGACGCCGCTTCCAGCGCCTCCGGCGAGCAGGCTCAGACGGACGTCCCCTCGGACCAGGGTCAGGCTGAGGTGACGGCGGACGGCGGGTCCGTCGTGGAGACCGACCAGGGGGCAGGGGTCGCCGCCGTCGACGGCTAGGGCCAGGAGCAGGCCGACGTCCAGGCGACGGACGCGTAGCGGCGCGAAAGGGGGATCGGTTTGAGAATCGGCAGTGACATCGCGACACCAAAGCAGGAGAGGCGGCCCGCCACGATTCTCGGTGTGGTGCTCGTCCTCGTTGAGCTCGTCTTCTCGGGACATCTGACCGTCTTCGGCCTGCCGCCCCACTTCATGCTCGTCCTCACCGCCGCGCTTGCGCTGACCTTCGGCTCGCGGGCGGGATGCGTCTCGGGGTTCTGCCTGGGCATGCTCGTGGACCTGCTCGGCTCAGGACCCGTTGGCCTGTCCGCGCTGCTGTACTGCGCGGGCGGTTATCTGCTTGGGAGGTCCGAGCGCAACGTGTTCGCGGACGGGTGGCGCGCCCCCACGCTCGCGATGGCTGTCCTCTCTCTGGCGTGCAACGTCCTGTACCTCGTCCTGCTGTTCTTCACGGGCACGAGCATCGGGCTCGCGGGGGGAGTGGTGGGTACGGTCGTCGCCTCCACCCTCGTCGATGCCGCCATCGGCGCCATCGTCATGGCAATCATGGCGCGCGTCTACTCCTCGGGCCAGCTCTCCTCCCGGGCGCTGCACTGACAGGAAGTGGTCCCTTGCTCCGCGTTTGCATCATCGTCCTCCTCATAGCCGCCATCGTCGCGCTCGTCGTCCTCATCGCTCGCAGGGTGCCGCCCTCGACGCCTCAAGGCATGCGCGTCGGCGACGGCCTTCACGTCGGCAGGCATGCGCCGGCGCGCTCCCGCTATTCGGTGCGCCTCGATTCCACGCTCCCGGGTCGTCGAGGCGCCCGCCTCGCATCCCTTCCGCGTCCGTCCGGTCAGTCTGTGGGTGCGGACCCCTCGCTCTCCCACACGCGCTTCTCGATACCCGGTGCCCGTCGGCTCGGCAGGAGGGCGGGCGGGGAGGCGGGGGGAGCCGGAACGGGCGAGGTCGACATGCGCTCGCGCGTCCTTGCGTTCGGCGCGGTCGTATCTGCCCTGTTCGGAACGCTGCTCGCGCGCCTGTGGGGCATGCAGCTCATCTCGAACGATTCCTACGAGGCGCAGGCGGAGGCAAACCTGACGCGCGAGGTGTCCATCAAGGCGCCGCGCGGGCAGATCCTCGACCGCAACGGCGAGGTCCTCGTCGGAAACCGCTCGAGCATGGCGCTGGTCGCGGAGTCATCGGTCGCCGAGGACACGCGCGTCGTGCGGCGTATCTCGAACCTGCTCGGCATGCCCTACGTTGCCGTGAGGCGGGCGATTCAGAGCTCGAGCGAAGGCGCCCAGTCGAAGCGTACGATCATGTTCGACGTGCCCGAGCGCGCGGTCGCCTACGTCGTGGAGCACAGCGAGCAGTTCCCCGGCGTCGAGGTGGAGTCGCAATGGGTGCGCTCCTACCCCAACGGAACGCTCGCATGCCACCTCCTGGGCTATACGAGCGAGGCGAGCGACATCGCCAGCCTCAACGAGAACTCCGACCAGAGCGGCATCACCTACGTGCTGGGCGACCGCGTGGGCGTCTCGGGCATAGAGGCGCAGTACGAGTCGATCCTGCAGGGCGTTCGCGGGACGCGCATCGTCCACGTGGACGCCAACGGCGATGTCACCGGCATCGTGAGCGAGATTCCCGCCGAGCGTGGCAGCGACATACGGCTCACGATAGACCTGGGCGCCCAGCGGGCGGCGGAGCACGCGATCCAGTCCGGCATGGCGGCCTCCGAGGCGCTCAAGTACGCCGCCACCGGAGGTGCCGTGGTCGCGCTCGACTGCAGGACCGGGGAGGTCCTCGCGATGGCGAGCTATCCCAACTACAACCCGACGGCGTTCATCAACGGGATCAGCTCGGACCTCTGGAGTCAGTTGCAGGCGGAGGACGCTCACACGCCGCTTCTCAACAGGGCGATAAATGGCCAGTACCCGCCCGCCTCGACCGTCAAGCCGATCACGACGCTCGCGGGGCTGGAGCATGGCGTCTGCACCACGAGCTCGACGTACAACTGCACCGGGTGGTGGACGGGGCTGGGGGAGGAATACGGCAAGTGGTGCTGGCTCACGACGGGCCACGGCAACATCACGCTCTCGTACGGCATCGCCCTGTCCTGCGACGTCGTGTTCTACGAGATCGCCAAGGCGCTGTACTACTCGGACGAGCCGGAGTCCCTGCAGGAGATGTTCCGTCGCTGGGGCTTGGGGAGCGCGACGGGCGTGGACCTGCCGGGGGAGTCCTCCGGACGCGTTCCCGACGCCCAGTGGAAGTGGAACTGGTTCACCTGGAGCGATGACCAGTCGCGCGCCTGGCAGCCCGGTGACACCGTCAACATCGCCATCGGCCAGGGAGACATGCTCGCGACGCCGATGCAGCTCGCCTACGTCTACAGCGGCATAGCCCGCAATGGGACGCAGATGCGCCCCCACCTGCTCAAGGAGGTGCTCTCCTCCCAGACCGGCGAGGCCATCGCCCAGGGCAGGCAGGAGGTCGCCGCCAACGTTACGATCGACCAGGCGAACCTCGACTTCGTCCATGCAGCGATGGAGCTCGTCCTGTCGTCGAGCGTCGGCATGAACGTGTACTTCGACAACATCCCCGTCACGGTCGGGGGAAAGTCGGGCACCGCCGAGGCATCCGATGACGCCGCGAACCCCCACGCCTGGTTCGTCGCCGTTGCGCCCATGGAGGACCCGCAGTACGTTGTCTGCTCGTTCGTGGAGCACGGTGGTGGCGGTGGCGACATCACGACGAGCATGTGCTCCGAGGTGCTTGCGTACTTCTACGGGACCGAGGCTCCCGATTACATCGCGATCAACCAGCAGCGCGGGGTGGAGCAGAACACCGGCGCGGGAGTGGGGGCGTAGCGGGATGGCAAACGAGGCGACCTCACATCTCAAGGCGCGACGCGGCAGGCTGGCGAAGCTGCTCGGCGGAATCGACCTTCCCCTGCTGCTGGTCACGCTCGCGCTCGTCGGCTACGGCCTGGTGGTGGTGTACTCGGCGTCCCTGTCGATCTCGGAGGCGTCGCTTCCCCGCCAGGCAGTCGGCGTCCTGATCGGGCTCGTCCTGCTCGCGCTGGTCGCCCGCTTCGACTACCGAAGGCTCGCGGACAAGGCGAAGGTCCTGTTCGTGATCGACTGCATCCTCATGGTCCTTCCCATCATCCCCGGGCTCAGCTACGAGAGCCACGGAATCACCGGCTGGATCAAGGTGCCCTTCATCAACCTGACACTGCAGACCGCCGAGCTCGCCAAGCCCATCACGGTCCTCATGATGGCGGCGCTCGCGAGCCGCTACGAGGGGCGCGTGACGTCGTTGCGCGCATACCTCAGGCTCTGCGGCGTGCTCCTCGTTCCGTTCCTGCTGATTCTTCTGCAGCCCGACCTCGGAACCGGACTGGTGATTCTCGTCGCGGGCGCTGTGGTCATCATCATGGCCGGGCCGAAGCGCTCCTGGGTCCTGGCGACGATAGCCATCATCGTCGCCCTGGTTGCCGCCGTCCTCGTGAGCGACTCGATCGTCGACTCGCTGGTAGGGGACGAACACTCGCTGATCAAGGACTACCAGATGAACCGCCTGCTCGTGTTCGTCAACCCCACCGCCGACACGTCGGGGTCGGGGTACAACCTCCAGCAGGCGCTGATCGCCGTGGGGTCCGGGGGCTCCTTCGGGAAGGGAATCGGGGGCGCGACGCAGGCAAGCCTCGGCTTCCTTCCCGAGGCGCACACCGACTTCGTCTTCGCGTTGCTCTCGGAGGAGTTCGGGTTCGTTGGTTCCTCGCTTCTGGTCGCCCTGTTCCTCGCGCTCATCCTCCTGACGCTGCGCGTCGCCAACCGCTGCGAGGGCCTGTTCGGCAAGCTGGTCTGTCTGGGAATAGCGGCGACCTGGGCGTTTCAGATCTTCGAGAACATCGGCATGTGTCTGTCGCTGATGCCGATCACCGGGATTCCCCTTCCGTTCATCAGCTATGGCTCGTCCTCGATGGTAGCCCAGCTCATGTGCGTGGGCATCGTCCAGTCGGTCGAGACGCATCGTGTCAAAGCCGGGTAACGGCTTTCGGTGAAGGGGCCATGGGACGCGCGGCTTCTGCTATCGTGTAGGCGGTCCAGGATAAGGCTATACGTCTAACGGGGCGTCATGTGGCCCTCGCTCGCCATGCGCGCGGGACGGGAGCGACGCCAGGGGGTGATGCCGGTTGAAGATACCCTTCGACGCCATCGCGGGCGTCGTCTCGGAGCAGAGGAAGTCGAGCGAGTCCTCTCGCAGGGAGATTCGCCTCAGCGTGATGGTGCTCCAGGGCACGTCGAAGCCCATGGTTTCCGCGGCTCGCCGCGGGCTGTACCCGGCGACTCCGGCGGCTCGGCTGCATGTGGAGGGGGTCGGCGCCAACGACCCACGCGTGGCGGTCAACTCCCTTTCGGACGCGGCGGTCGTCCTGGTGGGCCCCGGCAGCGACCGAGACCGAGCCGTCACCCTGTGGCGGGACTTCGCCGGCGCCGGGGTCCGCTGCTGCGTCGCCGGCGCGTTCGACGACGGCCTGGAGGCCTCAGACTTCCAGGCCAGGCTGCTTGGGCTCGAGGTCGACGAGGGGGACCTGCTGCTCGAGCTTGACGCCGCCGCCGCGGCCCGGCAGATCGGCGACTGGCTGGTGGGCGCGCTCCCCGAGAATCTGGCAGCTGCCGCCGCCGCGAACTTCGCGTGCTGCCGCGCCGCCCAGGCCCAGGCGCTCGTGCGCCGCGCCTGCGGGCAGAACGCGGTCGCGAGCCTGCTGGGGGCGCTCCCGATGGGGCAGGGCGCCGACATCGTCGTGATGACCGCGACCCAGGTCTCCCTCGCGCTCCAGCTCGCCTCCCTGTACGGCCGCCCGCTCGACGCGTCGCTCGCGCGCGAGGTCGTCCCCGTGGTCGCGGGCGCGCCTGTCTGGCGCGGCGTCGCGCGCTCCCTGATCGCCCGCACGCGGATCCCCCCGTTCGTGGTGCGCGCCGGCGTCGGCGCCGGGGGCACCTATGCGGTCGGCAGGGCGCTCGTGGCGGTCTTCGAGGGCGGTGAGGGCGTTGCCGGCGACGGGACGCCTTCACGGCTGCGGACCGGCGCGCCCGTCCCGGTCGACGCCGAGGTGGAGCGCGTCGACGAAGGGCGTGCCGGGCGGGGGAGCGGGGCGGCACCCTGCCCCGGGGCGCCCGACTCCGGGGCGTCGGCCACGACGGATGCGCGACCCCAGGAAGGACGTCGATAGCACGTGCAGAAGATCAGGGAACGTGTGAACCTCTGGCCACGCATCGAGCCGCTGCTCGACCGCGTGGAGAAGCCTTCGCGCTACATCGACCACGAATGGGGGGCGGCAAGGCGCGACGCCGACTTCCGCCTGTGCCTTGCATACCCCGACACGTATGAGGTCGGGCTTCCCAACCAGGGGCTCGCCATCCTGTACTCGATCGTCAACTCGCTGCCCGGCATGGCGTGCGAGCGCGCCTACCTGCCGTGGGTCGACATGGCGGACCTCATGCGCGCCGCCGACCTGCCGCTCTCGTCCATGGAGTCGGCGTACCCGGTGGCGTCCTTCGACGTCATCGGGCTCACGATTCCCCACGAACTGGCGGCGACGAACTTCGTCGAGTTCCTCGAGCTCTCGGGTCTTGAGGTCATGGCGACCGACCGCGAGCAGGACGACCCCATCGTCATAGCGGGCGGCCCCTCGTGCTACAACCCCGAGCCGGTCAGCTCCTTCTTCGACGCCATCATCATCGGCGATGGCGAGCAGGCCATCGTCGACGTCTGCGAGTGCGTGCGCGACCAGCGCCGACGCGCCGCCTCACGCCAGGAGATCCTGCGTGCCCTCTCGGAGATACCCGGGGTGTACGTGCCCTCGCTGTACGAGCAGGTGAGCGGCCCCGACGGCAGGGGTCATGTCGTGCCGTTGCGGGGCTCCGACGCGGGAGCGTCCGCGCCCGAGGTGGTCGTCAAGCGCGTCGTGCCCGACTTCGGCGCCACCGACCCGATCGTCACGACCATCGTGCCCTACCAGCAGATCGTCCATGACCGCTTGGCCATCGAGGTGCTTCGCGGTTGCGCGCGCGGCTGCCGTTTCTGCCAGGCAGGCATGACCTATCGCCCGGTGCGCGAGCGCAGCGCAGACCAGGTCGTCGCCGCATGCGCGCGCGGGCTGGCGTGCACCGGTTTCGACGAGGTCTCGCTCACGTCGCTCTCGACGACCGACCACTCCCGGATTTCCGAGATCCTGCGCCGGCTCAACCGGCAGATCTCGCAGACCGGCGTCTCGGTCTCGCTGCCTTCCGAGCGCCTGGACTCGTTCGGCGTCGAGATGGCCGAGCTCGTGGCGGGGGAGAAGAAGGGCGGCCTCACGTTCGCGCCGGAGGCGGGGACGCAGCGGCTGCGCGACGTCATCAACAAGAACGTGACGGAGCAGGATCTCATGCGTGCCGTGGACGCATCGTTCGCCGCGGGTTGGCGTCGCATGAAGCTCTACTTCATGATGGGGCTGCCGACCGAGACCGACGACGACGTCCGTGGGATAGCCGAGCTGACGGGGCGCGCGTACCAGCGTGCCCTCGACGCCACGCCGCGCTCCCAGCGCGGGGCGGTCAAGATGTCCATATCCGTCGCGGTGTTCATCCCCAAGGCGCAGACTGCCTTCCAGTGGTGCGGCCAGCTCGACCCCGACACCGTGCGCGCGCGGCAGAAGCTGCTACTCGAGTCCATCCCCTTCCGCGGGATACGTGTGAGCTATCACGACTACGCGTCCTCTTTCCTGGAGGCCGTCCTGTCGCGCGGCGGGCGCGAGGTTACGCCGTTGGTGATCGAGGCGCATCGCCTGGGCGCGCGGTTCGACGCGTGGTCGGAGCGGTTCGACCTCGACGTCTGGAGACAGGCGGCGAGCAACGTCGGCGTCGACATGGCCGACGAGGCGTGCCGACCGTTCCAGGTGGGCCAGGACCTTCCCTGGCAGCACATCTCCGCCGGCGTCTCTCAGCGCTACCTGCGTCGAGAGTGGGAGCGCGCGCTCGCAGGGAAGACGACGCCCGACTGCACGTTCTCCGGCTGCACGGGCTGCGGCGTGTGCCCGGCGCTGGGCGTGG
>CAIFEU010000075.1 GCA_903789505.1 uncultured Coriobacteriales bacterium
GGAAGCGCCGGCCGAGGAAGCGCCGGCCGAGGAAGCGCCGGCCGAGGAAGCGCCGGCCGAGGAAGCGCCGACGCCCCCGCCCCATCCGGTCGCTGTCCGTCGGGGCGGGGGCGTCGGCCATCACGGACAGACTACTTGATTGCCGCGAAGCCCTGCTCGAGGTCGGCGATGATGTCGTCGATGTGCTCGGTGCCGATCGACAGGCGCACCGTGGTCGGACGGATGCCCGCCGCGAGCAGCTCCTCCTCGGAGAGCTGGCTGTGCGTGGTCGACGCGGGGTGGATGACCAGCGACTTGGAGTCACCGACGTTGGCGAGCAGCGAGAACAGCTTGAGCGACTCGGTGAAGCGCTTGGCGGTGTCGGCGTCGCCCTTGATGTCGAACGTGAAGATCGACGCGGCACCGTCGGGGAAGTAGGCGTCGTAGATCTCCTTGGCGCGGCCGGTGGCCAGGCTCGGGTGGTTGACGCGCTCGACCTCCGGGCGGCCCTGCAGCCACTCGACCACCTTGAGCGCGTTGCTCACGTGGCGCTCGATGCGCAGGGACAGCGTCTCGAGGCCCTGCAGCAGCAGCCAGGCATTGAACGGCGACAGCGTGGCGCCCGCGTCGCGCAGGATCGTGGCGCGAGCCTTGGTGATGTAGGCGGCCTTGCCGGCGACGTCGGCAAAGACCACGCCGTGGTAGCTGGGGTTAGGCTGGGAGATGCCCGGGTACTTGTCGCTGGCGGTCCAGTCGAACGTGCCGCCATCGACGATGGCGCCGCCCATGATGGTGCCGTGGCCGCAGATGAACTTGGTCGCGCTCATCACGACGATGTCGGCGCCGTGCTCGAGCGGGCGCAGCAGGAACGGGGTGGAGAAGGTGTCGTCGATGACCAGCGGCACACCGTGGGCGTGCGCGATCTTGGCGACGCCCTCGATGTCGAGGACATCGGAGTTGGGGTTGCCGAGCGTCTCGCCGTACAGCAGCTTGGTGTTGGGACGGACGGCCGCCTCCCAGGCGGACAGGTCGTGCGGGTCGACGAAGGTGACCTCGACGCCGCGGTCACGCAGGACGTTGCTGAAGAAGTTGACCGTGCCGCCGTACAGGTCGGCGGCGGCAACGATGTGGTCGCCCGCCTGCGTGATGTTGGAGACGGCGATGTCGATCGACGCGGCACCGGTCGCGACGCCCAGAGCGCCCACTCCGCCCTCGAGCGCGTTGATACGCTCCTCGAAAATCCCGACGGTGGGGTTGGTCAGGCGCGAGTAGATGTTGCCGGGCTCGGCCAGGCCGAAGCGCCCCGCGGCCTGCGCAGAGTCGGCGAAGACGTAGGCCGAGGTCGCGTAGATCGGCACGGCGCGGCTGCCGTACGTGCTCTCGGGCTCCTCCTGGCCGGCGTGGACTTGCAGGGTCTCGAAATGCAGCTTCCTTGCCTCGGTCACTGTGCTCTCCCTTCGTGAGCGCGGTCGCGACGCCCCGTCGGGGCGCCGTCCGCCTGTCGGCTTGCTAATCGATTGGCGCTTGCTGTCGTGGATGGACGGACGGGCGGATCGGCGCGCTCCCACCCTTCGGGGCACCGCGACGGGCAGGCCCTCCGGGCGATTGTAGCCCCATGGGACGCGGCAGCGCCCCAGGAAGGGCGGAGGCTCGCGACACCGACGCAGGGCCGCCCGGGCGCGACGCACAGGCACGCCACGCTGCCCGCACGTCCGGGCCGCGCGGGCCGGAAACGCGTTGGGCGTAATTAAAGGCGTATCAAACCTATCATGTAAATATGTTTATCGAATCACCGCGAGAAAATCCCGAAGGGCCCACAGGCTGGGCACGGTACCGGGAACGATGTCACATCGTCGCGGGGCGAAGCGGGCGGGCGGCTTCGTCAGACGCCCCCCGTGGGACGCCAGCAGCGACGCGACGCGGCGCTCCAGCGTGTATCATGGGGGGAGCCGGCGGGAGAGCCGGCGCACCCAACCCGAGAGGAACGCGCCCATGGTCGCCGTCATCGTCATTCTCATCGTGCTGGTAGTCATCGTGATCGCGCTCATCGTCATGTACAACAACCTGGTGACGCTCAAGAACCGCGTGAAGAACTCCTGGTCGCAGGTCGACGTCCAGCTGCAGCGCCGCCACGACCTGATCCCGAACCTGGTCGAGACCGTCAAGGGGTACGCCACCCACGAGAGGGGGACCCTGCAGGCAGTCGTGGAGGCACGCAACGCGGCGATGAGCGCCAAGGGCACCGCCGACGTCGCCCGCGCCGAGAACGCCCTGACCGACACCCTGCGCCAGCTGTTCGCGCTGTCCGAGTCGTATCCCGACCTCAAGGCCAACCAGAACTTCGTCGACCTGCAGGAGAAGCTCACCGACACTGAGAACAAGCTGTCCTACGCGCGCATGAGCTACAACGACTGCGTCATGGCCTACGACAACGCCCGCGAGCAGTTCCCGAGCAACGTCGTCGCGAACATGTTCAGCGCGAACTTCACCAAGGCAGAGCCCTACGACGCCCCGGCGGAGTCCGAGGCAGCGCCGCAGGTCAAGTTCTAGCGCACCACCCCGGCGAACCCCGGTCGTCGGGCGGCGCGCGCCCACATTAGGCGCGACCCCCGCCCGCCCCGGCCCCCCGCGGCCCGCGGGCGCCCCGCCCCCCCGCCCAACCCCGGTGGTGTGGGGGCGGGCCAAATTTTTCGGGGCTACGCCAGACGGCCCATGCCCGCCTCGTCCCGAGGGCGCCCGGCGCGCCGGCCCGCGCCGAGCCGCCCACCCGTGAGACGCCCCCGAGGAGAGGACCGCCATGACAATGAACGAGCCCGACGCCACGCACGCTCCCGCAGATGCCCGCCCCGACCGCGACGAGCTGGTCGCCCGCTCGGAGGAGATCGCGCACGGGCGCTGGCACCTCTACGACGAGCTGATCGACGGCGTCCCCAGCGACGTCCTGGTGAGGCGCGCGTGCCTGGGCAGCGCCTGGACCTACGTCGAGGCGGAGTGCGGCATGGGCGTCGCGATGACCTGCCGCGGCGGCGCACCGCGCGCCGACAAGGGCAGCCTCGTGGGCCGCAGCCTGCGCGAGGTGGCGACGCTGTCCAAGTCCTGGAACATGGGCGAGGCCACGCTGGGCGTGGCGGCGCTCAACGCCTGGTACTCGCGGCGCGAGCCACTGCGGGCGATGGGCGCCGCCTTCGACGACGAGGGAGAGCAGCCCGAGGGCCACGAGCGCGCGACCGACGCCTTCGCCGTGTACGCTCCCCAGATGGCCGGGCGCAACGTGTGCGTGATCGGGCACTTCCCGCACGTCGAGCGCATCGCGCTCCAGCGCGGCGGCAACCTCACCGTGCTGGAGCGCTCGTGCACCTCGGACATCGACACGCCCGACCCCGCCTGCGAGTACGTGATTCCCGAGCAGGACCTGCTGTTCATGACCGGGGTGGCGCTGACCAACAAGACCGCCACCCGGCTGCTCGAGCTCGCGCGCATGAGCGGGCGCACGCGCACGGTCATGGTGGGCCCCAGCATCGTCCCGGCACCGGTGATGTTCTCCGAGCAGGGCGTGGAGTGTCTCGCGGGCAGCGTCGTGGCGGACCCCGACGGCGTGCGCGAGCTCGTCGAGCGCGGCGCGGGCCAGATGTTCGGGAGCTCGCTGCTGATGTTCGTCTGCTTCGCCCCTGGCGCCGCCGGAATCCCCGGGGTCGCCGAGGACCCCGGACGCATCGGAGCCGCCGGGACCCCGGGGGTCGCGGGCGGCCGCTAGGCCGGCACGCCCTCCGAGCGCTTCGGGACGTCCCAGGCGACGAACGCCCAGCGCACCACCTGTCGGTAGCTGCGGGTGGGGTGGCCCTGGGGCGTGCGCCGGTCGAAGTCGAACCGGCTCGCCACGAAGCGCGCGAGCCGGTCCCGCTCCTCGCCGGTCATCGGGCCCGCGTCGCGCTCGAACTCCGCGGTGACCTGCTGCGGCGTGTCCCCGAACGTCGGCTTGACGTGCTCGATGTAGGACACCTCGGGCAGCCTACCCATCTGCGCGAGCAGGTTGAAGAGGTAGACGTGCTCGGACAGGCGCGGCATCGGCCGCCCGATCGCCTCGAGCATCGTGCGGTCGTGCAGTGGCGAGTCGAGCGTCGCCACGGTCACGCAGCAGCGCCGGCGGGCGTGCGCCTCCATCGCGAGCAGCGTCGCGCGCAGGTCGCACGAGTACAGCGAGCGAGAGGCGAGGAAGACGTCCGCCACGGGCAGGCCCGACCAGTCGCCGAGCCACGACAGCTTGCGCGCGTCGACCATGTCGGCAACCCCCGCCGCGCGCGCCCGGGCACGCAGGCGCGCGAGCATGCCGTCGGACAGGTCGCAGGCGGTGACGCGGTGCCCCTCCCCCGCCGCGGGCAGCGCAATCGAGCCGGTGCCGCAGCCCATGTCGATGGCCGACTCGCCGGGGCGCAGCCCCACCAGGCACAGGTACTCGGCGGCGTAGGGGCTGGGCTCGGTGGTCGCGCGGGAGTCGTCGTCGGCGCGTTGCCCGCCCGGCGCCGGCGCCCCGGAGGCGGCGTGGCAGCCGAACGACGCGGCGCGCTCGTCCCAGTAGGCCTCGTTGTCGCGGTCCGACTCCGGGTCGCACCCGAACCGCTCGACCCACAGCCGGTTCCAGTCGAGCCCGCTCTCCGGCTGCCCCGCGCCCTCCCCGACGCCTCGGCGGGCCTCCCCCCGCAGGCAGCCCGCATCGCCCGCACCCGCACCGCCCGCGCTCGCCGCCGCGACCTCCCCCGCGCGTCCCGCAGCCCCGTTCGCGCCCTCGCTCGCGCCCATCGCCCTTCCCCTCTCTCCGTACGCCGAGCGGGGCGCACGCCGGCACCGCGCCGGCGCACGCCCCGCGCCACATCCCACGCCGCGCGTCCTGACCGGCAGTACCCCACCATCGGGACGTTGCCGTGCCGGCGAGCCTACGCGGCGTCCTTGCCCGAGCTCGCCGCCTTCGAGCCGGAAGCCTTGTCGGCGCCCTTCGACGCCGAGGCGGCCACCGCGCCGTCGCCGCCCGAGTAGCTGTTGCCCAGCAGCTCGATCGCCTTGGCGTCGTCGATGTCAACGTGGTAGAAGGTCGAGTAGAACTCCTTGGTGACCTCGACCATGTCGACGTCGTACAGGTCAGGGTACAGCAGGTTGGCAACCCACTGCACGCCCAGGAAGCGGTTGACCGACGGCGGGCGGTCGCACCAGCTGAACGGCGTGTTGGGCATCGCGTAGACGCGCCCCTGCTTGACGGCCGTGATCTGCGCCCAGTTCTCGTCGGTCACGATCGTGTCGGAGGCGCCGCCGCGGACCTCGGTGCTCCAGGCGATGATGACCTCGGGGTCCCATGCCAGCACCTGCTCGAGGGAGACCTGGCTCATGCCCTTGCCGGGGTTGGCCTCTACGTCGGCGACGTTCTTGGCGCCGGCGAGCTTGAAGGTCAGCGCGTGCGGCGAGGACTCGGGCTCGGTCTGCAGGCCGTCGCTGCCCTCGGCGTAGTACAGCGTGGTCTTCTGGTCGTCGCTCAGGCCGCCCACGGCCGCCTTGACGTCGTCGAGGACCTTCGTGCAGTAGTCGGACAGCCTCTTGGCGTCGTCCTCGCGGCCGAGCAGGTCGCCCAGGCGGGCGTAGAGGTTCGCGACGTTCTCCATCGCGCCGTTGAGCAGCACCACCGGCACGCCGGTCTGGTTCTGGATCTCGTCGGTGGTCGAGACGTCGCTGTCGGTGAGGTCAGAGGAGGAGATGTTGATGATCAGCTGAGGGCCGGCGTCGATGATCGCCTCGTAGTTCATCTCGCCGCCGCCCGCCAGCGATCCGAGGTAGGGCAGCTCGCCGTAGCCCTGCGGGAGCAGCTCGAGCTCGGCGTCGGAGAGGTTCTCGTAGGTCGTGCCGATGCCCAGGTCGGGCGCGAGCGTGAAGCTGAAGATCTCCGAGATAGGGCTGGTGAAGTAGATGCCCGTGAGGTTCTCGACGCTGGGGATGACCAGCGCGCGGCCCGCGTCGTCGGTGAACGTGCGCGTGCCGTCGCCGTTGTCGACGGTCGCCACCGTCTCGGCAGCCGACGCCCGTACGGTGCCGGCGCCCATGCCGAGCCATCCAAGCGTGCCCATCGCCGCAGCGACGCACGCGGCGCCCGCGATGAACCCTCTCCTCGAGATTCCGCTGGTGAAGTCCGTCATGCACCTCTCCTTTCGCTGGCGCGGGCGAGGCCGGCAGGTGCCACCCCCCAGTTCGCCCGCGGTCATCGGTCCCCTTGCCCGTCCAAGCCGGAGCGCGGCGCGCCTCGGCGTCCCCCTGACGGGTGATATGTGAGAATTGTTACCAACAATAGTCAAATTGTCACAATCTCTCACGGGGTGAGTATAACCGTAGGTCCCCCACGGGGCAACGCATCGGGTCGCTGGGCTATCGGACGGCGGGCGCGGCGGGGGCGGCGGGGGCGCAGGCTCGAATGGACGCGCGTGCCGGCGGGCGAGCCGCCCGGGGCGGGCGGCCCCCTCAGTCGGCGGGGAGGGCCCCGGCGGGCCGGGGCTCCCGGGGCCCTCGGGTCCGGGACCCTACAGCATGACGCACACGCGCCGGCTCTCCCCGGGGGCGACCTCGACGTCGAGCACGCGCGTGGGGATGCCGTAGATGCGCTCGAGCGTCTCCTCGGTGATCGTCTCCCGCGGCGAGCCCGTGGCGACCACGCGCCCCTGCTCCATCACGATGACCTTGTCGGCGCAGTACAGCGCGTGGTCGGGGTCGTGCGTGACCATCAGCACGCCCATGCCCTCCAGCGAGAGGTCGCGCATCGTGGACAGGACCAGCTCCTGGTTGCCGTAGTCAAGGCTCGCCGTGGGCTCGTCCATGACCAGAAGCCGCGGCTCCTGGCACAGGGCGCGCGCGATCAGGACGAGCTGGCGCTGCCCGCCCGACAGGGCCGTGTAGTCGCGGTCGGCCAGGTGCAGCACGCCCATGCGCCGCATCGACTCGAGCGCCACCTCGCGGTCGTGCTCCGAGACGCGGCTCATCGTCGCCAGGTGCGGCGTACGGCCCATCAGGACGACGTCGGCCACGCGAAACGGGAACGGCGGACGGTGCACCTGCGGGATGTAGGCGAACAGGCGCGCGATCTGCCACTCGGTCATCCCCTTCGTCTCGACCCCGTCCATCCTGACCGACCCCGACGTGGCATGCAGCAGCCCCAGCACCGTCTTGAGCGTGGTGGTCTTGCCGCACCCGTTGGCGCCGATGATGCACGCGTACTCCCCGTCGGCCACCGTAAGCGACGCCCCGTGGACGATCTCCTCGCCGCCGTAGCCGGCGTGCAAGTCGCTGACCTCGAGCATCGTCCTCACCAGCCCCTCATGTTGTGCCGGAAGATGAAGACGAAGAACGGCACGCCCAGAATCGCCGTCAGGATGCCAATGGGGATCTCGGTCACCGTCAGGTTGCGCGCGATGTCGTCGACGAGCAGGAGATAGATGGCGCCGATGAACAGCGAGGCGGGCAGCAGCCTCTTGTAGTTGGGCCCCACGATCGCCCGCGCCAGGTGCGGGATCACCAGGCCGACCCACCCGATGACGCCCGAGACGGAGACCGCGCAGCTCACGACCAGCGTGGTGGCGAAGATGACGATCAGGCGCACCCTTCCCGTCCTGACGCCCATCGAGCGCGCCTCCTCCTCGCCGAACGAGAGCACGTTGAGCTTCCAGCTCTGCGACAGCAGCAGGACGAACCCGATCAGCATCGGCAGCGCCACCAGGGCCAGGTCGCGCTGGTCGATGCTGTGGAAGCTGCCCATGAGCCAGTAGGTGATCGCGGGGAGCTTGTCGTCGGAGTCCGCCACGAGCTTGACGATGCTGGTGCCGCTCTGGAACAGCGTGGTGACGAGCATGCCCGCCAGCACAAGCGACAGCACCGGGTCGTAGCGGACCATCCTGTTGAGCCACATGCTGCATCCGACCGCGACGAGGCCGCCCACGAACGCCATGAGCTGCACCGCCAGGCTGCTCAGCCCCCACAGCAGCCCCAGGCAAGCGCCCAGGCTCGCGCCCGCCGAGGCGCCCAGCAGCGAGGGGGAGACCAGCGGGTTCTTGAACATGCCCTGGTACGACGCGCCCGACACCGCCAGCGCCGCGCCGACCAGCATCGCGACGATGACGCGCGGCAGGCGCACGTTGAACAGCGCCGTGGCCGTCTTGCCGTCTATGAGGTCGGCGTGCCCGGTGGCGGCGTTCCACAGGGCGCTGAGCAGCTCGGGGGGCGAGATCGGGTAGCGGCCTATCGCGAACGAAAGGATAAACGCCGCCACGACGACCGCGGCGATGACGATCTTGGTGACCAGCGGGACGCGGCTCTCGAGCGCCTCCCGGGCGGCCTGCGCCTGAGCCTGCTGGCTCTCCCGGGCGCGCTCCACGTCGGCGGGGGTGTCGCGCAGCTGGCGGCGCGGGGTGCGGGGCTGCGCCGGGCGCTGGGGCGGGCATGGGGCGTCGGAGGCGGCGGAGGCCGACGGCGCGCCGGGACGCATCCCGTCGGAGAGGTCATCCGGTGCGTGTGTCAAGGTGACGAGCCTCCTCCTGGGCATCGGGAAGGCAGGCAGGAGGGAGGACGCCACGGCGCACGCCGCCGGTGCGAACCGCCCGCATCCCGTACGGGACGACCGCCGGCCCTGGACGTGCCAAACTATACCATTGCAAACATGTGATGTGACGATTGCGACATCCCGCGCAACCGCCCGGGCGGGAGCGGGAGGGAGCGCGAGGCCGGCGGGCACTGACCGGGCGGAGGCGGGCTGGCCAAATCATGACGAAATGCGACCCGGGCCGCCGAAAGCCCCCGAAAATCACCCGCGGATGGTCAAACCGAGACGAAATGCGAGCCACCGACGCCGCGAGCGCGAGACGTGCCAGGCGCCATTGCATGAGGCAGCCCATCTACCTGCGACGATTCGTCCCCACGTCTCCAGGGAGGCGTCGGGACGAATCGCGTGAGCCCACCGGAGCTCGCATTTCGTCATCAATTGGCCAGCAGTGCCCTCTCGAGGGCGACTTTCGTCTTCGGGCGGCGTGTGAGAGGCGGCCGACAGACAGCCGACGCGCCACACCTCGCGGTGAAAGCGAGCGTCTGGCCAAACGCCTCAGGGCTGATGCCCTCAGACCGAACTCGGCGTCGGAGGGACCCACCGAAGGCGTTCAGGACCTTACGGATGACCCTGAAGTCTTCCGCTCGCGTTACCCCCTTAGCCCATTCGTCCGGGAGCCGATGCCGCTGGCGTCAGTCTTCCGCGCGATGCTCAGGGTCGTCGCCTTCGTCACCAGAGTCGAGCATTGCAGAGAAACTGGCGAGTAGCCCTGGCGTCAGGTACTTGTCCCGCTCCTCCTGCGTGAGCTCGCCCAGGGTGTCGTCCGCGACGATTACCCACTTTTCCTCGGGACCCTCATCCTTGGCCATTTTCTCGCCTCGTTCATCCGGTGACGGCCCGCGCGTCGATAGCGTCAGAGTCCGCTATACCCGGGCGCTCTGCCCGTTCTATCCTTGTGGGGAGCACGGGCAAGATGGCGGCATCCATGGCGCGCAGGTACTACCCGCGCGCATTGCCGTCGATGATTGCCAGGGCACGTCGACGGAACTCCGGATTCAGTCGCAGGTCATGGTGCTCGAGGTTGTAAACGTCGGACTCACACCACCGCAAATCACCTGCCTCATAGACGCACTCGATGCAACGTGAGGCGCTCTTTCTCGTCACGCAGTCGGTGACGAACCCCTCCGCGTATGCGAAAGGCCTGCGGGAGCGCATGAACCTCAGCAGGTCGCCCTTGCGCGGGTCCGGCGCGTCGAGTTCAGCCTCGTGACCCGCCTTTACTGCCCAGATCTCCATCGCTGCCCCTCGGTCTGAAATGGTTAAACTCCGTCGTGCGATCCCTGCCGAACCCGAACGTGCCGTCCAAGTTGATCGCCAGCGTCACTTGCCGCCAGCGCCCCACCCGATCTTCCATGGTTCACGCCCGGAGAGCACTTCGCGGTCCCCCTTCGACCACGCCTCGCCGAAGCCTGGGGTCATGGTGTCCCGCTCCGCCTGTTCGCGGCTCACGCCGAACCGCACCATCCACCTCTCGACGAGCTCATCGCGCGTGATGACCCTGATGGGGGAGGTGCGATACATCTTGGCGCTCATCGCTTCGCTCCTCTCGAAAACGTGCGGGACCAGCCGTATTCTGACTCTTCGCTATTTCTAGTGGATAGAAGATGGGGTGAAAAGACCCGCCCCTCCGTCGCAAGTGAAGATGAGTCGCCATGCCGTCATGGACAGTCAGTCTCGCGTCACCTGCTCCTTCTACCACCATGGCGGAGAGGTTTCTTCCTTACGTTATTTCTTTTCCTCTCATCCGCATTCAGCTCGGCGATGATCCTGGCCATGAACTCTGGCGTCAGGTACTTGTCCCGCTCCTCCTGCGTGAGCTCACCCAGGGTGTCGTCCGCGACGATTACCCACTTTTCCTCGGAATCCCCGTCATTGATGTCCTGAGCCATCTCATTGCCTCATTCATCCGATAGATTGCGTTCGTTGCCAGAGAGTCGATGAGTCGCCTCCCCCTCCTGGTCTTGGACACAAATAAGAGGGAGCCAGCCCAAGGCCGAAAGGCAGGCCGCGGCGGCGCACGTCACAACGGAGGTGCGGCTAATCCGTCGCCTTCCCGATTCTGCGCTCGTACTCCTCGAACGCCTTGCGAGACTCCTCGTCCGCCGGCTCGAACCACTCCTTGGCGTACAGGTAGTCCTCGCCGGTCTCGTCGACGATCGCGTAGCAGTTCGTGTCCTCGCCGAGCATGCGATAGACGTGACCGTGGATGAGGGATACCGGGTCGTTCAGGTCCCCCATGTAGCGCATCATTATCCCCATTGGGCGCCTCCACCGATGGGTTGGTTGCCAAGGCTTCCTTTGGCACCCATCCTAGCACCGCCTTTGCCCCGGCCTCCCCGCGCCGCCCTCGACGCGCTCATCGCCGGGCGAGCCAGTCGGCATTCGGACCCCCAAGCCGCCGCGTCAGCCGAAGCATGCGTCGAGGACGCGTCGGGCAGGTCATGGAATCCGGTGGGCACACCAAGTGCGCAGAGCACCCGGACGCACCGGCGCCCGGACAGGCTGGGGGCCGACGCCCCGTAAGGGATGCCGGCCCCGTCACCTTGCGTATGGAGAGACGGACGGGCGATGCCCGGAGCCGCTACGCACGAACGTCAAGGACGCACTCGAGGAACTGCTGCGAGGACGTCGTCGGGGGCACCTGCGCCCCCAGCAGGTCGAACAGGGCGCACGGCGCCAGCACTGCCAGCGGCTCCGAGCCATCCCTGGCGGCGCGGGTGCGCGTCACCCGGGCACCCAGCGCGCGAGCCTGGGAGAGCGGGCACCTCTGCACGTAGGAGAGCACGAGGCGGTCGCGCGTGCGCGCGCAGGCACCCAGGTGCGACGCGAGCGCGAGGCGCTGCGCCTCCTCGAATGCCCGGGCCCCGCCGTCGGCGGCGCGCGGCGCGAGGCGGCCGGCGACCCCCTGGTTGAGGCCCGTGTCACACACCACGCGATGGGGCATGCCGAGGAACGCCTCGACGACGCCCACGCGCACGCGCTCGCGCGACGCGGAGAACCCGCGGTCGACCACGCGGCGGTTCACCCGGCACGCGAGCTCGGGGGCGCGCTGCGCCAGGATCGGCTCGCAGAGCCGCTCGAACGCGGCGTCCCCGTCGGGGCTCACCGCCTCGATGAGCGCGAGGCCGGCGCGCCGGGAGTTGCGGCGGATGAGGTCCTGCGCCTGGGAGTATCGACGGGCGAGCAGCGAGGCGCCCGGGAACGGCTCGCCTGCCCCGCTCGCCCCCGCCTCGTCCGCGAGGGCGCCCAGCGCCTCGACGACACCGGCCCCGCGCGCTTGCGCGAACGCGCGCAGCCCCTGCCACGCGGCGCAGGAGACGTCCGGCCTGCCCAGCGCCATCCACGTGCGCCAGGCGGCGACGTCACCACCGTCGGCGACCAGACACAGCAGCGCGAACGACTGCAGCGCCCCCACGGTCGCCACGTGGCGGGGGTCGCCACCGATCTGCTGACGGTCGAGCTGCTCCTCGTGGGGGATGCGCCCGCGGTCCAGTACATCGTCGACCACCCGGGCCCAGGGGACGCCCGGCACGATCACGAACACCTCGTCGTGGTACAGCTCGGACGCGTCGAGGCCGTCGGCCCCCTCGGCCCCCTTCGCGTCTCCCAATCCGCCAGGGCACTCGGGATAGTCGGGGTCACCAGCGCCGTCGGGGCCGTCGGGCCATGCGCGGCCATCCCCGACGCGCGCGGCGGAGGTAGCCTCGCCGGACACAACGGGCGCCGGATGTCCGCCGCCTGCGGCGGGACCAGCCGGGCCGCGGCGCGCGGGCGGGTCCTTCAGCGCGCGGTCGACGAACTCGGCCACCATCCTCGCCTCGTCGGCACCCGACAGGGACTTGACGGAATACGCCTCGTCGGCGCCGACCGCGGGCGCGCCGTCCGCGAGGGCGCACGGCTCCCCACCGGCCTCGCGCGCCAGCTCCACGAACGCGCGCCGATCCGCGCCGGGGTCGAAGTGGCGGTTCTCGACCTGGTCGTCGCCGGCGAGCACCAGCTCGCCGGCGCCTTCGATGTAGTCGACGTCGATGTCGCCGAAGGGCACGTCCTGGCGCACCGTCACCATCCCGCGCTTGTAGAGCTCGAGTATGGCCAGGAAGGTGACCACGACGATGGGCGCGGGCGCGTCGGCGGCCACAAGCTCGCTGAACGTCAGATGCTTGCGCGTGCGCAAGCGGCCGTAGATGCCGCGCACATGGGCCTCGACGGGGATGGGC
>CAIFEU010000076.1:0-4326 GCA_903789505.1 uncultured Coriobacteriales bacterium
GCGATGGGGCGGTCGTCGTCGACCGCCCGTCCGCCACGCCAGCCGCCGGCTGCCTCGCGCTCGAGACCAGCGGACTCGCACGCATGCGCATCGACCACCTGAGAGAGGCGGCCCGCAAGCCGGACGAGCTCGCGGGCGTCCGCGGGACCGAGCTCGCGAAGGACGCTGGCGATGTAGCCTCGGATTCCCTCGGAGCGCCGCACGAGCTCGTCGCAGCCCGCCTCGGTCAGGTGGACGATGGTGCGGCGCCGGTCGGTCGCGCACCGCTCGCGCACCACGACGCCGCGGCTCTCGAGCTGGTTCAGCGTCTTGGCCATACGAGCGCTGGACACGCGGCACCGCTGCGCGAGCTCGCCTGCCGTCAGGCCCTCCTGATGCCACAGCGCGTGCAGGACGTTAATCTCACCACGCATCTCGATGTCGGCGGCGTCCGCCCCGCCCCCACGATGCCGGTGCAGGCTGCGCGACGCGCGCATGAGCTCCTCGGCAAGCTCGTTCCAGTCCGTCCGGACCCCCTCGTCTGATGCGGCCACGTCGGCAGACATGCCTGCCGCGGTGCCCGAGGCACGATTGCCCTGAACGTATGTGCCCCGAACGCGCGTGCCATCCCACGCCGCGACGCCGCGCGGCGCCGCGCCAGCAGCCTCGCCCTCCAAGCACGGAGTCCCGCCTCCCGAGACTGCGGCCGGGTCGGAGGCATCGGCGACCCTCTCCCACCGCTCCACGAGCATCACTCTCCCTCGCACAAATCGCTACCGCTGTTTGCGATTCGATGCTACGCGCTCGGCAGGATTTTGCTAATGGGGTTAGCCATTTGGGGTGCGACACCATACATTCGACATCGCCTAACGCCGTTAGGCACCCTGCGACATCGGCCCCTCGATGACGGCGTGCGCGACAGACGAAGCGTGGGCTACGGGGCGCGACGGGACGGACGAAGCCGGCGGGGCGACGGGACGGGCGACACCGGCGGGGCGGTGAGTGAGGTCTGCCGCGGTGCGTGAGCCGGCGAACGCGCTTCTCTGCCGGCGAAACCGCAAGTTGTGTCAGAAAGGGGGGATTGCGGATGTCCAAAGCGCGTCCCGGAGTGAGCATACGATGAATAGCATTCGTATCACCGCAGTTCGCAATACATCTCATGCTTCGGAGGGTGCGGGAAGGCGCCGGCGGGGGCATACGCAATCCCGGTTTATTGCCACGACCGGCGCTCCTGCCGGTCCCCCCGACCCCGCGCGCCTACGCCCGGTCAGGCGCGGGGGCGGGCTCCACCTCGGGCCGCAGGTCGGGGCGGCGCTTCACCGGCGCGCCGTCCTGCCCCTCGTAGACACGGCCCCAGCCGGTCGCGATCGAGACCCACAGCACGCAGAACAGCGCGAGGCTGTAGAACATGTGCAGCCCCACGTCGACCAGCGACACCTGCGCGACCGCATCGTAGCCCGCGGTGAGCGTGGAGCCGATCAGGACGAACACCGAGAGGAACGGGACAGCCACCGCAAGCGAGTTGGCGCCGCAGTCAAGCAGGTTCGCCCGGCGGTAGGGATGCAGGCCCGCCCTGCGCCCGATCTCGTCCTGCACCTTGCCGAAGGTCGCCATCGAGGCGCTCGTGACGCCGCCGAACACCAGCGTGGTCGCCGTGATGCCCAGAAGCATCGCCGCCTCCGCCCCGCGGGCGCTCCTGCCCATGCGGCTGCCGAGGATGGCGTCGGCGATTCGGTCGAGCGCGCCGGCGGCGCTCAGGACGCCCATCAGGCCGTAGACGCACATCACCAGCACCACGGTGGCCATCATCGCGCTGACGCCCTCGACCAGGAAACCCGTGGGCTCGCCGCCGCTGACCGAGACGACGTCCGACGGGGCGATCAGCCCGAACGCCAGCGCCGTGACGGAGCCCAGCAGGATGCCCACGGTGATCGCCTTGTACAGGCTGCGGGTGGCAATCGCCACGGTCAGCATCACCGCGACCGGCACGAGCATCACCAGCGACAGCGGGCTCGCCCCCTGCGCGAGGACGTCCTGGGCCGAGGCGGCTGCGCCCGTGCCCGCGCCGCCGAGCAGGTAGTACAGCACGAGCGCGACGCCGGCGCTGACCAGCGCGTACTTCATCCTGGTGGCGACGCAGCCGCCCACGTCGGCGTATCCGGCGCGGCGCGTGTAGGCCTGGGTGCTCGCCGAGATGATCGTGGTGTCGGAGATGGGCGCCACGTTGTCGCCGAAGATCCCGCCGCTCACGATCGCGCCGGCCAGGGCGGCGGGGTCGCAGCCCAGCGCCGCCCCCGCAGGGAAGAAGATGGGGAAGCAGATGAACATCGTGCCCAGCGACGAGCCCGTGGCCATCGCGATGACGCACACCGCGAAGAACACGAACGCCGTGAACGCGCCGCCGCCCACCCCGAGCGAGCCAGCCAGCCACACGAAGCCCGACGAGAGGTTCGTCGCCTTCACGAGCTGCGAGAACATGCCGATCATCAGCAGCAGCACCAGGATCTGAATCGACTCCCGCGCGCCCGAGTACACGGCGTCCCAGTAGCGCTCGTACTGCCCCGGTCGCCCGAACACCGCGCCGATCAGCAGCCCGAGCAGGGCGCCCATCGCGAGGGCGTACATCTCGAAGGCCTGCAGCACGATGAAGAACAGCACGCAGAAGAACAGGAATATCGCCGCGGGGACGAAGGCAACCCCCCAGCCTCCCCGAAACTCGAGCCGGGGCGTACCGCCGCCCGCTGCGCCGTCGCCGTCCGTTTGACGCCGTTCACTCTGTGTCATGATCGCGACCCTCTTCCTTTCCTGGGGTGGGTTCTCGCGTCCCTACGTCTCTCGCCGTCTCTCGCCAGAGCCCGGTTGCCGGCGCCCCCGTCGGCGCGTCGGGCGAGTTCTCGCGTCCCTACGTCTCTCGCCTGCCCGCGGGTGCGCCTCGCCGTGGCTCGGCCTCGCCGCGCGTGATCGCGCGAATCGTCGCGTGGGTGCCGCACTCGCACGGTACTGCCGCGCACGCGCCCCGGCATCGTCGCCGTCGCCATGCGGCAGCGCCACGCACTGCGCGACGCGCCGTCCTACGCCTCGTTCTCGTTCATCCGCATGATGTTGCGATACTTCGAGCCGGGCGTGCGCTCCTGCTCGAAGGGCTCACCCTCGACCGTGGGGTAGCGCCCGATGAACTCGCGGATGCGGGCGACCTCCCCCTCGGTCAGTTCGAAGTCGAAGACCTGCGCGTTGTCCTCGACGTGGCGGCTGTTGCGCACGCCCACGATCGCGGCGGCGACGCCGGGCTGGGCGAGCACGTAGCGCGTGGCGACGTTGGCGACCGACGCCCCGTGAGCGTCGGCGATGCCCTTGAGCAGGACGAGCAGCTGCTGCAGGCCGTCCCAGCCCAGGGAGTCGTCAATCACCTGCAGGTACTTCACCTGCGAGCGCGTCTCGGGGTCGGTCGGACGGGGCTTGCCCATCCAGCGCTGCGACAGGAAGCCGCCGGCGAGCGTGCCATAGCACAGCAGCTTGACGTCGTGATCGAGGCAGTAGCGCTGCATGCGCCGCTCGACGCGGCGGTCGAGCATCGAGTACTGAGCCTGCATCGACACTACGGGGATGCCCGCGTCGACGAGCTCCGCGAGGTGGTCGGTGTCGAAGTTCGTGACGCCAATGTTGCGGATCTTGCCCTTCTCGCGCAGGTCCACCAGGTGGCCGGCGACGTCGACGCAGCCAGGCACGTCGTAGTCCCACCAGTGGAACTGGACCAGGTCGAGCGTGTCGCGGTTGAGCCTCTTCAGGCTGCGGTCGACGATCGCCTCGGTGGCGGCGAAGTCCACATGGGCGAGCTGGTCCATGTCGGGAACGTACTTGGTGTGAATCTGGATGTCGTCGGCCGAGACGGCGCCACGCCCAGCCTTGAGCTGCGCCACGAACTCGCCGATGACCTGCTCGCTGCCGTTGTAGATGTCGCCGGTGTCGAACGTCGTGAACCCATGGGCGACCAGCTCGTGGAACGCCTTGTTCACGTCGGCCAGGTCGACGCTGCCGTGAATCGTGTGCCCGTCAGAGAGCTGCCAGGTGCCGTTCTCTATCCGCGCGATGTCATACCCGTCGGTGAGCTCGATGCGCTCGGGCCTTGCCATGATGCCTCTCCCCTCTCGCGCACCCCGTCGGCGCGCGCTCGTTGTCCCTTCCTCGCCTCGCCGCCCAGCCCGTCCCCATTCCGGCGGGCAGGCGCCTCGCGCGGCGCCGCGGGGCCCCCCCCCCCCCGCCCCCCGCCCCCCCCCCCCGCGGGGGCCCCCCCGCCGGGGGGGGGGGGGGGCGGGGGGGCGGGCGGCCCCCGCGCGGCGGGAACCCCCG
>CAIFEU010000076.1:4336-8596 GCA_903789505.1 uncultured Coriobacteriales bacterium
GGCCTGGCCATGATGCCGCCCCCCTCTCGCCCCCCCCGGCGGCGCGCGCTCGTTGCCCCTCCCGCGCCGCGCCCCCCCCCCCGCCCCCATGCCGGCGGGCAGGCGCCGCGCGCGGCGCCGCGCGCCCCTCCCGGGGCGCCATCCCTCTACTCCCGCGCGATAGGCACGACCGTCGTCTGGCCATGGCTCAGCGTGCGCCTGCCTACGCGCGTGATCCTGAACCGCGCGCCACAGTTGGGGTCGGGGCAGGCGATGTACTCGTCGGACAGCATCCAGTCGGCACGCTGCAGCGGGCGCTGCTTGGCGGGCAGCATCGGCAGGATTGCCGCCAGTGCGTACATGGAGAACGAGGTCCCCCGCTCGAACACGAGGTTCTCGCCGCGCACGTAGAAGGCGTCGCCCACCTGGTGGCCGCAGACGAACGGCCTGTCACCTGCGACGACCTCGACCTTGAGGTCGTACAGGTCGAAGTCGTCCGTGTCGGCGGCGCCGACGTCACCGCATCCGCTCGCGAGGTACCCCGCACCACCCGCACCTGAGCCGGCGTCCGCGGCGAGCCGGCCTGCGGACGCCTCGCACACGTCTCGGCGCCCCTCGACGCCCTCGTCCTTGCCCGTCCCCATGGGGTGAACCTCCCGTAAGGTCGTTCCGTCCGTCCCGTCGTCCGCCTTGCCGGTCGGCACCCCAGCGGCACGTACCACGTCCGTATGAGAAGAGCGCCCGGCTGTCGCAATGGACATCCGGGCGCTCCTGGCAGGTGCTGCCACGTCGCGCCAACCTCCGGCGGAAGCCCCAGCGGGGCCCGCCGCCAGACGACGCGAGCATCATGGCAGACGAGCGTTGCGGTCTGGTTACGGAACCCTCGGGCTCACTCCTCCTGCCCCCAGACCTCCTCGATCAGCGGGAAGGTGCTCCAGGCCTTGGGCCAGCCGCAGTAGAACGCGAGCTGCGTCACGACCTCCACCGCCTCCTGCTTGGTGATACCGTGCGCCTTGCCTAGCTCAAGGTGCGACTTGAGCTGCGGATAGAGCCCCGCCGAGAACAGCGCCGCAATCGTCACGAGCGAACGGTCGCGCGCCGAGAGCTCCTTCTCGCGGGACCACACCTCGCCGAACAGCACGTCATCATTGAGGTGCGCGAACGTCGGGGCAAGCTCACCCAGACGGTCCCTGCCCGCGGTCTGCTTCTCTGCCATGATTTCTCCTTCTCATCCGACGCCGTCATCCGATGCGACTGCGCGTGCGGTCGCGAGCGTGCGGCCGCGATTTCGAATATGCAGCGCCTCGTCGCGAAAGTACAATGCGCGTCCAGGCGAGACCCATGCTCGTCGTGCATAGGGCACGCCCATGCCCCCGCGCCCGGGGCGGGCGCGGTGCGCCCCTACGCCAGCCTGCTCTCGAAGAACGCGGCAATCTTGTCCACGGCGGCGTCAACGTACTCGGGGACCCAGTAGGTCCTGATGTGGCTCGCCCCCGGAATCAGGTAGATCTCCTTGTCGTCGGTGCCGGTCGCCTTGGCGAACGCGTCCTGGGTCATATAGAGCGTGTCCGCCTTCTCGCCGGCCACCATCAGCAGCGGCTGGGACAGCAAATCCATACGGTCCTCCACGTCGAAGGCCATCAGGTGCATGAACGACTCAGTCGTGTAGCTGCCCGTAGCGTTGGGGTGGCGATACGTCAGACCGTAGTACTCGATGCCGTCGCGATACAGCGAGTTCTCAGGCAGCTTCGCCATCGCGGCGCGCAGGTCGTCGTCGCTGTCATGCGGCGGCAGGAAGCCCTCGTAGGCAACGTCACCGGCAAGCTCGCCTGCGCGCGCCCTCGCCGCACGCTCGAGCCTGCCCGCGATCCCCTGGACGTCGGCGTCGTGGAAGCCGTTGCGACGCACGCGCCCGGAGTTGAACATCGACAGGGTCGCGACCGCACGGATGCGCCTGTCGGTCTGGGCCGCAGCCAGCGTGTAGCCGCCGCCCCCGCAGATTCCGAGGGAGCCGATGCGCGCGGCGTCGACCTTCGACAGCCCGGAGAGGTAGTCGACCATGCCGTCGACGTCTCCCACGCGGTTGGCGGGCCAGTCGCGAAGACGTGGCTCGCCCGCGCTGGCGCCCTGGTAGCGCGCATCGGCGGCCAGCGTAACGAAGCCGCGCTCCGCGAGACGCTGAGCGTACAGCCCCGCAACCTGCTCCTTGCAGCCGCCGTTGGGATGGGCAACCGTCAGCGCCGGATACGTGGTCGGGTCCGTCTCCTCGTAGCCCGCCGGCAGGTAGAGGTTCGCCGCCACCCTGATGCCGTCGACCTCGTACTCGACCTGCCTGACGTTGACCTTGCCGGGCTCGTTGCCTCGAATCGCGCCGTCGTACACGAAGCCGAACCCGTTCGTCTCGTCCGCCATGTCCTCGTCCTCCTTCTCGCTTCTCGCCGGGAGCCTTCCTCCCAGGCGCCTCGCCTGCCCCCGGGGCTCTCGCACCCGCCCCGGGGCCCCGCATCTGACACGACTTCACGATACGGGCGGCAAGTCGGCAAGTACAATGCAAAAGCGCATTAAGTATCATGCGTTAAATGCATGGCATTAAGTCTGTTTCCAATCCGTACATCAGGGCTAAGGCTTCGTCGTTCGTGCCAAATAGTTCTATTGCATGCATTTAACGCATGCTCGGATAATCGGACGGCATTGTACACGACGCCGCCGGAGGCCCACAGTGGGGTGCAGGACGAAAGAGCCGGACGGAAAGGAACGAGAGTGTCTCAGACGATGATTTCGAAAGGAAACGCAAGCGCAGGGAGGGGGACGAGAGGTGAGACCGGCAAGCGCGGCTTCGGAGTCGTGCTGCCGATCGTGCTGCTCGCCTACTTCCTCATCCTGCTCAACAACTCAATCGTGTTCACCAGCAGCCTGTCCATCTCGCGCGAGCTGGGAATGGACAGCGTCAGCGTCGCGTGGGTCAGCAACGCCTACGCGCTGACCTTCGGCGGGCTGCTGTTGCTCGGCGGGCGCCTGGGCGACATCCTGGGGCGGCGCAAGCTGTTCCTCGCGGGGCTGGTCGTCTTCACGATAGCCTCGCTGCTGGTTGGCCTGGCACCCAGCGCCGGCGTGCTGATTGCGATGCGAGCGCTGCAGGGGATAGGCTCTGCGCTGCTCACCCCGGCGACGCTCGCGCTGCTCATCGACACCTACGAGGGCAGGACGCGCACCCGTGCCATCGCCGCGTACGGCGCGGTGGCGGGCATCGGCAGCAGCCTCGGCATGGTCGTGGGAGGCATCATCGCCAGCTATGCGTCGTGGCGCTACGGCTTCTTCCTCGACGTGCCCGTGGGCGTCGCGCTGATTGTCCTGACCGCGCGCCTCATCCCCAACCGCGTCGACGGTGGTGTCTCCAGCGTGGACTGGTGGGGGTCGGTCCTGTCGGTGCTCGGGTTCAGCGCGCTGGTGTACGCCATCGACGGAACGGTGCTGCGCGGCCTCGCGGCGGTGGTGACGGTGGTGGCGCTGGTCGGGTTCGTGCTGGTCGAGTCGCGCGTGTCCAACCCCGTGACGCCTCTGTCGCTGTTCGCGGACTCCGGCCGCTCTGCGGCATACGCGGCGCGCTTCCTGATGCTGGGCGCGAGCATGTCGTACTTCTTCATGATGCCGACCGCCATGCAGCAGGTGTACGGATTCAGCCCGCTGCTCTCCGCCCTCGGCTTCCTGCCGCTGACGGTCATGCAGTTCGTCGGATCGCTGTTCGTGTCGAGGTTGACCTTCCGCTTCTCGAACGCGCGCGTCCTGCTCGCAGGATGCCTGGCCGACGCAGCAGGGCTGCTGGTGGGCTGGCTGGTGGGAATCGAGGGCGGCTACCTGCCTGGCGTCGCGCTGCCTATGCTGCTGATCGGCGTCGGCCAGGGCATGATCATGAGCCCGCTGACGGTCGCCGGCGTCGCAGGCACCGCCCCCGAGGACTCCGGAGCCGCCTCGGGCGTGGTCAACGTCGCGCACCAGGTGGGCGGCGCCGTCGGACTCGCGGTGATCTCGCTGGCGGTTGCCGGCGCTGCCCCCGCCGACGCCATCGACCGCAGCCAGCTGCTGATGCTCGTCCTGATAGCGCTGACCACCATCTGCGCCCTGGTCGTGCTGCATCGCGAGGGCAGGGGCGGGGCACCCAAGCCGGCGGACGCCGCCAAGACGCCCGCGCCCGCGACGAGTGGGACCGCCTGCACTGCGAACGCCACGGACGGCACGCGCGCCGCGGGAACCCTGGTTGACGCTGCCGAGTAGGGCCAAATA
>CAIFEU010000076.1:8606-12778 GCA_903789505.1 uncultured Coriobacteriales bacterium
GCCAAGAGGGGCTGGCTCGCCCGGAATCCGAAACGAAAGGCGCCACCCCGAAGGTCAGTCCTCGGGGCGGCGCATGCATTCCGATTCGAGCCTTGGCCCGTCGCCGGGAGACGACGCCGGGCCAAGGCCAGGGCGGGGCCGAGGGCAGCAGCACGGCACGCCCCCCCGGAGGGGCGCTACCCCTCCTCGCCCTCGATCACGGGGGTGCGGGGCTGGATCGCCTCGACGCCCTCCTCGCCGGTGCGGATGCGCACGGCGCGGTCGATCGGGTAGCAGAAGATCTTGCCATCGCCTGGCTGGCCGGTCCGCGCCGCCTCCTCGATGGCCTTGATGGTCTTGTTGGCCCACTCCTCGGTCGAGACGACGATCTCGAACTTGACCTTGGGCAGCAGGTTCACGTTGACCTTGCGGCCGCGGACCTGCTGGACGTAGCCCATCGTCGTCCCGCACCCCATGACCTGGGAGACCGTGATGCCGCGGACCTCGATGGCCTGCAGGGCGCTCTTGACGTCCTCGAGCCTCTCCTCTCGGACGATCGCCTCGATCTTGATCATGGCTCACACCGCCTTTCGCTAGTCGTCAAGCCCGTTGAACGAAGGATACGCGCGCTCGCCGTGCTGGGTGACGTCGAGGCCGACCTTCTCGTCGCGCTCGGAGACGCGCAGCGGGACGACGAGGTTCACGAGCTTGCCGATGATGAACGTGCCGATGCCTGCCCACGCGATCGAGACGAGAATCGCGACGATCTGGACGCCGAACAGGGCGACGTCGCCGAAGACCAGGCCGTTGCACATGATCGAGGGGTTGACCGCCTGGCTCGCGAACAGGCCGGTGCAGATGCCGCCCCAGATGCCGCCGATGCCGTGGCAGCCGAACGCGTCGAGCGCGTCGTCATAGCCGAGCTTGCGCTTGAGGAACGAGATGGCCCAGTAGCAGATGGGGCTCGCGGTAAGGCCGATGATGAGGGCGGCCCACAGCGGGACGTACCCGCAGCCGGGGGTGATGGCGACCAGGCCGGCGACGATGCCGGTGCAGGCGCCGACCAGCGTCGGCTTCTTGTTGGTGACCATGTCCAGGATCATCCACATGAGCTCCGCGGCGGCAGCGGCGACGGCCGTGGTCGCGAAGGCGTGGGCCGCGAGGCCATTTGCCGCGCAGGCGCTGCCGGCGTTGAAGCCGAACCAGCCCACCAGCAGCATCGTGGCGCCCAGGGCGACCATCGGGATGTTGTGGACGCGATAGCTGACCTGGTCGTAGCCCAGGCGCTTGCCGAGCATCGTGCACAGTACCAGGCCCGAGATGCCGCTGGAGATGTGTACGACGTTACCGCCCGCGAAGTCGATTGACCCGATGCTGGCCAGGAAGCCGCCGCCCCAGACCATGTGAGCGATCGGGTAGTACACGATCAGCGACCAGCCGATTGCGAACAGGAACAGCGCCTTGAAGTTCATGCGGCCCGCGATGGCGCCGGTGAGCAGCGCCGGGGTCAGGATGGCGAACATCATCTGGAACATCGCGTAGATCACGAACGGAATCGTGGGCGCGTTGTCGCCGGGCGCCACGTCGACGCCGGTGAACATCACGTACTCGAGGCTGCCGATCACGCCGCCGTGGTCCTCGCCGAACGTGAGCGAGAAGCCCACCAGCACCCACAGGATCGTCCCGACCGCGATCATGAACATCGACGCCATGATGTTGTTCACGACGTTCTTCCGGCGCCCGAGGCCTCCGTAGAACAGCCCCAGCCCCGGCGTCATCAGCAGCACGAGAACCGCGCAGATGATCATGAAGCCAGTATCTCCGGTGTCCAAAGCTCGCCACTCCTCTCTTCCCGTAACCACCGCGCCGCCGCGGCGTCCTCGCCGCCTCGAGACGCGCACGCGATTGAGCGCCTCGCCCGGTCGCGCGGCAGCACCCCCACCGTCGTGCACATGCGGGGGCGCCGCGTTGAATTTTGGACGGACACATGGTTGCTCACCTGCGTTGCACGACCGTGCCAATGGGATTACGGCTCGGTTTCCCAAAGTGAAAATGGAGGTGTCGAGCGGCGTTCGCGTTCGTGAATCACCAGGTAGAGGCAGCAATGTCGTGTGGAGGCGGCGTGACGGGAAGCCATTGCCGCCCCAATCAATCGCACCGACCGATCGGGACGGGGCGATTGATCATGGAGCGAGGCTCCGGGCGCGCTGCGACGACGCGCGACGCGACGCGTCCGCGCCGAATGGACGCCGGCCCGTCACGGTCCGGAAACGCCGCGTTCACGGGACGCGTCAAGCAGGAGGCAGTTGCGCGGCGAGCACAGGTCGCCCGCATTGCGCGGATGGCCCGGCACGTGCTATAGACCCGTTTCGCCACCTGCGCCTTCGGCGACGGGCGCGCTGCCGGGGTCCTCCCGCCCGTCGGACGACGAGTCGCCCGAGGACGGGCCCTCCCCTGCGGCGGACGCATCGCCCGCGCCCGGCGAAGTGGAGCCCGCGCGCCGGTTGGACCTCGCCGGCGCGGCGGACTCCGGCCGGCGGCCGGCGCGGCGCAGGGCGTCGCGGATGATCCACTCCACCTGCCCGTTGGAGCTGCGCATCTCGTCGGCGGCCCAGCGCTCCACCGCCTCCCATATGGCGGGGTCTATGCGCAGGGGATACTGCTTGCGAGCCATGGTCTCGTTCGCCGCGGTTCGCTAGTACAGCGAGCCGGCGTTCACGACCGGCTGGGCCTCGCTGTCGCCGCACAGCACGACCATCAGGTTGGACGCCATGACGGCCTTGCGCTCGTCGTCCAGGTCGATCGTCCCGCTGTCCGCGAGGTCGCGCACGGCCATGTTCACCATCGAGACGGCGCCCTCCACGATCTTGCGGCGTGCGGAGATGACCGCCTCGGCCTGCTGGCGGCGCAGCATCGCCTGGGCGATCTCGGGAGCGTACGCCAGGTGCGTCAGGCGCGCGTCCTCCACGTCGATGCCGGCGGGCGTCAGGCGCTGGCCGAGCTCCCTGCGCAGCGCAGCGGAGACCTCCTCGACGTTGGAGCGCAGCGTGATCTCGTGCGCGTCCTCGGGCTTGCCGTCCTCGTCGTCCATGTGGTCGTAGGCGTACTCGCTCGCGACGTGGCGCAGCGCGGTCTCGGCCTGCATCTGGACGAACTGCACGTAGTCGTCGACGTCGAACACAGCCTTTGCGGTGTCGGACACGCGCCACACCACGACGCTGGCAATCTCGATGGGGTTGCCGTTCTTGTCGTTCACCTTGAGGTGGTCGCTGTTGAGCGTGCGCGCGCGGACCGACACCTTGCTCAGCACCGCGCGCGACTTGCTCCCGTGCTTCGCCCCCGCGGTCTCCCCTTCGGCCTCCTGCTCCTCCGTGGTCCCCAGCGTATGGGCGTAGAACGGGTTCGCCCAGCGCAGCCCCTCGTCGCACACCGTGCCCACGTACTTGCCGAACAGCACGCACACGCGCCGCTGGCCGGGCTGCAGCGTGAACAGGCCCCCGAGCAGGATGAAGAGGACGATGAGGAGCACTGCCGCCGCGACGAGCCCGACCACCGCAAAGACGGGCTCGGGCATCCCCGCGCCGTCGGCCTGGGCCAGCGACACGATCGACGTCACGAGCAGGGCCACCATCGCGGCAATCCCCGCCAGGCACGCGAAGAGTGGTCCCCACCCGCTGGCGGACTTGACCTGCTTCTCGACGCTCATTTCGCTCCCCTTTCCGTCATGGGCCCCATGCAATGCGCCCGGGGCCTCCCCTGGCGGCGCCCCGGGCCAGTGCCCGCCTTCCGTCCGCATCCGTTCCCGCCCTCGCCAGCATGCGCGCGTGACGCCGTGGGGGGCGTCCCGTCGCTGGCGTCAAACCAACCGAGCGTGCATCCCGCTGGCATTGGTCTCATCTGAATATCATTGTGATATCACTTTTTGCTCGTGTCAAGGCGGGTGTCCCGGTTGGTCGCCAACGGAAGGTGAGAGGATAACGGGGTGACGTGGAACGAGCACGCGAGGGGGCTTGCGGCAGGCGAAGGAGACGGGGCACGCGAGATCCTGCCGGCAAGATGCCGGATTTTGGCTGGAGACGGGGGTTGGGGACGCCTCCCGGAGTGCCATACAAGCGAACGGCGTCGGCACCCCCCACATCAGTGCAGGTCAGCAGGTCGTGCCACATTACGATCCTCGCGGACGTGCCCCGAGT
>CAIFEU010000077.1:0-8255 GCA_903789505.1 uncultured Coriobacteriales bacterium
ACACGGCCCACCCCCCCGCCGAGTCGCGCGCCGGCGCCGATGCCAAGGTTCGGGGCCGCGGGCGGGGCGCTATTCAGGGCCCAGCCGAGGCGCCGGGGCGGACATGCGACCCGGCTCCTCTTCGTTTTGAGGCCTTTGCCTCACCGTGACCAGCGGCGTGGCGACGTGACCCGCACGCCAGGTTAGTTCGGCGGCACGCGTGCGCGCGAGGGGCGTCATGCAGGGAAGGAGCAAGCGAAGTTGTCGGTCGTCACCGTCACCGATCTATCAGACCCGCGCCTGGACGCGTTCGCGCGCCTCACCGAGGCGCAGCTGCGCAACGTCCTCGAGCCCGAGAAGGGCATCTTCATCGCCGAGTCGTTCAAGGTGATTGAGCGTGCGTTGGCGGGGGGCATGGAGCCGGTCTCGTTTCTGGTGAGCCCACGCTGGGTCGATCAGACCGTCGAGACGGCGCGGCGATACGGCGTCCCTGACGAGGTCCCCGTCTTCGTCGCGCCGGAGAGCGAGCTGGAGCGGCTCACCGGGTTCAGGCTCACGCGCGGCGCCCTCTGCGCGTGCAGGCGCCCGCAGCTGCCGACCGTCGGCAGCCTGCTCGCGAGCGCGCGTCGCGTCGCCGTCCTGGAGGGAATCGTCGACCACACCAACGTCGGCGCAATCTTCCGCAGCGCCGCCGCGCTTAACGTGGACGCGATACTCGTGACCCCCACCTGCTGCGACCCGCTCTACCGCAGGTCGGTGCGCGTCAGCATGGGGACCGTGTTCCAGGTCCCTTGGACGCGCATAGGCGCTGGCGCGGCACGCTGGCCCGCCGAGGGTCTTGCCGAGCTGCACGGCCTGGGCTTCACGACGGCGGCCTTCGCCCTCTCCGACGAATCCTGGCGCCTCGACGATCCGCGCCTCGACGCTATCGACCGGCTCGCCATGGTGTTCGGCACGGAGGGGGACGGCCTGCGCCATGACACGATACGCGGCTGCGACCTGACTGTGCGCATCCCGATGGCGAACGGCGTCGACTCGCTCAACGTCGCCGCGGCGTCGGCGGTGGCGTTCTGGCACCTCTGCCGCCACCCCGGCAGATGAGGGCGCCTCTCGCGGCGTCATGAGTCGGGGCCGGCACCGCGTGTGGCGATACCGGCCCCGAAGCGATCGAGATGGTGTCCCCAGAAGGATTCGAATCTCCGTTTCCGGCCTGAGGGGCCGGCGTCCTTGGCCGCTAGACGATGGGGACAAAGATATATCTTACGCGAGACCGCAGCGCTTCGTGCCGTCGGAAGGCGAGCGGAGGGCATATTGCCGAGAGAATGCACAGGACGTCCGTCGAGGGCGGTACCTCGAAGCATGGCGTTCCACGGGCGCGCTCAGCGGTCTGCCCGGCTTGCTACGACCCCCTCGAGCGCCTTGCGTGCGGCGGCGCCGAACGCGTCGATGTCCTGGTCGGTGTGGGCGAGGCTGACGAACAGCGCCTCGAACTGGCTCGGCGCGATAAGGAAGCCCTCGTCGAGCATCGTGTCGAAGTATCGCGCGAACGCCTTCGTGTCGCAGGTCGCGGCGTCGTCCCAGCTGCGGACCGTGCGGTCGGTGAAGAAGACTGTGGCGAGCGACCCGCACTGGTTTACCGTAGCGTGCACCCCGGTCTGCGCAATCGCGTCCCTGAGCTCGTCGGCGAGGCGTGCGCCCAACGCGTTCAGACGGTCGTAGACCCCGGGCTCGCAGAGCTTGGTGAGCTGCGCCAGGCCCGCCTCCATCGCGACGGGGTTGCCCGAGAGCGTCCCCGCCTGGTAGACCGGGCCGTCGGGGGCGAGGCTCTCCATGATCCGCTCGGGTCCGGCGATGCAGCCCACCGGGAAGCCCGCGCCGATGATCTTGCCGAACGTCACCAGGTCGCCGCGCACGCCGAACAGCTGCTGCGCCCCGCCGAGAGCCACGCGGAATCCGGTGATGACCTCGTCCATGATCAGGAGCGCACCGGACTCGTCGCATGCCTCGCGCAGACCCTGAAGGAAGCCCGGCTCGGGCGGCACGACGCCCATGTTCCCGCTGACGGGCTCGACGATGACGGCAGCGACCTCGCCGGGGTTGGCGCGCATCAGCTGCCTGACGCTGTCGACGTCGTTGTAGCGTGCGACGAGCGTGTCGGCGGCGGTGCCCGCGGTCACCCCCGGCGTCCCTGGAATGCCCAGCGTCGCCACGCCGGAGCCAGCGCTGACCAGCAGCGAGTCCGAGTGGCCGTGGTAGTTCCCGGCGAACTTGATGAGCTTGTCGCGATGCGTGTAGCCGCGGGCGAGCCGGATGGCGGTCATGGTCGCCTCGGTGCCGCTCGAGACCATGCGCACCTGCTCGACGTTGGGCACGACCTCGCAGATCTTGTCAGCCAGCCGCAGCTCCGCCTCGCAGGGGGCGCCGTAGGAGACGCCGCGGTCGAGCTGGGCGCGCACGGCGTCCATCACGTCGGGGTCGCCGTGTCCGAAGATCATCGGGCCCCAGCTGCAGATGAAGTCGCGGTATTCGTTGCCGTCGACGTCCCAGACGCGGCAGCCGCGCGCGTGGTCGTAGAAGACCGGGTCGCAGTCCACCTTGGCGAAGGCGCGGACGGGCGAGTTCACGCCGCCCGGCATGACGGTGCGCGCGTGCGCGAAGTCGGATTTCGATGCGCTGTGGTTGAGCATGAAGGGGATACCTCGATTCGAGTCTCGTTATCGCGCCCCGTGGGCGTCCTGTGACCCGCGCGCCCGTCTGCCGGCGGTTGTCGGCGCGGCGTGCGCGCGTGCCTCGACGGCGGGGGGGAGCGCCCCCGCCGACAGCGTCACTCAAAGTAGCGCATCGAGGTCTTCTTGTACTCCTTGGTGCTGACGAGGACCGAAGGCTCCACGTCGGGTAGGCCCGCGCGCGCCAGGTCGGCCCGCAGCTGCGCGACGATGCCCTCGAGCTCCTGCTCCGTGTGGGCGTGCACCATGCCGTACATGTTGGCATGCCAGGTTCCCGCCCGCGGCCGCGCGTAGCAGTGGGAGACGCTCGGGCAGGCGGACAGTACGCGCCCAGCCTCGTCGAGCAGCCCGTCGGGGACGTCCCATGCCGTCATCGCGTTGACCTCGTAGCCCATGCGCTGGTGACGCACGATCGCGCCGAGGCGACGCATGACGCCCAGCCGCAGGAAGTCTCCGAGACGGTCGATGACCTCATCCTCGTCGACCTGCCTGCCGATGCGCCCCGAGATGAGGCGGGCGGCGCTCGCGTAGGGGCGCTCGTCGATTGCCGTGCCCTCCGCGGCGCCGGAGAGCACGTCCCCCTGTGCCCAGCGGACCAGCTCTACGTCGAAGGCGTCGTCGGGGTCGAACGGGCGGGCGTCCCCGTCGGCGCGGGCGTAGGCGGGGGACGGCGCTGCGGGGGCGCCTTCGCCGCCTGAGGCGCGGGCGGAGGAGCTGAAGTCGACGCGAATCTTGTAGAGCCTGGTGGCAGGGAGGTCGAGGATGTCGTCGACGCCGGTGAGTTCGGAGATCCGCGCCAGGACGCGCCCGATCTCGTCGCGGTCGCGGGCAATCAGCGTGAACCACAGATTATAGCGGTCGGTCCTGCCGTAGTTATGCGTGACCTGGGGGAACTCGCTCACGATGCCGGCGACGCGGTCCAGGTCGGGCTCGGGCACTGCCATCGCGCACAGCGTGGAGACATACCCCAGACCGTCGGCCGAGAAGGACCCGCCCACGCGACGGACGATTCCCTGCGTGCGCAGCGCCTCCAGCGCGCCGCGGACGTCGTCGACGCCGAGCCCGAGGCGCTCGGCGAGCGCGTCGAGGGGTCGCGACGCCAGGGGGAAGGCGCCCTGAATCTCGTCGAGGACCCGCTCGCGCGCCCAGGGCTTGGGAATGTACGCGCAGTAGGGCTCGCTCTGCAGGTAGTCGCCGGTCATCGACAGGGCACGGGCACGGCAGCCCCCGCAGACGCCCTTGAACTCGCACGCGCCGCACTTGCCCTTGAGGCGGTCGTAGTGACGCAGGTCATCGAAGACGGGGGAGTCGGTCCAGATCTGCGAGAACGGCGTCTCCTTGACGTTGCCCAGGTTCATGTCGAAGTACCCGCACGGCTGGACCTCGCCGGTGTGGCCGATGAAGCAGAACGTGATGCCGCCCAGGCAGCCGCGCGTCATCGCCTCCATGCCGTAGGGCTCCGGCGACACTGTGGGCCCCTCTGCCGCGGCGTCCTGGCGGATCACGCGGTAGTACATCGGGGCGTCCGTGGGCTTGAAGTGCATCGGGGAGGTCTGCTGGCGCCGGTACGCCCAGTGCATGACCTCCTCGTACTCCTGCGGCGTGAGCTCCACGTTGACCAGGTTCTCGCCGCGCCCGGTGGGCACGAGCAGGAACGGGTGGAACGCAACGGCGCCCAGTTCGTCCGCCAAGTCGTGGAGCTGATCGAGCTTGTCGCGGTTGAGCTTGGTCACCGTGGTGTTGACCTGCACCTCGACTCCGTGCTCGCGCGCGCGGCGAATGCCCTCGACGGTCTGCTCGAACGCCCCCGCCCTGCCGCGGAACGCGTCCTGGCCAGCGGGGTCGGGGAAGTCCAGCGACACCGAGATGCGCGGGATGCCGTGGTCATGGAGCTGCTGCGCGACGTCGTCGGTGATCAGGGTCCCGTTGGTGCCCACGACCGGGTGCAGGCCGCGCTCGGTCGCGTAGTCGATGATGTCCCAGATGTCCGGCCGCATCAGCGGCTCGCCGCCGGTCACGATCAGGATGGGGTCGGTGATCGAGGCTATGTCGTCGATGACGGCCTTGCACTCCTCCAGCGTGAGCTCGCTGGGATACGCCTCGCACAGCGCGGAGGCGCGGCAGTGCGCGCACACCAGGTTGCAGCGGCGGGTGATCTCCCAGGCGATGATGCGCGGCGCCTTGATGCCGGTGCGCGCCTCGTATGCCTGCGCGGCGGGGCCGGCCCCGGGGCGCACCGAGCGCCGCCCGGGCGCCCCGGTCGAGGCGGTGGGGGACATCCCGGGGTGGCGGGGCATCCCCGCAGGATGTGCGGACGATGCCGCGGCGCGGGCGCCGGCCCCCAGGGGGCAGCCGGGCTGGGGCGCGGCGGGGGAGGCGTCGGTCCCGCTCATCTACCTCTCCTCCGCGAGCCAGCGGGCGGCGTCCTTGGCGTGATAGGTGATGATCATGTCCGCGCCAGCGCGCTTGATGGACGTCAGGGTCTCGAGGACGACGCGGCGCTCGTCGATCCAGCCGTTGGCGGCGGCCGCCTTCACCATCGCGTACTCTCCCGAGACGTTGTAGGCCACCGTGGGGAAGCCCAGCTCGTGCTTCACGCGGTACAGGACGTCGAGGTAGGGCAGCGCGGGCTTGACCATCACCATGTCGGCGCCCTCGGAGATGTCCAGCTGCGCCTCGCGGACGCCCTCCTGCGCGTTGGCGGGGTCCATCTGGTAGCCGCGCCGGTCGCCGAAGGAGGGGGTGGAGTCGGCGGCGTCGCGGAAGGGGCCGTAGTAGCCGCTGGCGTACTTGGTCGAGTAGCTCATGATCGGGACGTTGTCGAAGCCCGCCTCGTCGAGCGCCCTGCGGATGGCGCCGACCCTGCCGTCCATCATGTCGGACGGGGCGACCATCTGGGCGCCGGCGCGGGCGTGGCTCACCGCCTCGTTGCACAGCAGCTCCAGCGTCGCGTCGTTCATGACGTTGCCGGCTTCGTCGAGCTTGCCGCAGTGCCCGTGGCTCGTGTACTCGCACATGCACACGTCGGTGATGACGAGCATGCCGGGGTTGTGCTGCCGGATGCGGCGGATGGCGTTCTGGACCGAGCCGTGCTCGTCCCACGCCTCGCTGCCGACCTCGTCCTTGTGCGCGGGGACCCCGAACAGCAGCACAGCGGGGATGCCACACCGCTCGAGCTCGTCGACCTCGGGGTCGAGCATGTCGACCGAGACGCGATACACGCCGGGCATGCTGGGGACCGCCTCGCGCACGCCCGAGCCGGGGACGACGAACAGCGGGTAGATGAAGTCGGCCGCGCTCAGCGTGGTCTCGCGGATGAACGAGCGCAGGGTCTCGCTCGCGCGCATGCGGCGCGGGCGGTAGGTGGGGAAGCTGCAGAGGCTTGCGAGTGACATGGGCGGTCTCTCCTTAGGTATGGTGTGTTCTTGGCTCCCTTGCGGACGCGGCTGGGAGTCGGGGCGCCTGCGCCCTAGCGCGCGGATGCGGCGGCGTCCGGGCCTTGCGCCGGTGGCTCCACCAGGTCTGCGGCGAGGTCAGCCGCGCGCCGCTCCGGGGTGTCGGTCAGGCCGATCTCCTCGTCGGTGAGGTAGCAGGCTGGGTCAGGCGCCCAGAGGTCTCCGGTCGCCGCCTCCGCCCGCACGCGGAAGTTGCCCCCGCAGATGTCGAGCCACTTGCAGCGCGCGCAGCGGCCGGTGACGAAGGGGCGCTTGTCCTTGAGGCGGAACATCAGCTCGGACGCGGGCGTGGTGCGGCTCGTGTCGGTCCAGATCTCGGAGAACGGCCGCTGCGTGACGTTCCCGAGCGAGAAGTGCCGCCAGAACTGGTCGGCGTAGACCTCGCCGTCCCAGCTGACGCACCCGATGCCGTTGCCGGAGGAGTTGCCCTGGTTCATCTGCAGCAGCTCGTAGACGGCGGCGGCGCGCTCCGGGTCCTCGCGCAGCAGCTCCTCGTAGACGAAGACGCCGTCCGCGTGGTTGTCCACCGTCAGGATCTCGGGGTGGCCGCCCTCGTCGAACCACTGCTTGGTGCGGTCCATGATCAGGCGGACGGCGGCGCGCGTCTGCTCGTGCGTCAGGTCCTCGTCGATCATCGCGGACCCGCGCCCGGAGTAGACCAGGTGGTAGAAGCAGGCGCGGTTGATGCCCTCGGCCTGCATCAGGTCGAAGATGTCATCGATCTCGCGCCAGTTGTGCTTGTTGATCGTGAAGCGCAGCCCCACCTTGATCCCGGCGTCCTGGGCGTTGTGCAGGCCGCGCAGCGCCGCGTCGAATGCCCCGGGCACGCCGCGGAACCGGTCGTGGGTGGCGGGGTCGCCGTCGAACGAGACGCCGACGTAGGAGAGGCCGACCTTCGCGAACTCGCGCGCCAGCTCGGGGGTGATCAGCGTCCCGTTGGTGGAGATCACGACGCGCATCCCTGCCGACTTGGCGTAGGAGATCAGCTCGACCAGGTCGGGCCTCACGCAGGGCTCGCCGCCCGAGAACAGAAGCACCGGCGCGCCGAACGCCGCGAGGTCGTCGATCATCGCCTTGGCCTGCTCAGTGGAGAGCTGGTCGTAGCGCCTGGCGTCGGACTGGGCGTAGCAGTGCTCGCACTTAAGGTTGCAGGTGCGCGTGCAGTTCCACACGACGACGGGCTTCTTGTCGCGAGAGAACTGCAGCAGCCCGCTGGGGAGGCGCTTGGACTCCCTGTTGTAGCGCAGCACGTCCGCGGGTTCGACCGCCCCGCAGTACAGCTTGGAGATTCCGATCATGACGTTGGGTTCCTCTCCCTCGTTGGTGTGCCTTCCGTCGCCCGGGCGCCGCGGCACGCACGGACGGCGCGTCAGCGGCGGTGGCGCCCGTCCCTATCGGGTCGCCCGGTCGCGACTGAACTCGCCGACGATCGCGTCGACGAGGCCGGGAATCGTGTAGGTCCTCGCCTCAACCGGGCTCGGCATCCCCAGGTCGAGCAGGGTCTTGCTGGTGACGGGCCCGATCGAGAACAGCCTTGCCCCGCTGCGAGCGAGCAGGCGCGCCACCTCCGTGGGGGATTGCCCCTGCCCGGGGGGCGTCGCCGTGCCGCCCCCGAGGATGGAGGCGAGGTTGCGCGCGGTCGACGACGAGGTGAACGTGACGGCGTCCACCTCGCGCGCCTCGAGCATCTCCGCCAGCCTTCCCGCCCGGGCACCAGCGTCGGCGGGAACCTGCGTCCGGTACGCCGTGACGACGTCGACCGAGGCGCCCGCGGCGCGCAGCATCTCAGGCAGCGTCTCGCGGGCCACCTGGGCGCGCGGAATCAGCACGCGCGCCCCTCGCAGGTCGCCCGCGGCGCTGAGCCGCTCGAACACCGCCTCGGCGACGTAGCGGTCGGGGACGACGTCCGGCTCTATCCCGTGGGAGCGCAGCGCCTGCGCGGTCGCGGGCCCGATCGCCGCCACGCGGCATGTCCCCAGCGCCCGCGCGTCGCGCGGGGGCCCCTCGCCCCCCCCCCCCCCCCCGGCGCAGAACGGCCCCCCCCCCGAGGGGCGCGGGCACCCCCCCCCCACCGAGGGGGGGAGCCAGCCCCCCG
>CAIFEU010000077.1:8265-12706 GCA_903789505.1 uncultured Coriobacteriales bacterium
CCGCGCGGGGGGGGGGGGGGCCCCCCCCCCCCCCCGGCGCCTGCCCCCCCGCCCCCGGGGGGCGGGGGGGCGCCCTTCGACGCCCGCCGCCAGCCGGTCGAAGAACGGCGCCACGCCGTTGGCGCTCGTGAACACGACCCAGTCGTAGGCGTCGAGACTGCCCAGCGCGGCGTCGAGCCCCTCGTAGCTTTGCGGTTCGACCTGCTCGATCGTCGGGAACTCGAGCACCTCGGCGCCCAGCTCGCGCAGGCGGCTCGAGAGCTCGCTGGCCTGGGTGCGCGAGCGCGTCACGACGACGCGCCTGCCCAGCAGGGGGCGACGCTCGAACCAGCTGCCGAGGCGCTGCCGCAGCCCAACGACGGGCCCCACGACGATCATGACGGGCGCCTGCATCCCCGCACGGGTCGCGTCGTCCACAGCGTCGGAAAGCGTCGTGACGAGCGTGCGCTGGCCCGGGGTCGTCCCCCAGCGCACCAGCGCCACCGGGGTCGACCCGTCCACGCCGCGTCCCGTCAGCTGGCGGCAGATCTGCCCCAGGTTGCGCATGCCCATGTAGAAGCACAGGGTGGCACCCTTGCCCGCCAGGTCGGCGAGCGCCTCCCACGCCACGGCGGACTCGTCCTTGGTCGGGTCCTCGTTGCCGGTGACGAAGGTCACCGAGGAGGCGACGCCGCGCTGGGTGACGGGTATCCCCGCGTAGGCGGGGGCGGCGATGCCGCTGGTGACGCCCGGGACCACCTCGAAGTCGACGCCTGCCTCGCGCAGCGCCAGTGCCTCCTCGCCCCCGCGGCCGAAGACGAACGGGTCGCCCCCCTTGAGCCGAACGATCACGCCGACCCTGTCGGGGTCGGGGTCGCCCGCCAGCCTCGCCGACAGCTCGCGGGCCTTCTCGACGAGCAGGGCGTTGATCTGGTCCTGGGTGACGTGCCGCGAGAAGCCCTTCTTGCCGACGTACACGCGCTCCGCGGACCGGGACGCCTGCGCGAGCAGGGCGGGGTTGGCCAGGTAGTCGTGCACGACGACGTCCGCCCGCCCGAGCAGCTCCATGCCGCGCACGGTCATGAGCCCCGGGTCGCCCGGGCCGCTCCCTATGAGGTACACGCGGACGCGTCCGACGCTGCCCTCGCTCATCGCTGCACCTCCGTGGTCTCGATTGAGTCGCGAATCGCGCGCGCGCCCTGCGAGAGGAGCTCGTCGAGCGCCTCGCCCGCCGCGTCGAAGGGGTCAGTTTCCTGCGGCAGCTCGAGGTGGGAGCGCGCCTGCCTGGTGCCGTCGGTCGTGGAGACGAACGCGTCGAACAGCAGGCGCGCTTCCCCGCCCGCGCCCTCGCCGAGGCGGGCGTATGCGCCCATGGGCACGCGGCAGCTGCCGTTGAGGGCGGCGAGGACCCTGCGCTCGCCGCGCACGCACCGATAGGTGGCGTCGTCGCTGATCGCGCGCACCAGGTCGACCGTCGCCTCGTCGCCCTCGCGCGCCTCGATGCCGATTGCGCCTTGGCCGACCGCGGGAATCATGACGGAGGGTTCGAGGCGCGCGGCGATGTGCCGCTCCATCCCGAGGCGCTCGAGGCCGGCGCACGCCAGGATCGCGCCCTCGAAGTCCTCGCCGAGGGCCTTGCGCACGCGCGTTTCGACGTTGCCGCGCACGGGCGTCGGGACGACGGCGGGGAACTGCGCCCTGAGCTGGGCGACGCGCCGCAGCGAGCCGGTCGCCAGGCGCGTGCCTGCCGGGAGGTCCTCCAGGCGGGTCGCCCCGGCGATGCGCGGGCCGCACACCAGCGCGTCGCGGACGTCCGCGCGCGGCAGCGTCCCGACGATCGCGCACCCCCCGGCGAGCTGGCTCTGCACGTCCTTCATCGAGTGGACGCACACGTCGACGTCACCGGCGACCAGCGCGCCCTCGAGCTCCTTGGTGAACAGCCCCCTGTCGCCGATGCGGTCGAGGGGCGTCGCCAAATTGCGGTCGCCGGTCGTCCTGATGACCTCTATGCGGACCTCGAGCCCGGGGAAGGCCCCGAGCAGGGCGGCCTCGACCGCGTGCGCCTGCCACAGCGCCAGGGAGCTGCCCCTGGTGCCGATGACGATTCTCCTACCTTCAGCCTTCACTTAAGATCGAACCTCCGCTTCGTCCCGCGACGTCGTCCGGCACGCGCCCCGGTCCCGCGCAGCGACCGCCTGCGCGCAGGGGAGCTTGCCGTTCCGCCCGGCGCGCCCCGCGCTGCAGCCGCCCACCGGACAGTTGTCGACGCCGACGCACTCGTGACCGTGGTGAATGCCCGACCCCACGGGGAAGGAGTCGAGTCCGAACAGGTAGCGGGCAGCGCCCGTGTAGTAGTAGGAGTCCGCGGTTCCCGACTCCTTGCGCAGGCGCGCGGTGGGCCCGTGGAGAATCTTGTTGGCGACGGCGTTGCCGTAGGTGCGAAGAATCGCCGCCTCATCGTCGGTCAGCTCCCGCCCCAGGTCGTGGGCGAGCGAGCGCTGCGCATGCGCCAGCTCGGCGTCGACGATCGCGGCGCACTTGGCGTGGATGTCCCGAATCGTCGGGGTGACGAGCCGCTGCTGCATCCAGGTGAAGAACTCCTCGTCCGCCTCGGCGACCATGCGCTCCACCTCGCCGACGGCGCCCATGCGCTGCGCCATGCCCTCGTCCACGATCGAGGTGAGGGACTCGAGGTTGTACAGGCTGACCCCGGGCAGCTCGCCGACGGCCTGCTCGACGTCGCGCGGGACCGCCTCGTCGACGATTACCAGCGCTCGCCCCTCGCTGCCCGCGCGCCTGCGCTCGCGCTCGAGCGGGTCGGCGTGTAGGACGGGGCTGGGGGAGGACGTCATCGTGAAGACGACGTCGCAGGTCGCCGCCTGCCCGTGGAGGTCCTCCACGGGCACCGCGCGGGCCCCGTAGCACCGCGCGAAGTCGCGGGCGTGCTCGGGCGTCCTGCTGGTGACGAGGATGTCGGAGACTCCCGCGTCGACGAGGTAGGTCGCGCACAGCGCCGCCATCTCGCCGGTCCCGACGATCATCGCGCGGCGCTGGGCGATGTCGGGGAAGGCGTCCTTGGCGACCTTGAACGCGGTGGTCGAAAGCGAGACGGAGTCCGACCCGATCGCCGTCTCGGAGCGGACTCGCTTGCCCAGGTGCAGGGCATTCTTGAACAGGTGGGTGAGGATCTCGCCGGTCGCGTTGCACTCGCTCGCCGCTCGGTACGCCTCGCGCATCTGTCCCAGAATCTGGGCCTCGCCGAGCAGCTGGGAGTCGAGCGAGCAGACCACGCGGTGGACGTGCTGTACCGTGTCCATCCCGCGATGGACGTAGAAGTACGACGGGTCAAAGGCCTGCCCGCAGCGCTCGGAGAAGAAGGCGCGCAGGGCGTCGGCGCCCAGCCGGTCGGTCTTGGCGTCGACGTACGCCTCGATACGGTTGCAGGTCGACAGCACCAGCGCCTCGTTCACCCCCGGGTAGCCCAGGAGCCGCCCCAGCGCGTCCGGGACCTCCTCCGCCGGGACCGCGATTCTCTCGCGCACCCGAATCGGGGCGCTCTTGAAGCTGGCGCCCATCGTTACCAGGCTCATCGTACCGCCTCTCCCTCGTCCTCTCCCCGGCCTGCCGCGAAGCGCCTCCCCGCGCCCGCTACGCCAGCCCCTCCCGCTCCTGCCGTAGCAGGGGCTCCACGACGCGCTCGAACGTCCGGTCGACGTCGACGACCTGCCCCCCGCGCGCCTGTTCGGCGACGAGCCCGTCGGACAGGACGGCGCGGTACAGCGGCGCCCTGCGGCTCGCGGGCCCGTCCACGCGCCGCTTGATCTCGGCGCGCATGGCGGCGAGCGAGTCCATGTACGTCTCCCACCAGGGCTCGAACCTGTCCTCGAGGTCATGGCGGATGGACTTCGCCGTCTCGGGGGAGGCGCCGTCGGTGGAGACGGCGACCTGGAGCCTGCCCCTGCGCATGACCGAGGGCACGATTGCGTTGCACAGGTCGGGGACGTCGACGACGTTGACGAGCATCGTTCGCCGGCACGCCTCCTCGTACACGCGCTCGTTGACGGCGCGGTCGCTCGTCGCCCCGAACGCAAGCAGTGCGCCCGCCAAGTCACCGTCGCGGTACTCGCGGCGCTCCCACGCTATCGCGCCGCGCTCGGAGAGCTCCTGCAGTTCCCGCGTGGCCTGCGGGGCGACGACCGTGACGACGGCGCCGTGGAGCAGGAGCGTCTCCACCTTGCGCTGGGCGACCCTGCCCGCGCCGACCACCGTCACCGGCTGGCCGTCCAGGCAGATGAACAGTGGGTAGGGCGGGCGATACCCGTCACCGCCCGCCGCCGCCTCGGGCGCGCCCGTCTCCGGCGCGTCCCCACGCCCCTCCCGAGCCGCCTGCCGCGGCGCGCCCGCCTGAAGCGGGCTGTCGAGCTGCTCCTGCGTCATGAAATGCGTGACCCTCCACTACTGC
>CAIFEU010000078.1 GCA_903789505.1 uncultured Coriobacteriales bacterium
GGCGGGGGGGGCCCCCCGCGCCGGGGGGGGCGGTCGAGCCGCGGCGCGCCCGCGGCGCGATGCCGTCGCTAGCGCTGGTCGATGTCATGGCCGGGACCTCCTTCGTGACGGGCGTCGGATGCCTCGGGCGCGCCCGCGCCCGCCGTCTCGTCGCCGCTGCCGTGGCGGTGCCCCTGCGCGGCGTCGGCCTTGCTGAGCGCGCTCTGCGAGGCGACGGTGGTGAGCTTGCCGTACACGATGCCCTTGATGCCGATCAGCATGTTGGAGAGCTCCTGCACCTTGAGCGAGGGGCCGTGCACGGCGATGACCTCGAGGCAGTTGTGGTGGTCGAGGTGGACGTGCATCGAGGAGATCACGATGCCGGGGTAGCTGTGCTGGACCTCGTCGATCTTGCGCGTGAGGTCGTGCACGTGGTGATCGTAGACCAGCGTGATCGAGCCAACGACGTCGGTCAGCGGGTTCTTGAGCTCGTCGCGGACCAGGGCGTCGCGAATCAGGTCACGAATCGCCTCCGAGCGGTTGACGAGGAGTCCGCGGTGGGAGGCATACTCATCGAACTCGTTGAGCAGCCCTTCGGGGATGGCGATGCTGAAGCGGACGAGGTCGCTTGCCATATCTGTGCAGCCCTTCGCGTTTGTGGGGCCGCGCCCGCGTCGGCGGAGCGTGGCGTGCCCGTGAGATCCGACTGGTGCTTCGAGCACGAGGATACATCAGGGCGCCGCCGCAGGGGCGCCGCGCGTATGAAATGTCCCGCCCCTCGTGTGAACGGGGGACGGGACATGCGTGGAGCGAATCGTCCTCTGCCGCCGCGGCGGGCGCGGCGCCTGCCCTTAGCCTAGGTGGGGCTCGATGGCGGAGAGCAGGTCTGCCTTGGCGCGCGACCCCACCATCGTCTCGACCGCCTGGCCGTCCTTGAACAGGATCAGCGTCGGGATCGACATGACGTGGAAGCGCATGGCCAGGCCCTGCTCGTCGTCGACGTTGACCTTGCAGACCTTGAGCTTGCCGGCCTTCTCGTCGGCGACCTGGTCGACGATGGGGCTCATCGCGCGGCACGGGCCGCACCAGGACGCCCAGAAGTCGACGAGGACGGGGGTGGCGGACTGCTCGACCTCGGATGCGAACGTGCTTTCGGTGACGTTGATGGGGTTGCTCATCGTGGGGTCCTTTCGTGTTCGGCGTGAGGCTCGTGCGGGCGACCCCGCAGGGGGCATCGGGCTTCCCGGCGGCGGTTCGCTCTGCTTGTTGCGACGCTTTTACCCCGCCGGGGGCGCGGCGAACCGCCCGCGCGCGTTTGTGTAGCGCCGATGGCGGCCGCCGGAGGCGACGGCGAAGCCCCGGGCAGAACGGCCGCGCGGCTAGTGGCAGCAGCCTCCCTCGTGGGCGTGGTGGGCGGCCACGTAGGCGGGGTCGTTGTGGGCGAGCGACCCGTCGAGCAGCGCCTGGACGGCGGCGTCGGCGCTGCCGGTGATGCCCGGGAGGATCTTGATGCCCAGCGAGCTCAGCGCGCTGACCGCGCCGCCGCCGATGCCGCCGCAGATGAGCTGGTCCACCCCATGGGCGCGCAGGACCATCGCCAGGGCCTCGTGGCCGCCCGATGCGCTGGCGTCGATCACCTCGGAGCCGGTGACCTTGCCGTCCTCGACGGTGTAGACCTTCAGGTACTGCGAGCGGCCGAAGTGCTGGAAGATCTCGCCGGTCGCGTTGTCGTAGGTGGTCGCAATCCTCATCGTGATATCCTCTCGTTCGCCCTGTGGGTAGGTGCGTCTCGTCGGCGCTTCCCGCGCGGGCGCGTGCGTGAGCGGCGTGCTGCGGGCGGGGGCGCGTAATGTGACGATGCCGCTATCATTCCAACATCCCCCGCGAATATTTCAGTCGCCCCGTGCTTGACTGGAATATTCTGGTTTCGTGAATATTCTGTTTACGTGAAGGGCGAACAGTGCGAGGCAGCCCGCAATAAAATGAAACCTATCTAAACGATAGATAAACTTGCTTACCCGAAAGGCGGGACCAATCATGACGGTACGGGCAATCTTTGACCGCGCGAGCGTGAGGCAGTTCACCGACGACGCGGTCAGCGATCGTCAGGTCGAGGGCATGCTGCGCGCGGCCATGGCGGCGCCCTCGGCGTGCAACCAGCAGCCCTGGGAGTTCTACGTGGTGCGCGACCGCGAGACACTCGAGCGCCTGGCGAAGGCGACGCCCTACGCCGCGCCCACCGGTCGCGCGGCCTGCTGCATCGTGCCGTGCATGCGCACGAGCGGGCTGACCGCACCGGAGTGCGCGCAGCAGGACATGGGTGCGTGCGTGGAGAACCTGCTGTTGGCCGCCGCCGACCTGGGGCTCGGGGCGTGCTGGCAGGCGGTGTACCCGTCGCGGGACCGCGTCGATAACGTGCGCGCGGCGCTGGGCGCGCCCGATGGGCTCGACCCGTTCTGCCTCGTGGCGGTGGGCGTCCCGGCGACCGACCCCATCCCCAGCGGCGTGAAGAGGTACGACGAGTCCCGCGTCCACCGCGTGGGATAGGGGCGAACGTGACGCGAGAGCGCACAGAGGCGGTGCCGACGGGGCCCGCGGACGTCGCCCCGCCCGCCGGCGCGCGGGGCGGACGGCTGTTGCGGGGCACTTTGTGCGCCCTGGTCAGCGGTGCGTGCTTCGGGCTCTCCGGCACGGCGTCCAAGTTCGTGATGGACGCCTACTCGATTGACCCGCTGTGGCTGTCGAGCGCGCGCCAGCTCGGCGCGTGCGCCCTGTTCCTGCTCGCGGCGCTCGTCTCGACGCCGGGGCAGGTGCGCGAGCTGGCGACCACCCCGCGCCTGCTCGCGCAGGCGGTCGTATACGGGCTGCTGGGGGTCACGTTCTCCCAGGTGGGGTACCTCGAGGCGATTGACCTCACCAACTCGGCGACCGCCACGGTGCTCGAGAACAGCAGCCTGCTGTTCCTCCTCGTCTACACCTGCGTCCAGCATCGGCGCGCGCCGCTGGGCAGGGAGACGCTGGCAATCGTCCTGGCGCTGCTGGGGATATTCCTGCTCGCGACCGGCGGAGACCCCACCACGATGGTCGTGCCGCCGGCGGGCATCGCGTGGGGAGTCGCCGCCGGGCTCGCGACGGCGCTGATCTCGGTGCTGCCCGCGCGCGGGCTGGCGCGGTTCTCGAGCTTCGTCGTCAATGCGTTCGCCATGCTGGTGGGCGGCGTGGTGCTCGTCGCGTTGACCCGTCCGTGGCGCGCCTGGCCCCAGGTCGACGCGCTTGGCTGGGCGCTGGTGGCGCTCATCGTGGCGGTGGGCACGTTCGGGGCGTACGCGCTGTACGTTCAGGCGGCCAAGGACGTGGGGCCGATGCGCGCCGCGCTGCTGGCGACGATCGAGCCGATCGTCGCCCTGGTGTCATCGGCGCTGCTGCTCGGCCAGGTGTTTCTGCCCACCGACCTCGTGGGGTTCGCCCTGATCATGGCGATGGTCTTCCTCACCGCGCGATGACTCCCGCGCCGCCAGGTAGCGCTCGCGCAGCGCCTCCTCACGACGCCTGCTCTCGCTCAGGATCGCCGCCTGGGCCTTGGGCGATATCCCGAACATCCTGAGCTGGCGCGACGCCTCCCGCTTGCGCGCGAGGGCGTCGGCGCGGCTCGTCATGAGCGCCTGCAGGGTACGCCCGTCGTCACCGGTCCCGGAGGCGGCGGGCTCGGGACGGGCGCCCTCGGCGACGCCCTCCGCACCTTCCGCGTTCGGCGTGCCCGGCTCGCCCTGCTCCGACGTCGGGGTCGCCACGGCCTCGTCGCCTGCCCCCTCGAGCTCGGCGATGCGCGCGTCGAGGAGCTCGAGGGCTTCCTTGGCGTCGGCGAACTCGAGCACCCACCCGACCACGTCCTGCTCGCGAAGGTAGCGTGCGCGCCAGACGTCCCGGCACGCCCCGCGCCTGGCGAGGTCGTCCGCGGTGGGGAGCTGGCCCATGAAGGGGCGCACCGACCGATCGGTGCAGTAGCGCCCGGCCGCCGCCGAGCCCATGTAGTGGAGTTCGCTGCTGAGATGTGCGAGAAGGGCGTCCATCAGGGCCTCCCTGCCGATGTTCGTGCGATGCTCGTCGTCGTCCGTGGTCCCATCATAGCCCCGGCCGAACGGGCCATGTGGAGCCGGTGTCGGTCGACCGAGACTGCACGATTGGCAGACGGAACACGCATGCTTGGTTACGGGTCGCCCCTATCACCAGGGGCGCGGGCCGTCTCTGAGGCGCGACTTGCGCGAGATGCAACAACCTGCGGGATGCGTTCTCGTTGGTGGGATGGGGGTCGGCTCTGGACACGCGAAGACAATTGGGCGGGGGCACTCTCGCACCCCCGCCGCATAAAACCCTCTCGGGTTTTGCGATTACGTGTTGCTTGATCTCGTCGGAGCCAGTCTCGTCGGGGTTAATCGTCAACCGTGTTCGCTAGGAATTCCACGAGGGCTTCCTTGGCGGCGTCGGGGCGGGCGGTTGAGCGCGCGACGCACGGTGCCCGCAAGCGCGCCCGCACGGGCGCGAATGCGCCGTCGTCACGAGCTGCCCCTTGGCCAGGTTCCTGTGCAGGTGAAGCTACGCTATCCGCTGCGGATGAGACCTTCTCATCCCGGACGCTCTTGCGCCTGGTGAAGCTCGTGTCGCGCGGGGCAGAGGCGAGGGTGTCGGCGACTGCCCCGCAAAGGCGCAGCTAGCTAGTCGAAGACGAGCCCCTCGCCCTTCTTCATGATGACGTCGTTGTATTCGACCTTCACGAATTCGCCTGCGGCAAGTCCGTTCACCGTGGTGTTGGTCTTCTCTTGATTGAGCACGACCTCAAACTTGGGGTCCGCGAAGTCGTTGCCGGCGTCGTCGGCGTTCTCGTAGACGCGGAAGCGCGCGGTGGACGTCCCGTTGTAGTAGACGTCGTAGCTCCCCTCGGGAATCTCGTCTCCCACCGCATATGTCGCGGGTGGAACGTCCGTGCCGTCGGGGGCAGTGTAATCCGAGACAAGCGGCTCGACGTTTCCGGTTCGGCTGACGCCGGCCCCGTTATAGTGCAGGGAGAAGACGTTCCCCTCTCTCAGTGCTACGGACGCCGTCGACCCCGTCCTCACGCTTCCCTCGTCAAGCGGCATGTCTCCGAGCCAGAGCCTGCTTGCGTCATAGTCGTACATGCTCTTGGACTCGTAGACGTAGTAGTTGGTGAATGCCAAGTCGTCCTCGATGTCTTCGTCTCCGGGCAAGAACGAGAGTGTGTACCTTCCTGCGGGGATGTCCGTGCCCACGAGATACTCGCCCGAGGGGAGCTGCATGGGCTGGCCATCCGGGCGCGAGGCAATCTCGAGGTCAAGCTCTTCCTTGAGGGACATGAGCTCGTCGATGGTCATGCTCGTAAGGTCGACCCCGCTGCCCTTCTCGTCGGCTGTGGAGCTGCCTTCCTTTGCTGCGGCGAGCCCCGAGAGCCGCAGCGACACCAGCAGGGCCGCCCCCGTCCCCGCCGAGACGAACGCCCTTCTGCCGACCTCTTTCGCCATTCCTTCTTCCATGCAAGGCCTCCTTCGTGAGCGCATCGCGTGCGTATGTCGGGCAAGCGTCGGGCGAATCCATGGGATGCGGCACCGTCGCCCTACGTGGGATTATCCAGTCGCGACCGGGGGATTTCTTCAGCTGGCAGCTGAGTATGAGGGCGAGGATATCGAGCCGTGCCCCTCGGTCGCCCCCGTGACAGCCCCCTCGCGTTGCGTTTCGTCTGGCGTCCTCGCGATTCCGTCATCTGCCCGCTCCCTCGCACCTGCGCCCGTGTTCAGTTCGTCCGGTTTTCGGGCGAGCGCGGGAGCGGCGCGACGGGGGGAGTATTCTGTCCGGGTAAAGCACGCTGTGACTGACGGAAATCGTGGGTACCCACGGGGGAGCAGCGCATGACCATAACGCCGACCGTCTGGGCAAGTCGTCTCGCCGCGTGCGAGGTGGCTTGCCCTTTGCGTTTTCTGCCGGGCATGGTCGACGCGCCGCCAGACTGTCGAGAGGAAGGAACTGCATGCAGGACCTGCTTGGGCTTCTGAGGAACAACTCCTACCCGGGACGCGGCATCGTCGTGGGGCGGGGGCGTGTATACTACTTCATCATGGGGCGCAGCGTCAACAGCCGCAACCGCGTCTTCGTGCGCACCGAGGACGGCATCCGCACGCAGGCTTACGACCCGAAGCTGCTCGCCGACCCCAGCCTGATCATCTACCACCCCGTCCGCGCCATGGGCGACGACCTGGTGGTGACCAACGGCGACCAGACCGACACGATCGTGGAGAAGGGCGACTTCCGCCTGGGGTGCATGGCGCGCGAGTACGAGCCCGACGCCCCCAACTTCACGCCGCGCATCTCGGCAATCGTCCGGCCGGACGGGTCGTTCGAGATGTCGATCCTCAAGCACGTCGGAGGGCAGGGCGCCCCCGACCGCTGTCTGCGCGAGTTCTTTGCCTACGAGGGAGCCGACGAGGGGTGCGGCTACTTCATCAGCACCTACCAAGGCGATGGCGACCCGCTGCCCACCTTCGCCGGCGAGCCCGTCCCCGTGACGCTTCCCGAGGACCCCGCGCAGGTCTGGGAGGCGCTCGACGCCGGAAACAAGGTCTCGCTGTACGCCAACATGGACGGCACCGTCGCGGGCGAGGTCAGGCTGTTCAACAAGAATCTCGGCGACTAGCGGCGCCACCCGCCGGCGACGGTCCACGACCAAGACGGCCAGGCTCACGACGGGCTCATGACAAGCTCACGACTACGACCAGGACCAGGAGGCCCCTTCGATGAACGAGCTCGCGCTCAAGTACGGCTGCAACCCCAACCAGAAGCCTGCGCGCATCTTCATGCGCGACGGCTCCGACCTGCCGCTGGAGGTGCTCAATGGCAGGCCCGGCTACATCAACTTCCTCGACGCGCTCAACTCCTGGCAGCTGGTCCGCGAGCTGAGCCAGGCCACCGGCAGGGTCGCCGCCGCCTCGTTCAAGCACGTGAGCCCCGCCGGCGTCGCCCTGGGTGGCCCGCTGTCTGACGTGGAGCGGAAGATCTACTTCGTCGACGACTCTCCCGCGGGCGGGCGCGCGGGGCTGTCCGACGTCGCGTGCGCCTACATCCGGGCGCGCGGCAGCGACCGGCTGTGCTCCTACGGCGACTGGGCGGCGCTGTCCGACACCTGCGACGCCGACACGGCGCTCTACCTCAAGGGCGAGGTCTCCGACGGCATCATCGCGCCGGGCTTCACCGACGAGGCGCTCGAGATTCTGCGCACCAAGAAGAAGGGCAACTACAACATCGTGCGCATCGACCCGGGTTACCAGCCCGCAAGCGAGGAGCGCAAGGACGTGTTCGGCATCACCTTCGAGCAGCGCCGTAACGATTACATGGTCGACGAGAGCCAGCTCGGCAACGTCGTCACCGCCAACAAGGAGGTTCCGTCCGAGGCACGCCGTGACATGGTCGTCGCGCTGATCACGCTCAAGTACACGCAGTCCAACTCGGTTTGCTACGTCAAGGACGGCCAGGCGATTGGCGTGGGCGCCGGCCAGCAGAGTCGCATCCACTGCACGCGTCTGGCTGGCTCTAAGGCCGACAACTGGTTCATGCGCCAGCACCCCAAGGTTCTGGGGCTCCAGTTCGTCGAGGGGATACGTCGCCCCGCGCGCGACAACGCGATCGACGTCTACACCTCCGACGAGTACGACGACGTGCTGCGCGACGGCGCGTGGCAGGAGGTCTTCGCCGTGCGTCCCGAGCCGCTGACCCGCGAGGAGCGCGCCGCCTGGGTTGCGACGCAGACCGGCGTCACCGTGGGTTCCGACGCGTTCTTCCCGTTCGGCGACAACGTGGAGCGTGCGCGCAAGTCGGGCGTGTCCTATATCGTCGAGCCGGGCGGCTCGATTCGCGACGACAACGTGATTCAGACCGCCGACCGCTACGGCATCGCGATGTGCTTCACGGGGATGCGGCTGTTCCACCACTAATCGCGCGAGCTGCCGAGTGAAGCGGCCAAGTGACGCTTTCGAGTGAAGTGGCCGAGCGTTCAGGGCGCTCAGGGCGCCCCGCCCATGCTCCCGGGCTATGCCTTGGGAGATGCGGCGGGGCGCTTCTTGTTGCGGGCGAGGGGGGGGATTGGGCCGCCTGCGTCGCCTGCGTCAAGAATCGGGCGTGTCGTATGCCGGCGAGTGGACAACATTGCGGGGAAACGATAAGCAAAGGTATTGGTGGCGCGCATTTGCCCAGGTCACGAGGCATCGGGTGCGAGAGAACTGCCGCTTGCCGGTGGACGGGCGCCTTCTCGCGCATACGCAACCCCCGGAATTTGGCACAACTCCCCGAAATCCGGTACGCCGCACTATTGCGTCCCTTGCTTTCATGCCTTTCCGCTCGCCGTGCCCACTGCCTCCCTGCTGGCCTTCGCCTCCTTCCGTTTCTGGGTCGGAGCAGCGAGCGGGCGGCGCGGCGTGTGGGTCGGGACAGTGAGCGGGCGGTGCAGGGCGTAGGCGGCGCAGGGCCCAGGGAGTATGGCGGCGTTGCGCGGTGACGTTTCCAACGACGTGACAGCTTGCGTGTCACGCGCAAACGAATGCGTTTATCAGACATAACGAAAACACTGTCAGACGCTAAATTATTGGCGTGAAATCCATGCCCAAGCGGCCTTTCCAATCGCTACGGTATGGATATGAAGACGTTCATCTGTGGTCTGTCTGCATTGGAATACTGGCAGTCGCTTCGCTGCGCCGTGATCCCAAGCCTGAGCGATATGCGCCCCGTTGAGCGAGGCTCGTCGCGGAGCGGCAGGCGTCAGGTGCGTTCCTGCTTGCTGTGCGAGCGTGTTCCCTCCGGCGCGGAGCTTCAGACCATGCTTGAGCGAGCCCCGTGCTCTCTTGCCGAGCCTCTTGACTTGCTCGCGTCAACGGACGGGAGCGCCTGGCGGACGCCGAGGAGAACCCGTCACTCCTGGAGAGGCCCTCTTCCGCATGACTCTGCGGTCAAGGTCGCGCATGGGGTCTATGTCGCTACCCCCGAGTTCCTGTACCTTCAACTCTCGATGCGATACGAACTTGAGCTGCTGACGCTTCTTGGATATGAGCTTTGCGGTTCGTACGCGCTCCCGGTAAGGGGCCATGGGGGAAGCGGCAGCTATCCGTGCATGCAGGCGACGACGGCCGCCAGGCTTCGGAGGTACCTTTCGAGTCCCACGCTCGACCATGTGCATGGAATAGTGAAGGCGCGACGTGCCGCGTCTTTCGTCACGGAGACGTCGAATTCCCCTCGTGAGTCCGCGATGATAATGCTCCTGTGCCTTCCTCGACGCTACGGGGGCTATGGCATCGAGCTGCCGAGCATGAACGTCCCAATCGACGTTCCCACGAAACTGGAACGGGTGATTGGGAGGAAGTGGTTCTCCATCGATGCATACTGGCCTGCCGCACGCTATGGGGTTGAGTATGACGGGGTGGAGGGCCATACGGGCAGCGCCAACGTCGCGCGCGACTACGTCAGGGGGAACGCCCTCTCTGCGATGGGGATCACAGTCAGCACGATCTCTGCTGCCCAGCTGGGAAACCCCGCCATGTTTCATGTCTTTGCGAGCCAGGTTTGCCGTGCGCTTGGGGTGCGGATGCGTCGCCCGAGCAACGAGAGCGCCTGGAAGGAGAGAAGCGCGCGGCTTCGTTCGGCGGTCCTGTCTGTGCATCGGTGGGAGTAGACGTCGCTGTCGCGAAGCCGGGTCGTGCTGGCGGGGGCGGGACTTGGCGGTCTTATGGGGTCGAGCGGGCCGGCAGCCGACAGTCGGCCTGCGTTGTTGGGCGCAGCCGTCGAAGTGAGGCCGATTTGGCTCCTTGTGCCAGGAATCGGGCTTTGCGTATGCCGTTGAGCGCCAGTCCGGATGAGAGCTCGTCTGTTGGACGAGCATCGTCGCAGGTCAGCGGCTCTGCATGAAATATATGTCGGCGGAGGAGAGCGCTTGTTGCCCGTCGAGGACATCCGCGACCCTCGATTCTTGACGCGCACCGCCCGTTCGTGCGACCCGCCCGTTCACGCGACCCGCCCGTTCACGCGACTCGCCCATTTGCGCACCGCCGGCTCCGCGGACGCCCTCGTCCTGTCCGCCCCGCGCCCGTTGCGGACCAAGACCTTACCCAAGTGGTACGCGTCCGTAAGCGAAGCCTGCAAAAGCGCGGCTAGCCTGTCTCGGTGGCCGGACGGGTCGGGTCGCGGCGACGGGAGACCATCGCGTTCCCGCCCCCGCCCGTCGCGCGCCACCAATGACAGCAGGGCAAAGGGAAAGGAACCACAGCCAATGCGCACTCGTCTCATCTCCGCCGGAATCGCCTCCGTCGTGCTCACTGGGTGCCTGGGAGGGGCGGCGTTCGCTGCCGAATCGGAATCGACGTCCGGCGCGGCGGCCGCCTCCGCCTCCTCCGCCTCCGCCTCCGCCGGCACCGAGTCCTCCGCGTCGAGCGCCGCGGCGGATTCCCAAGGCGCCTCGTCGATGACGGTGGAGGGGCAGTCGATCGGGCTCGAGGGCGTCGCGAACGCCCGCCAGCTCGGCGGATACGTCACGACCGACGGCAGGGTCGTGAAGGACGGGCTGCTGCTGCGCACCGCCAAGCTCTCCGGGGCGACCTCTGCGGACATCGAGAAGCTGACGGGCGAGTACGACCTGGGCTATGTCTGCGACATGCGCACGACCGCCGAGCGCGCACAGGACCCCGACCCGCAGATGGGCGGCGTGGAGGAGGTCTGGTGCTCGATCATCGACGAGAGCACCGCGCTGGGGAGCATGGCATCGGGCGCGTCGGCCTCCTCTGACGCGGACGGCAAGGCCGCCTCGTCTGCCGCCTCCTCGGCGGACTCGTCCTCGGCAGCGGTCGTCGGCGGCAAGGCGTCCGCCGCGTCCTCGGCCGCCGCGTCCTCCGACTCCGGTTCCAGCTCCAGCTCCGCCGACTCCCAGGCGGCGGCGCTCGCGACGGCGGTGGCCCAGCTGGTGGCGTACGGGCACAGCATGGACCTGTCCGACATGTACGTCAGCATGGTCGACAGCGAGCACTCCCAGCAGGGCTACCGCCAGTTCTTCGACGTCCTGCTCGGCGCGGACGGCAAGGCGGTGCTGTGGCACTGCACCGCGGGCAAGGACCGCGCGGGTCTGGGCGCCGTGCTGCTGCTGTCCGCCCTGGGGGTCGACCGCGAGACGATCCTGGAGGACTTCGACCTCACGAACGCGTTCGACGAGCAGACGATCGACGCGATGGTGCAGGTCGCGCAGGCGCAGGGGTACTCGGAGGAGGACATCCAGGCAGTCCGCGACCTTGCCGGCGTGAACCGCTCCTACATGGAGAAGGCGCTCGACCACATCGACGAGACGTACGGCTCGATGCACGACTACCTGGTGAACCAGATCGGCCTGACCGACGACGAGATCTCCCAGCTGCAGGAGATGTACCTCGAGGCATAGGTTCCCTGGGCGCCGCGTGCCGGTCGGCAGCTGAAACCTTTGGCGCAACAAGGGCGAAGGGTCCCCTCGGAGCGCGACCTGTGGAGGGCCGCGGCGAGAGGGGACCCTCCCTCTACGCCCCCTGTCGATGGCTTGCGCGGTCCTCGGCGCACCGGAACACGCTCGGGGAGCCCTACGCCCCCTGCCCGTCGATGGCGCGCGCGGTCCGCAGCAGCGTCTGGATGTAGCGCGTCACGGTGGCGTCGCGCTCGCCGTGTCGCCAGAATATCTGGTAGGGGAAGCGCGCGTCGGCGTCGGAGATGGGGATGCCCCGATAGGCGCCGAACGAGGAGCCGAACAGCTGCCGGCTGTACAGCGACCGCGGCATCACGAACACGCTGCCGCCCAGCTCGACGGTGGGGAAGTCGTCCCAGGAGTTGGCGAAGAACACATGCTTGCGCATCGTGATGCCGTGACGCGCGAAGATGCCCTCTATCACCGCGGCGCCGCTCCGGACGGTCAGGCTCCCGGTAGGGTGCATGACGGGGTACTCGGCGAGGTCGGCCAGCGCGACGGACGAGCGCGCCGCGAGCGGGCTGCCGCTCTCCACCACCGCCAGAAGGGGCACTGACGTGAGGTAGCGACGCTCTACCTCGAGGTCCTCGACTGCCTCGACCCCGCCCGCCTCGACCCCCTCTTCCCCCTGTCGCGCCGTCCCGTCGGCCATGACGGCGATCACGAGGTCGACCTTCTTGTCCAGCAGGGCGTCGCGCATCGCGTTGGCCGCGCACTCGCACGAGATGACGTGCAGCGCACCGCCGCTCTCGTGCAGCGCGTCCTGCGTCGTCGAGAGAAGGTAGCGAATCGCCGAGTCGCGCAGGGAGCCGGCCGCCCTGATCTCGACGCTCGACTCGTGCAGGCGCCGATACGCGCCATGGTAGGCGTCGAGCATCTTGGACGCCTCCTCGCAGAAGACGCGCCCCTGCTGGGTGAGCTCGATCTGCTGGTGGCTGCGGGCGACGAGCGTGACGTCGAACTCGCGCTCGAGCGCGGCGACGTGCTTGCTGAGGGCAGACTGGGTCAGGTTGAGCTTGCGGGCGGCCACGGTGTAGCTCATGTAGCTCGCAAGCTGCAGGAACTCCTCCAGATGTCGGATCTCCATGCGACACGGCCCCCCGCCGTCTTCCCGCTCTCCCCGCGCCCGCGCCGTCGCGCC
>CAIFEU010000079.1:0-10856 GCA_903789505.1 uncultured Coriobacteriales bacterium
GCCGAGTCCGCCGCAAGCGCCTGGCCCGCCGCCGCGCTCGCGACCGCCCCGGTCGCCGCGCCGGCGGCCGCCCCGGTCAGAAACGAACGGCGGTCGATCTGCCCCTTCGCGTCGTGTGATTGCGCCATGATGGTTCTCCCCTTCTTCGCGTGTTCCTTCCCCGTGCGCTCGTGGCCCGGGGGGAGGCCCGCCCGCGCGGGGGGGCGGGGGGCCTGCCTACCGCCCCACCAAAGCCATACCTGGCCCGGGGGGGTGGGGGGGGCGGGGCGGGGGCGCGTGGGACATGGCACGAGACCGCTCATCGCATGCCGTGCCCGCTGCGTCCACCCGCCGCGGCGCGCTGTGCCCAGCATGGTGCCAACGCCGCATCGCGAAATCCCCGGTCCGCGGCGAATCGCGCCCCGAGCCGCGCCTCATACCCGAGGTGTGACGCCTCTGCCTGGGAGAACGCGCTTGTAATGAGACGTCAAGGGGCGATTACGAAGGCTGGGAGGGCATCGGCTGGACGAGGTCGGAGCAGGGCGGCGAGACGGCATCGAAGGGGGCGAGCGGCGGAAATCGCTCCCGAACGTCGTGAGCATGCACGCCGAAGATGCGAACGAGGGGACTCACGACGGCGTGGGCTCGGCACGACGCCGGCCGAAGGCTGGCCAAATCATGACGAAATGCGATGCCAGGCAGTTGGGAGGGCGGAAAATGGCCTCCCGGTGGTCAGGTAATGACGAAATGCGACGAAAAGAGGGGTCCCATACCAGGGAGGAATACCTCGCGTAACGCGTCGTCCCAGGTCAAGGAGCCGCGCTTGAAAGCGGGAAGCCAGCAAGATGACATCGCGGCTCGCATTTCGTCATGAAATGGCCAGGCGGGGACTGCAGCGGAGCACGAAGAGAATGCGACCCGGCCATCAACGCGGCTTGCCCTGCGAGGGCCATCCCCCACTCCCCCGCCCCCGCGCGCACCCGCTCGCTCGCCCCCGCACCCGCTCGCCCGCTCCCCGCGCTCGCGCCGCCGGCGCCCCAAACGCAGCGGGGCCGGCGCGGCTCGGCCGACACGCCCCATGCTTGGCATGCCGACCGGCACCACGCCGGCCCCGTCGTTCCCGGGCGCTCCCCGGGGCGGTCCGCCTCAGGCCGCGCCAGCCATCACCGGCCCGCGCGCCCCGGGCACGCGCCCCGAGGGACGTTCCCGCGCTACACGCGCTTCGAGTCGAGCAGCTGCTCGCGCAGCCGCGGGTCGTTCGCGATCTGGTCGAGGTTGGCCATCACGACGTCCTCGACCTCCATGACGAACGGCCCCTTCTCGAGGTCCTCGCGAAAGACCACGCGCGAGTACCCGCCGCACTCGTCGCAGGTCTGGATGCGGTGCGCCGGGTCGCCCGCCACGCTGTGGTAGTGCAGGTGGCCTTCGTTGCGCGTCCCGCAGTTCGTGCAGCGGATGCGCTCGAAGCCCCACTGCGTGCCGCACGTCGCGCAGTACTGCACGCGTCCGCGGCCGTCGGTCCCGGCGGACTCGCCCACCCACGACGCCGCCGCCGGCGCCCCGCACACGGGGCAGTCCAGCGAGGCGGACGCGGGCGGCGTCTCGCGGTCCTGGCGGCACTGCCGCGCGACCCACTCCGCGGCAGGCTGCAGGTGCGGGCGCAGCGAGAGCTGCAGCACCGACGCGAGCACGCCCAGGGGCACCTGCGTCGACACGCCCAGCCCGTCGGCGTGCATGAGGACGTCGTCGATGAACCCGGCGGGGTCCGAACCCGCCTGGCGCATGTCGAGTCCCGCGGCCAGGGCGCCCCAGTCGACCGCCCGCAGCCCCACGCTCGCCTGGGGGCTCAGTCCCGCCCCGTCAGCGATGCAGCCGGCGACCGCCGCGAGCGTCTCCGCCAGCTCGGCGGGGTCGATTGCGACCGGCGCCTGGGAGAACACCGACTCCTGCCGGCGGTACAGCCCCGCAACGTCGGTGCCCTCGGGCAGCTCGCACGGCGCCCCGTCGCCCGCATGCCGGGCGGCAAGCTCGTCGGCACGGCGCTGCTGCAGCTCCAGGACGCGCTCGAAGAAGCGCAGGCGGGCGACGTCGCGCTCGTCGGCGCCCTCGGCGTACGCCGCGACCGCGGCGTGCATGCGCTTGAGGTCCATCCTACTTCTTCACCTCCTCGTAGTTGCCCTTCTCGATCTGCTTGCGAGCCCAGAAGCCCCAGTGGTACAGGGCGTCCGCCTCGGTGACCTTGCCGTCGCCCCACATGAGCCGCGAGGTGCCGCGGTAGGGCTGGAAGATGCCCGCACCCAGGTAGATGTGGGCGAGGCCGAACACGATGAGCAGGATGAACGCCACGTCGTGGCAGGTGCGCATCGCCAGCAGCACGCCCGCGCTCGCGTGGAACACGCTCGTGCCGAGCCACAGCACCACGCCGGAGACAGCGATCAGGATGCTCGACAGGATCAGCAGGCCGTCGGCGAAGCGCTGGCCGCTCTTGACCTCGTCCTGGTCGGGCATGTGGACGCGCTTGGCGCCCAGCATGTACGGCACGAACTTCTTGAGGAACTCCCAGTCCTGCGGGGTCCACTTGACGAAGTACTTGCCGAGGAACTCCTTGAAGCCGCGCGGCGAGGTGATGGCGCTCAGAATCGGCGCCACGATGAAGATGGTCCCCATGACGCGGTGCGACATGCGAAAGAACTGCGTCGCCGCCGGAAACGCCGCGGCGAGCGCCGGGACGAACACGAAGGCGCCGGAGACCATGAGCCACAGGCAGGTCACGGCGACGATGTCGTGGGTGATGCGCGTCTTGAGCGAGTGGCGCGGGATGACGCGCTCGGGGTACTGTCTCTTCGCCATTATCGCTCGCCTGCTTCCTTGTCGATGTGCTTGACGACCTCGCCGGTGTCGGTGTCGATGACGTCGTGGTTCTTCTCATCGTAGTACAGCTTGTCGCGGTGGTAGCCATGCGCGAGCGCGTACGTGAGGGCCAGGCCGCCCACGACGCCCACGGCAGCGACCGCCCCGAGGGGCTTCGCGACCTTGCTGAGCACGTCGACCAGCGGGCTCTTCGCGGGCTTGTCGGGCAGCGGCTCGTACATCGAGACGTCGTACTTGAGCACGTTGATCACGTGCAGGCCGCCCATCTCGGTCTCGCCGTAGACGCGAGCGTCCTCGAAGCCCTTGGCCTTGAGGGCGTCCACGCGCTCGTGCGCCTTGGCGATCATCTCGTCGCGGTCGCCGAAGTCGAGCGCGCCCGGCTGGCAGGCGCCCACGCACGCCGGCTTGCGGTCGTGGCGCACGCGGTCGATGCAGGCGGTGCACTTGTCAATCTTGATGCCGGCACCCTGCACGCCCACGCCGCGGTGGCGCGGGACGTCGAACGGGCAGGCGCTGCGGCAGTACTGGCAGCCGATGCACTTGTCGACGTCGTAGACGACGAACCCGGTGCCGTCGGTGTCGTGGTGCAGGCACCCGCTCGGGCAGACCTCGACGCAGGCGGCGTCGGTGCAGTGCATGCACGCCCTGCGGCCGAAGCCCCAGTCGATGCCGTAGGCGTTCTCGCGCTCGCGCTCCTTGAACGTGATGATCAGACGCGTGTCCTTGTTGAGGTCCGGCGGGTTCTGGTAGGTGCCCGCGAAGGTGTCCTTGCCGGCATCGAAGTCGATCGGCGAGGGCAGCTCGTTCCACACCTTGCACGACGCCTGGCAGCCGCGGCACGCGGTGCACAGCGACGAGTCGAAGTAGATTGCAAGCTCAGACATGTCCCACGCCTCCCTATGCCTTCTCGATGTCGACCAGGAACGCCTTGTTCTCGGCGATGAAGCTGTTCGGGTCGCCGACGCCGGGCACCAGGTCGTTCGTGATGTCGCCGTGGGTGTAGACGTTCGCCCAGCCCCAGTCGTGCACGATGCCGATCGTGTACTGCTTGGACCCGTTGACCGTCAGCGGGGTGATGCGCTTGGTCACCATCGCCTTGACCACGATCGAGCCGCGGTCGTTGAAGATGCGCACGTCGTCGCCGTTCTCGATGCCCTTCTCCTGCGCGAGCTCGGTCGGGAGCTCGCAGTACTGCGTCGGCATCATCTCGTTGAGGACGGGGGCGTTGTGCGTCTCGGCGCCCGACGACCAGTGCTCGGTGAACGAGTAGGTCGTGGCGACGATCGGGTAGGTGCCCGACGTCCCCTTCTTGTTGGAGTCGTAGCTGTTGAACAGCATCGCGGGGTTGGACCCGGCGCCGTTGAGCAGGTTCTCGGTGGGCGACTCGAACGGCTCGTAGTGCTCGGGCAGCGGCATGTCGTTGAGCGTCGAGGCGAACAGACGGGCGTTCTGCTCCCAGTTCATGAAGAACGCCTTGTTGTTGGGCTCGACGGCGACGGTGTTGCCGTCGGAGTCGGTCTTGCTCGCCACGAAGTCGGGCACGTCGTTGGTGACCCACTTCTCGCCGTCCCACTCCACGGGGGCGAGGCCCTCGCGCCACGGCTTGCCGTCCATGTCGCACGACGCGCGGTTGTACAGGATGCGGCGGTTCGCCGGCCAGCTGAACGCCCACTTGGGGAAGATGTTCAGGCCGTCGGGGTCGTCGCGCAGGCGCCTGCCGACGTTCTGCTGCGCGGGGTCGAACGGTGCGTCGGGGTTGCCGTAGTAGCCCGTGTAGATCCAGACGCCCGAAGCCGTGGAGCCGTCGGCCTTGAGCTTGGAGTAGCCGTCGAGCAGCTTGGGCGTGCCGTTCTCGAAGTCCTCGGTCGCGCCATAGGTGGAGTAGCCGTTGAGCTCCCAGGCCACCTTGCGCATGTCGGGCTTGCCGTCGTCGCCGGCGTAGTCCCACTTGGCGTTGAGGATCGGGTCGGGCAGGGCGCCGCCCTCCTCCTCGTAGAGCTGGCGCAGGCGCTGGTGCACGAGCCAGATCGCCTCGAGGTCCCACTTGGAGTCGCCGCGCGGCTCGATTGCCTGGTAGCGCCACTGCATGACGCGGCCGGAGTTGATCACCGTGCCGTTCTTCTCGAACAGGCTCGCGATGGGCAGGAAGTAGCACTCGGTGTTGATCTCGGACGCCTTGTCGCGCATGTCGGGAGCGTCCCAGAACGAGGCGGTCTCGGTCATGTACATGTCGTCGAAGACCAGCCAGTCGAGGTTGGCGATGACGTTGCGCAGGTACTTGGAGTTGCCCAGCGATTGCAGCGGGTTCTGGCCGAAGAACCAGTAGCCCTTGATCACGCCCTCCTCCATGAGGTGGAACGCGTTCTGGATGGAGCGCTTGGGGGCGCTGTCAAGCTTGGGCAGCCAGTCGTAGCCGTAGTCGTTGTCGGCCGTGGCGTTCTCGCCGAAGAACGACTTGAGCCACGAGATGAGGAACTTGGGCTTGTTGGACCAGTAGCCGTCCGTGGCGGTCTCGTTCTCGAGGTACTCCGCCAGGGTGATATCCGACGAATCCTTGGGCCACTACAGGTAGCCGGTCAGATCGCCGGGCGCGATACACATGTCGGTGCAGCCCTGGACGTTGGGCTCGCCGCGCAGGGCGCCGAGCTGGCCGCCGGGCACGCCGATGTTGCCGAGCAGCAGCTGCACGATCGACATGATGCGCGTGTTGCCGGTGCCGACGCTGTGCTGCGTCTGGCCGAGCGCGTAGGTGATCGCACCGGCCTTGTCGGAGGCGCCGGTGGCGGTGTACACGTCATAGACGTGCTCGAGCACGTCCTTGTCCATGCCGCAGATGCTCGAGACCGTGTCGAGCGTGTAGCGCGAGTAGTGCTCGCGCATGATCTGGTACACGCAGTTGGGGTCCTGCAGGGTCTCGTCCTTCTTGGGAACCTTGAGCGTGGGGGTGTTGAAGGCCGGCACGCCCGACTCGCGCGTCCACGCGTAGGCGCCGCCGTCGGAGGTGTCCCACTGCTTCTCCTCCTCGACCTGGTACGCCCAGGTGGTCTTGTCGTAGGAGCAGCTGTCGGAGTTGAAGCCGCTGAACAGGCCGGAGTCGGCGTCGTACTGGTAGTCGGGGTCGACGAGGTAGGAGATGTTGGTGTAGGCGACGCAGTAGTCGCGCTGCATGCGGTCGTTCTCGAACATGTAGTTGATCTAGCCGCCGAAGTAGGCGATGTCGGTGCCCGGGCGGATGGGGCAGTAGATGTCCGCGCGCGCCGCGGAGCGCGTGAAGCGCGGATCGACGACGATGTAGGTCGCGCCCTTGTCGATCGCCCGATTGATCCACTTCATCGAGGCGGGATGGCATTCGGCGGGATTGCCGCCGCAGGTGAGGATGACGTCAGAGTTGGCGAAGTCGCCAAACTGACCGGTCATCGCTCCGCGTCCGAACGTTGGTGCCAGACCGGCAACCGTGGAGCTGTGTCAAACGCGTGCCTGGTTGTCGAGGGTGATCGCGCCGATCTCCCTCATCATCTTGACGATGAAGTACTCCTCCTCGATCGTCATCGAGGAACCGCCGAGGGCGCCGATCGCGGGCGTGCGGTTCACGGTCACGCCGGCGTCGTTTGTCTCCTCGAACGTGGCGTCGCGCGTGTCCTTGATGTGGCGCGCGATCTCGTCGACCGCGTCGTCCCACGAGATCTGGTCCCAGTGGTCGCTGCCGGGGCGGCGCACCATCGGGGTCATGATGCGGCTCTCGTTCTCCTCGAGCTCGCGCGTCTCGGGGTTCACGAGCATGTCGGTCTGGAACTCCGCCGCGCCCTTGGGGCACAGCCCTCCCTCGCTCACGAAGTGCTCCGGGTCTCCCTCGACGTGCACGAGCTTGCCGTCGCGCGTCGAGCAGACCAGGCCGCACCCGCATGCGCAGTAGCAGCAGATCGACGTGTACTCCTCGGTGTCCTCGAGCTTCCACTGCTTCTGGGTGTCCATCGCGAATGCGGTGGACTGCCCGGAAAGCTCGAAGGCGACCGAGCCGGCAAGCGCCGCAGATGTGGCCTTGAGCAGGCCGCGCCTGGAAATCTCCATGCGCCCTCCCAACCTTCGGTTCTCCCATGGCCGCCATCCGCCCCTCCGGGCGGCTGCGACCCCTCTGAGCGTCCGTCCGGCGTGCGCGGCTCACGGCACGGCGCGCGGGGCGCGGCGGCTGCCTCGCCGGGACGGCGGGCTGCGGCGCGGGGCGCGCTGCGGCGATCAATCGAGTCGCGAGTGGTCTGTGTACGGCATGAATCGCGCCGTGGACGGCAGGCTGCACACAGGACAGGGAACGCGAGGCGGTGAACGGCGCAAACGAGACGGTGAACGGCACAACGAACGACTCAAAGGTGAGTTTCAAGCAAGGATGCGAATGCAAGGTGTTCACTAGGGGTGATTTACATATTCCACACGTTCACACCTAGACCACAACTATCGTTCCCGCAGCTCAGAGACGTGAAATGCGCGGTTCGTCCACAGCCCACGCGTTCGCAAAGTCCCCGTTCATGTCCGCCCCGACACGCACGCGGGCGAGCAAGGCTTCTCGCAAACCGCCGCATGAAGCGAGGGTGCACCCGCCTATCTGCACGCATGCACCCTCGCCTCGAGCCACTCCGTCGTGTGTGATTGATTCGCCCTGCGGCTACGCCACTATTCATTGAGGTCGGCCTCCTCGCCCAGCTTCTCCGGGGTCGACCGTGCGGCCCCACCTGATCGAGCATGCGAAACGACGTGGGCGAGCGTCTCGAGGCTCCGGGAGTGTCGGGCCGACGCGAGGCGCATGGGCAGGCGCGCCCAGCCCGCTGCAACGCGACCCGGTCGAAGCCGGTGACGGAGCGTCGCAAGAACCAGTTCGGGCGCCGATGCGTCAACAATCGGGCTTTGCGTATGTCCGCTCGCCGGATTTTACCGGGCAGTTCCCCTACGACCTGTGCGCTGTTTCACGTTTTCCCAGCTCAGGTGAGTGCATGAATAATGGCGTGCACCCAGAAGCGTTCACCTCCCCGTACAAGGGCATACGCAACGCCGTTCTTTTGACGCACGGAAGTGCTTCGAGTGCGCAAAGGGTGGGAATCTCCGCCGGGATCCCAATACCGTCCAGCGCCATGGACAAGACCGGGGACTCTGCGAAGCCGGGGCCTCGCGCGTTCGCAGAGGCCCCGTTCCTGTCCGACCCCCCGCGCTCCCCATACGCGATCGGGTCCCGCGCGCAACCCAGCTCGCACGGGACCCGATCTTGTCCATCTCAGCCGCACGCCGGCGCTCCCGCCCGTTGCCCGGGCAGGCTCCCCGCGCTCGCGCGCTCGCCGCGCGCGTCCGTGCGTCCCTACTCCTCGCGCGCGTCCTCGCCCTCGCCGGTGCGGGCGGCGTCGGGCAGCAGCAGCTGGGCGATCATGACCGCGTTCAGCGCGGCACCGCGCAGCAGCTGGTCGGCGACGACCCACAGCGCCACCCCGCGGTCGCCGTCGACCGTGGGGTCGCGGCGCACGCGCCCCACGAAGGTGTCGAACGACCCGGCGTGCATCGCGGGCATCGGGTAGACGTTGTTGGCGGGGTCGTCCTCGAGGCAGACGTGCTCGCCGCGCACGATTGCGTCGCGCACGTCCTGGACCGAGACCGCACGGTCGAACTCGAGGTTGATCGACTCCGAGTGGCAGCGCATCACCGGCACGCGCACGCAGGTGGGCGCCACGCGGACCGTGTCGTCGCCGAAGATCTTCTTCGTCTCGACGACCATCTTCCACTCCTCTTTGGTGTAGCCGTCGTCGTGGAAGACGTCGATGTGCGGGATGCAGTTGAACGCGATCTGGTGCTGGAACGCCTTGACGGTGGGCGGCTCGCCGTCGAGCACCTCGCGCGTCTGGGTGCGCAGCTCGTTCATCCCCTTGGCGCCGGCGCCCGAGGCGCTCTGGTAGCTCGAGACCACGATGCGGTCGATGTGGCCCAGGGCGCGCAGCGGCTGCAGCGCGACCACCATCTGGATCGTCGTGCAGTTGGGGTTGGCGATCACCCCGTTATGCCAGGCGACGTCGTAGGGGTTCACCTCGGGCACGACGAGCGGGACGTCGTCCTCCATGCGAAAGGCGCTGGAGTTGTCGATCATGACGGCGCCCGCCTCGGTCACGGCCTGGCGCATCTGACGCGACACCCCCGCCCCCGCGGAGAACAGCGCGATGTCGACCCCCGCGAAGCTCTCCGGGGTCATCTCGCGCACGATGAGCTCGCCGTCGCCGAACGGCAGGCGCGTCCCCGCCGAGCGCGCCGAGGCGAGCGCGCGCACCTCGCTGGCGGGGAAGTGCAGCTTGTCGAGGCACTTGAGCATCTCGCGGCCGACCGCCCCGGTCGCGCCGGCCACGGCGACCACCGGGCGCGCCGGCATCGGCTTGGACCACGACGTCCCGCGCGCCGCGGCGTCGGCGCGGGCGCGGCGCTGGAAGGCGTCCTCGTAGGGCGCCCGCCCGTCGGTGCGCGCGGACTGTCCCGCGGGCGACGCCTGGGCCTGGCTGTGGGTCTGCTCCTGTGCCTGCGACATCTACCTCACCACTTTCACCGAGTCGGAGCCGTCTGACGCGTCGTCGAGGCCGAACGCCGTGTGCAGCGCGCGGACGGCGAGCTGGCACTGGTCGGCGTCGATCACGATCGAGATCCTTATGGGCGAGGTCGAGATCATCGAGATGTTCACGCCCACATCTGCCAGCACGCGGAACATCTTGGCCGAGACGCCCGGGTAGCTCTTCATGCCCGCGCCCACCAGCGACACCTTGGCCACGTGCGTGTTGATCTCGACGCCCTCGGCGTGGATCTGGTCGCTGATCTGCTGGCAGGCGGGGGTGAGCCGCTCCACGTCGTCCAAGGGCGCCGTGAAGGAGATGTCGGTCATGCCGTCGTGGCTGACGTCCTGGATGATCATGTCGACGTTGACGTTGAGCTCGGCCATGCGCTCGAACAGCAGCGCGGCGACGCCCTTGGTGTCGGGCACGTGACGCAGTGTGATCTTGGCCTCGGAGAGGTCGTGGGCGACGCCGGAGATGACCGGCCCTTCCATCTTATCGCTTTCCATGTTCTCCTCAGCTTCCTTGATGTAGGTGCCCGGCCCCTCGACGAACGACGAGAGCGCGTGGATGACGACGCCGTAGTTGCGCGCGAACTCGACGGCGCGCAGCTGCAGCACGCCCGCCCCGTTCGCCGACAGCTCGAGCATCTCCTCGTAGGACAGGCTGTCAAGGCGGTGCGCCTTGGGGCAGACGCGCGGGTCGGCGGAGTAGACGCCGTCGACATCGGAGTAGATCTCGCACAGGTCGGCGTGGATCGCGGCGGCCAGGGCGACCGCGGTGGTGTCGGACCCGCCGCGGCCCAGCGTGGTGATCTCACCGCGGGAGTCGATCCCCTGGAAGCCGGCCACGACCACGACCTTGTCCTGGGCCAGGTCGCGGGCGATCTGGTCGCCCGAGATGTGGCTGATCTTGGCCTTGGTGTGCGTGTCGTCGGTGTGGATGCCCACCTGGGCGCCGGTGTGGGAGATTGCCCGCACCCCGAGCGCCTCGATCGCCATGGCCAGGACGGCCACGGAGACCTGCTCGCCGGTGGACAGCAGCATGTCCATCTCGCGCACGGGCGGGTTGGGGTTGACGGAGTGTGCGAGGTCGACCAGGTAGTCGGTGTTGTCTCCCATTGCCGAAACAACCGCGACCACCTGGTCGCCGGCGTTGTGGCGACGAACCAGGCGCGCAGCGACGTTCTTGATGCGCTCCGCGGTGGCGACCGAGCTGCCACCGAACTTTGCGACGACGAGAGCCATGCTGACCTTTCGCGACGGGGGTGGGCAAACGTGTTGGGACGAAGTATAGGGAAGCGCGGCGCGGCGGCGCGGCACATTTCGACGACTACGCGATGAACACGCCTATCTGCGCTGGTCAAAGGCACGATTTGTTACCGATCTGTTACGCGGTGCGCCCGCTTCGGGCCACACGAGGGGCGGGCGGGCGCACCCC
>CAIFEU010000079.1:10866-12536 GCA_903789505.1 uncultured Coriobacteriales bacterium
CCAGTTTTTTTAACCGTTCTGTTGGGGGGGGGCCCGGGGGGGGGGGGCGGGGGGGGGGGGGGGGCGCACGCCCACGGGGCCGCCACAATTCGCCCCGCGCGCGTCGACGCGCCCGCCGTGGGAGCCTATCATCTGCTCACGCGAATAATCCGCCCACGCGGCGCCCACGGCACGACCCGGGCGCCCCGGCCACCCTGGAAGGCAGCGCATGCCAACCCCCACCCATCAGCACGGCGCCGCCCCGAGGCGGCGGCCCGCCCCGCCCAGCGCCGCCGAAGGCGACGGAGCCGCCCCCCGCTCCCGCGTGCGCCCGGCGGCGCCGGAGGGGGGCGTGGCGGGGGCGCGGGGCGCGGGGCGGCGCAGCCTGGGCGACCGGGTGATCGGCTGGTACGGCGGTCAGCTCGACCGGCGCATCGCCACCCGCCCCGACCTGGTGCGCCGCGGGTTCGTGCTGGGCTTCGCCGCCAAGCGCTGGCAGGCGCGCCACCTGCCCAACTCCCGGCTGATGCCATGGGGGCGCATGGCCGAGCGCCTGTCCCTGGAGAGCGTGACGAGCGCGCTGGAGCACCCCGACGAGGCGGTCGTGACCAGCATCTTCCTGCCCAACGAGGTCTTCCACGCGATGGGGCTGCACCCCGTGAGCGCCGAGGCGATCTCGTGCTTCGTGAGCGGGACGCAGGCGGAGTCGGGCGTGATCGCCGAAGCGCACGCGCGCGGCATACCCGAGACGTACTGCTCCTATCACAAGGTCCTGGTAGGCGCCGCGCTGTCCGGGGTCATCGCGCGCATGCCGATGCTGGCGAGCTGCTCGGTTGCCTGCGACGCCAACAACCTCACGTTCCGTGCGATATCGCAGGCGTGGGGCTCCCCGCACGTCTACGTCGACGTCCCCTACGACCAGGACGACGACTCGATCCTGTACGTCGCCGACCAGCTGCGCGCGCTGAGCCGGACCGCCCAGGGCGTCTACGGCAGGCGCCTCGACGAGGACGCGCTGCGGCAGGGGGTGGGTCGCTCGATCGCGACCTGCGAGAGGCTCGGCGCGCAGCTTGCGCGCCACCGCGGCCGCTACCTCGCCAACACGATGACGCACGAGCTGCACCTGGCGCTGGCCATGCACCTGGGGCTGGGGACGCCCCAGACGCTGGAGCTGGTGGAGACGCTCGGGCGCGACCTGGACGCCGCCCCCGCCTACGCGGGGGACTCCCTGGTGTGGGTGCACACGACGCCCTACTTCCTCCAGGGGATCGGCGGCCAGGTCAACCTGTCGCAGCGCGCGCAGATCGCGTGCTCGGACATGTCGTACGACCAGGCTATCCTGCCCGGCGAGACGCGGCGCTTCGACGCAGGGTCGCCCTTCGAGGCGATGGCCGAGCGGCTGGTGCGAAACCCCTTCAACGGCCCCGTGCGGCGGCGGGCGGGCCGCGCCGCCGAGCTGGCGCGCCTCGTCGGCGCCGACGGCGCCGTGGTGTTCTGCCACTGGGGCTGCAAGAGCACCTGCGGCGGGGCGCAGCTGATCCGCTCGGAGCTGGAGCGGGCCGGGGTGCCGACGCTGGTGCTCGACGGCGACGGCTGCGACCGCGCGATGTGCATGGAGGGCCAGATGGAGACCAGGTTCTCCGCGTTCCTCGAGCTGGTGGACCAGGGCGAGGCAGGACGGCGGGCGGCGA
>CAIFEU010000080.1 GCA_903789505.1 uncultured Coriobacteriales bacterium
AGTCCGAGGGGACATCATACGCGGTCGCGGCAGGCGCCGGGGCCGAGGCGCGCCGGGGGCTCCGAAAACTTCAAGAGCCCGCGGGCGCGGCGGGGCAGTGACAGGCGGGCAGCGGGGCGGGCACGCGAGCGCCATGGCCCGATGGCGATACGGTGTCGGGCGCTGACTGGTGAGCTTCGATAAGTTATCCTCAGTTGACTATTGGCATCGCCCGGCGGTCACGCGCATACCGGCTGGCGTCCGGGCCGGCAGCGCCGGGGCGCGGGCGAGAGACGCATCGGGAAGGGGTGGCACCATGGCGATGGACGCACAGCAGGCGCTGGTCGTGCTCGTAGGCCTGACGATTCCCCTGCTCGGCACGACGCTCGGCTCGGCGTGCGTGTTCCTCGCGCGCGGCGACATGGGGCGCACCCTGCAGCGCGTCCTGACCGGCTTCGCCGCGGGGATCATGGTCGCCGCGTCGGTCTGGAGCCTGCTGATCCCCTCGATGGAGCAGGTGCAGTCCGCGGGGGCGCTGCCCGAGCGGCTCGCCTTCGTCCCCGCGGCGGTGGGCTTCCTGCTGGGCACCGGCTTCCTGCTGCTGCTCGACCACGTGGTCCCCCACCTGCATCAGAACGCCGAGGTCGCGGAGGGGCCGCGCAGCTCCCTGGAGCGCACGACCAAGATGGTGCTCGCCGTCACCCTGCACAACGTCCCCGAGGGCATGGCGGTGGGCGTCGTGCTCGCGGGCTGGCTCTCCGGCGACGCGGGGGTCACCGTGGGCGGCGCGCTGGCGCTCTCGATCGGCATCGCCATCCAGAACTTCCCCGAGGGAGCCATCATCTCGATGCCCCTGCGCGCGACGGGCAAGAGCAGGCCGCGGGCGTTCGCGGGAGGGTTCCTCTCGGGCGTGGTGGAGCCCGTCGGCGCGGGGTTCACAATCGTGTGCGCGGGCATCGCCGTGCCCGCCCTGCCCTATCTGCTGGGGTTCGCGGCCGGGGCGATGATGTACGTCGTCGTGGAGGAGCTCATCCCCGAAATGTCTGCCGGCAGGCACAGCGACGCGGGCCCCATCGCGTTCGCCTGCGGGTTCGCGCTGATGATGGCCCTCGACGTAGCACTGGGATAGGGCTGCGGCGACGGCTCGGGCCAGACGTGCGACTGCCGCGGGGGCCCCGGGCGCGCGACGGGCGGCTCGTGCGTCGGGCGGCAGGGCGGCCGGGGTGGAGGCGCCGCACGGGTGCGGGGACCACCGCCGGCGTCGCAAGATTCTCGTCCGTTCTTTCAGGTCTCGCACAATAGTTAGCCTATACTCACTCTTGGTGATAGCTATAGCTAACTTACGCCGGACACGACGCCCGCACGGGCTCGCTGTCACCACGGCGCCCCGGCGCCGCGTGCCCGGCAGCCCAACGAGTGAGGAGCGGACATGACCTGGTACAAGAACGCGAAGCTCTGGTCGTTCGTCGGCGGCGCCGCCGCGATGCTGGTAGGACAGGCCGTCGCGAAGAGCAAGGCGTGCCGCAAGCTCGCCGTCAACACGGTCGCGCAGTCCATGGTGATCAAGGAGAGCTGCCACGAGGCCATGCAGTCGGTCAAGGACGACGCCGAGGACGTCGCCGCCGACGCGCGCGCCAGGACCCGCGAGAAGGCGCACGAGGACGCCCGCCGCGCCGAGATCGAGGAGCGCGTGCGCAGGGAGGTCGAAGCGGAGTACGCCGCCCAGGAGGAGGCCGGCGACGCGGCTGAGGACGCGGGCGACGCGGGCGCGGCGGCCGAGACCAAGGGCGCGGGCGAGCGGGCCGACGCCAAGGCCGCGGGCGCCAAGGCGGGCGCCGCCAAGTCGGGCGCCGCGGGCAGGTCGAGGAAGTAGCGAAGGTAAGCGAGACTGCCCATGCTGTTCACAATAGTTCACGACCGCCCGACGCGGATGCGGCTGCGCTGCGGCAAGTGGATGTTCGACGACGAGGAGGCGCGCGGCTGCGAGGGGCTGCTGCGCGGCGTGCCCGGCGTGCGGTCGGTCGTCATCCGCCCCGCGAACGGCTCGATCCTCGTCGAGCACGACGGCAGCGCGCGGGAGGCGGTCATCCGCGCCGTCCGCGACCTGGACGTCCTCGACCTGCCGCGCAGCGCCAACGCCGCCGACGACGACCTGGGAGAGCTCGACAACCGCTTCCAGATCCAACTCGCCGAGACGGTCGGCTGGCGCCTCCTGCGGCGCGTCCTGATGCCGACGCCGCTCAAGAACCTCACCACGGCGTTGCGCGCGATCGGCTTCGTCTACCGGGGCATCCGCGTGCTGGCACGGGGGCGCCTGGGCGTCGAGGTGCTCGACGCGACGGCGATTTCGGTCGCCCTGTCGCAGCGGAGCTTCTCCACGGCCTCCACGGTCATGTTCCTGCTGCACATCTCCGACCTGCTCAACGAGTACACCGAGGCGCGCGCCCGCGCGAGCCTGCGCCAGAACCTGTCGATGTTCGCGCAGACGGTCTGGCTCGTGCGCGACGGCGAGGAGGTCGAGGTCCCGATCGAGCAGGTTGCCGCCGGCGACCTCGTGCGCGTGCGCACCGGGGCGCTCGTCCCGCTGGACGGCACCGTCGTCGAGGGCGAGGCCGAGGTCAACGAGGCGTCGATGACCGGCGAGAGCGCGCTGGTCCACAAGCGCGCCGGGAGCAGCGCGTTCGCCGGGACCGTCGTCGACGACGGATCGATCCTGCTGAGGTGCACCGCGCGCCCCGGCCAGTCGCGCATCGACGCAATCGTCGACATGGTCGAGAACTCCCAGGAGCTCAAGGCGGGCGCGCAGAGCCGCGCGGAGTACCTGGCCGACACGATGGTCCCCTTCAGCCTGGGCGTGTTCCTGCTGACGCTGCTCGTCACGCGCGACATCCAGCGCGCGATGAGCGTGCTGATGGTCGACTACTCCTGCGCGATCAAGCTCTCGGCGCCGATCGCCGTCATGAGCGCGGTGCGCGAGGGGACCCGCCACGGCATCGTGGTCAAGGGCGGCAAGTTCCTGGAGTCGCTCGCCCACGTCGACACCGTCGTCTTCGACAAGACTGGGACGCTGACCAACGCCCGGCCTCAGGTGGAGCAGGTCATCAGTCTGGGTGTCGACGGCGCAGAGGGTGGGATGGGCGCCGACGAGGTCCTGCGCCTCGCGGCATGCCTGGAGGAGCACTTCCCGCACAGCCTGGCGCGGGCGATCGTCCGCGAGGCGACCGAGCGCGGCCTCTCCCACCGTCACGAGCTGCACGCCGAGGTGGAGTACATCGTCGCCCATGGGATTGCCTCCACGGTCAACGGCAAGAGGGCGCGCATCGGCAGCGCGCACTTCATCTTCGAGGACGAGGGCGTCCCCAAGCCCGCGGGCCTCGACGAGCTGGTGAGCAGGCGGGCGCCCGGGGCCTCCGCCGTCTACCTGGCGCTCGACGGCAGGCTGGTGGGCGTGATCTGCGTGGAGGACCCGCTGCGCCCCGAGGCCGCCGACGTGATCGCCGCGCTGCGCGAGCGCGGCGTCGGCAGCGTCGTCATGCTCACTGGCGACTCGGAGAACTGCGCCTGCGTGGTGGCGTCCAAGCTGGGGATCGACGCCTATCACTCGCAGGTGCTCCCCGAGGACAAGGCCTCCTACGTCGAGGAGCTCAAGCGCCAGGGGCACGTCGCGGCGATGGTGGGCGACGGCATCAACGACTCGCCCGCCCTGGCCGCCGCCGACGTCTCGATCGCGCTGTCGGACGCCAGTGACATCGCCCGCAGCGTGGCAGACATCTCGGTGCTCGACGCCTCGCTCGCGTCGCTGATCCCGGCACGCGACCTCGCCGTCAGGCTCATGGGGCGCATCGAGGCGTCGTACCGGTTCATCGTCACCTTCAACAGCGCGCTAATCGTGCTGGGGCTGGTGGGCGTCCTGCCCGCCGCGCCCGCCGCGACGCTGCACAACGCATCGACCGTGCTGGTCGCCGCGTCCAACACCCGGCCGCTGCTGGGCGACGGAACGCAGCGGGAGCCCCGGCACGAGCGAGCGGCAGAGCCTACACGGTCGGCGCTGCCCGCGTAGGTCGGGCCCCGGGGCGGCCTCGAGAGGGGGCCGCCCCGACCCGCCCGGTCCCGCGCAACAGCACGCGCCACCCCCATGAGGACGATTCGCGGAGAACGCGGCCACACGACCGCGGGAGCTTGACGCATCCCTTGCGTGCCGATATTAGTTAGCTATGTTTAACTTAAGGCGCGCGGACGCTACCGGCTGCGGGCACCCGGGCTTGCGGGCGCCCATGCGCGCACGGCAACCGAGTCGATTCCCGCCAGCTCCATGCCGACGGGACGGAAGGGACGGTAACCATGGCGAACGTGGCGGTCGTGTACTGGAGCGGGACGGGCAACACCGAGGCGATGGCGGACCTCGTCGCGCAGGGCGCCAACGACGCGGGCGGCAAGGCGACGGTCATCGCGGCGGAAGACTTCGACGCCGGCCAGCTCGGCGACTTCGACGCCTTCGCGTTCGGCTGCCCGGCGATGGGCGACGAGGACCTCGAACAGACCACCTTCGAGCCGATGTACGACGAGGTGGAGTCCCGGCTCCAGGGGCAGAAGGTCGCCCTGTTCGGGTCGTACGACTGGAACGAGGGCGAGTGGATGGACAAGTGGGGCCAGCGCGCCGCGAACGCCGGGCTCAACGTCGTCGGGACGGCGATCGCCAAGGACTACCCCGATGACGACGCGAGCGAGGAGTGCAGGCGCCTCGGGGCGCTCCTCGCGGAGTAGGCGCGGGCGAGCGCGGTGCGGGCGGCGCGACCCTGGGCGCCCTCAGCCGGCGTGGGTCGCGCCCGCGTCGCTCGCGTCGCCGCCCGAGGCGGGCTCCCCCGCCCCGGGCTCAGGCTCGGGCTCGGGCCCGTGATGGACCTTGAACACGTAGCGGACGAAGAACGCCAGCGCCACGATCACGATCGCGCAGCTCAGGCCGAGCCACAGCGAGTCCACGCCGTGGCCGCCCTTCAGGACGAACCCGAGGAAGTACACCCCGAGCATGACGCCGATGACGCTGACGAGGCGCTCCTTGAGGTCGTCAAGGTCGTGGAACGACAGCCACTCGGGCAGCGGGATCTTGTCGGAGATGAACAGCGAGACCAGCCCGAGCGACAGGATGTCGAGCACGACCGCCAGCAGGAAGAGGTCCGCGTACTCCACGTAGTCGGTGGCGAGCTCCATCAGGTCGAAGCTGCCCTCGAAGTACTCGATGGTCACGCGGACGACCTCGACGAGCGTGCACAGCGCCATGATGATCGAGCAGACGAAGAACCCGAACGCCGGGATGGCGGCGACGAAGCGCGTCTGGCTGAGCCTACGGGCCGCCTCGCGCGAGCGACGCGCGCGCCGCGAGGGGTCGGCCGCCTTGGCGGGGTCGCACGGACGGATCTGGCCGCCCTGCCGCTCCCCCGGCGCCGCAACGGGCGCGGGCGCGGTGCCCGCGGGGACGTCCCGAGGCGCGTCCTTGCCCGCGGGGGCGCTCGCCTCCCGCCGTGCGCCCTGGTCTGCCCGCACGTCCCCGGTGCCGTCACCGCTCGCATGCATGTTCACGTCTACCTGCGCCTTCGTGTCGGATTCCCGTCATGGCGGGGACGGCGGCCAAACCCGCCGAGCGCCGTCCCGTCGCGATTCTGTCCCGTCAGGACGATGTTATCCGTCGCGGCGGGCGGGCGCAACGTGCTGGGAGCCCGAAAGTAAGGCATCGACGAGCTGGCGGGCGCCGCGCGCCGAGCGGCCGCCGCGCCGCAGGGCGTAGCGCTCCGCCAGGGCGTCGAGGTCCGCCGGGTCGTAGTCGATCCCCGCCGCGGTCGCCAGCTGCCTGACGATGTCGAGGTAGGTCCGCTTGTCGGGCTTCTCGAACGTGAGGTGTATCCCAAAGCGGTCCGACAGCGACATCGTCTCCTGCAGCGTGTCGTTGAGGTGCACCTCGTCGCCCTCGCGGTCGGCGAAGCTCTCGCGCACCAGGTGGCGCCGGTTGCTCGTGGCGTAGATGGCGACGTTGCTCGACTTGGCGGCGACCGACCCCTCGAGAATCGCCTTGAGCGCGGCGTAGTTGTCGTCGTTGACGGTGAACGACAGGTCATCGATGAACAGGATGAACTTGAGCGGGTTGGCGCTGAGCTCGTCGAGCACCGCGGGGATCAGGTGCAGCTGGTCCTTGCTGACCTCCAGGATGCGCAGGCCCTCGTCGGCCAGCTCGTTGACCACCGCCTTGACCGTGGACGACTTGCCCGTGCCCGCGTCGCCCGTCAGCAGGATGTTGGCCGCGGGCCTGCCGGCGAGCAGCGCCCGCGTGTTGTCGACGATGACGCGCTTCTGCGCCTCGTAGTCGGCGAGGTTCGCCAGGCGCGTCGGGTCGGGATGGCGCACCGCGACGATGCTCCCCGCGGCGTCGAGCGTGAACGCGCGGTAGCGGGCGAACATCCCGTAGCCGTACCGCCCGATGTCCGCCACGCGCGTGCGGAAGTCCGCGGCGAGGTCGACGCCCCCCTCGGCGTCGAAGACCGGCAGGAACCCGCCCGCCAGGACGTCGCCCGCCGGCTGCGCGCCGTCCGCGGCGCCGGAGAGCCCCACGCAGGACAGGAGCCGCGACGGCGTGAGGTCGGCGACACGCTGCAGCGTCGCGAGCTCGGACGTCACGCACGCCTCCATCGCCGCCGAGGGGGTCTGCCCGCTGCCGACCGTGCGCACGTACACGTTCGCGTCAACCTCCGCCGCGTCGCGCACGTACGCGGCGAGGCTCGACGCGCCGGAGGCGAACAGCTCGGAGACGAACGCGGCATAGGCGCCGGCGAGCCGCGCTGCCTCGTCGGGGGCAGGCCGGCCCGAGCCCTGGGTGCGCCCCGCCTCGGCACTCAGCTCGAGCAGGGAGCGCAGGGCGGAGACCACCGGGTCGTCGAGCAGCGCGCGGAAGACCGCGAGGGAGTCGAGGCGGGCGAGCAGGTCGGAGGCGGGGACGAGCGCCGTCGCCTTCGTGGCGGCGCCGGTCGGGGGCACGCCCCCTCGGCCGTCGCCTGCCGGGACCCGCCGCCCCGCCGGGGCGTCGACGGCGCCCTCGGCCTCCATGTCCATGTGGCGCCTGCGGTTCTTCTTGCCCATCGTGACCCTCCCCACGCCTCGCGCGAGCCGGCCCTCCGCGCGCCAGCCGCGCCGCAGGCCAATCGGTTGTCGGAATGCGAATTCCGCCCATGATACCCATTGCGGCGCACGGCTGCGTGACGAGCGGGTGACGGGAGGGCGACGGCGGCTCGCCGGCAGGCGCGCGGCGGCATGCCACTCGGACGCCGCTACCGAGGCAGCTCCCCGTGATGGCGCTCCATGTCCTCGCGCAGCAGCGCCTTGATGTAGCCCTGCTTGTTCGGATGGCCCCTCAGCCACTCGTACAGCTCCGACTCGGCCGGGTAGAACCGCACTACCGCGACGCTGGTCTTCTCGCGCTTGTACTTCTCGTCCGCGCGTCGCTGGGCATCGGACACCGCCATGACGACACCTCCCCCTCGTGCCGCGCCGTTCCCGCAACGGCGCGCTCACCGCACCCGCGCCTCCCCAAGGCATGGGTGCGTCGGACCGACGCCGCGCGTCGCGCGCCTCGGCGGAAACGGGCAGGCGGCCCCTCTTGATAGTTATACTCCTCACAAACGGTAACCACACTGTCATACTAACGGCAACCTCGCAGGACAGTCCCGCCCGGAGCACGACGATAGGGCCGGGGCGCCTGCGGGCCGCCAGCCCGCCCCACACCGCCAACTGGCCCGAAAATCCTCTCCCGAACCACCCCGACCACTTGCCCCGCGATTCGACCACCCGCCGCCCATCACAGGGTGTGCATGGGCCGCCTCACCTTTGTGGATAGGATTTCAGGGAGTCGACCGGCGCCGCCGGCGGGCGCTCCCCGCCGGGGCATCGCGCTACGGAGCGCGCCGCCAGCCGGTCGGAGAGTGAGCCATTCACACGCAAAACGGATGGGAGACAGCCATGGACATCAAGAGCGTGACGGTCGCGGGCGCCGGAGTCCTGGGGAGCCAGATTGCGTTCCAGACGGCGTACATGGGCTTCGACGTGACGGTCTGGGTGCGCAGCGAGGCCTCAATCGAGCGCGCCGTGCCCAAGTTCGACCGGCTCGAGGGCATCTACAAGGCGACGCTGGAGGCCATGAAGACCGACCCCAAGGCGTACTGCCGCGGCCTGGCCGCCTCCCCCGACGTCTCCGCCGAGGAGATCGACAAGCTCAAGGACCAGGCGCGCGCCGCGCGGCAGTCCATCAAGTTCACCACCGACTACGCCGAGGCGGCTGCGAACGCCGACCTGGTCATCGAGGCAATCGCCGAGGACCCGCAGCAGAAGATCTCGCTGTACACCGAGCTCGCCAAGTACCTGCCCGAGAAGACCATCCTGGTGACCAACTCCTCGACGCTGCTGCCCAGCACATTCGCGGAGCACACCGGCAGGCCCGACCGGTACCTCGCGCTGCACTTCGCCAACGAGATCTGGCGCAACAACACCGCCGAGGTCATGGGCCATCCCGGCACGAGCCCCGAGGCGTACCAGGAGGTCGTCGAGTTCGCGCAGGCCATCCGCATGATTCCGTTGCAGCTCAAGAAGGAGCAGCCCGGCTACATCCTGAACAGCCTGCTGGTCCCGTTCCTCAACGCCGCCCAGGGTCTGCTCGCCAACGGCGTCGCCGACCCCGAGACGATCGACAAGACCTGGATGCTGGGGACCGGCGCGCCCTTCGGCCCGTTCCGCATCCTCGACGTCGTGGGCCTCACGACGGCGTACAACATCGTGGTCCTCGACCCGCGCGCCAAGGACCCCGAGACCACCCAGGGCAAGATCGCGGCCCTGCTCAAGGAGAAGATCGACGCGGGCAAGACCGGCGTCAACGCCGGCGAGGGCTTCTACAAGTACGGCAAGTAGCGAAAGGGCGCGAGTGCCGTAGGGGTCACGAAGCGCAGAAATAGGTAGTGGGACAACTTGGGGCGCGCGTCGCTGGGCATCTTGCCGGCGGCGCGCGCCCCTCGCGTCTCGCCGCTGCGGGTCACCCGGCCCTCACCGCAACCACCACCCCTCTGGACCCTTTGGACCGCTGGTCCCCTGGCGACATTGAGCGTGCCCGTCGCGCGGGCGTGGTAAGAGAATGTACGGGAAGCGCACGATCGATGGTCGGCGAGCCAACGGCAACAGACCGCGCAGGAAAGGACGGGCCGCATGCCAGAGCCCCTTGGACGAGACTTCACCCATGGCACGTACGACAGGAAGGCCTGCGAGCGCCTGCTCGCAGACGACAGCGCCCGCGAGGCCACATGCACCTGTCTCGAGCTACTGGGCGCATGCCTGGTCGTTAACCCGGAAGACGACGGCTACCAGACGCGCTGGCAGGCGCTGGGCGACGCGTTGGGCGCCGGATGGCCGCTCGGGAGGAGCGACACCGTTGAGCTCGCGGCAAAGATGATACGGAAATCGATCGGCGCGCCTGGCGCCGGCGTGCCGGGCGTGAGCGAGGACGTAGCGCGCGCGGCGATACGCAATGCCATGAGCGAGGACTACCAGTGGCTGTTTCGCAGTCCCGACCTGGCGGCCGCCCCGTGGGGTTCGGTCTACATGGATCGCGACCAGGTGAGGTACGGCTGGACCTGGGAGTGCCTGCGCGATTGGATGAGCGCCAACGGCATCCGCGGGACGTATGCCAAGAAGGATCCGGAGGACAACTTCGGACGCCTGCTGTGCCTTGCCGCCGAGCTGGCACAAGCAAAGAGGGCCGACCTCTTTGGCGAGCTGCTCGCCGATCATGTGCTCTGCTGGAGCAGCCGATTCCTGGACGCTGTCGAAGGCAGCGCCCAGACCGGCGCCTACCGCGGGCTCGCGCTGCTTTGCTCCACGACCCTCAGAGACCTCAAGGAGCTTGCGGGAATCGTTCCCGCCGAGCGCCAGACGTATCGATAGGGAGAGAGCCGTGGACCTCGGTGCCGCGGGTTTCGACGGCACCGAGCTAGCGACCTTCACTACCAACGCTGAAGAGGCTAGGCAACCTTCACGCCACCTGAGGCGCTCATGCCGGCTACCGCCGGCTTCGGGGCGACGGGCGCGTGCCGTCACCCCGAAGCTGGCTTGGCCTACAGCGCCCGGCCCACGTCGTTACCCCCGCGAATCGCGAGAGCGATGTTGAAGGGGTTGGCGCAGTCGCCGATCGCGTAGGTCTCGGCGACGTCGACCTGGTCGAGCAGCGCCTGGTTGGGCACCATGTCGGCGGCGTTGACGACCGCGTCGCACGCCAGCTCGTAGTCGACCCCGGCATCGGCCGAGGCCACAGTGACGGTGGTCGCGGTCGAGGCGGTAATCTGCGCGGAGGTGTACACGCGCACGCCCAGCGCGTACAGCCCCGTCGTCATGAACCGGTAGGCGTGGATGGACTGCTGCGGGTCGAGCTGGTCGGGCGCCGCGGGCGTGACGATCGTGACCTTCTTCTTGTGCACGGTCAGCCACAGCGCCGCGTCGAACGCCTGCGCGCTGGAGCCGTAGACCACCACGTGCTCGCCGAGGTCCTCGAACATGAACCGGTCGAAGTCGACGACCTTGGCGTCTCCGGGGACCTCGAGCGCCGGCCTCGTCCCGCCGCAGGCCAGCACCAGCGCGTCGGGGGCTGCCGCGGCGACGGTGTCGGCCGTGACCTCGGTCGCGGTCTTGACCTCGACGCCCGCCAGCTCGCACTGGCGCCGCAGGTAGGCGTTCAGGTCGTCGAGGTTCTCGTGCGGGCCCTTGACCGCGGAGGCGAACGTCAGCAGCCCGCCCAGGACGCTGCTCTTCTCGTACAGCGTGACCTTGTGGCCGCGCTGGGCCGCGATGCGCGCGCACTCCATGCCGGCGGGGCCGCCTCCCACGACCATGACGCTCTTGGCCGTCTCGGCGGCGGGCAGCTCGTAGGTCGCCGGGCCGTTCTCGGTCATGACGCGCTGCGTCAGGGCGTTGACGCGGCAGTAGCACATCGCGCGGTTCATCTCGTTGCTGCCGGCGTGGCAGTGCAGGCAGCGCGTGCACGGGGCAATCTCGTCGGCGCGGCCGTCACGCAGCTTGTTGACGTACTCGGTGTCGACCGTGAGCGGCCGGTTCATCATGAAGAAGTCGCACTTGCCGTCCTCGAGCGCCCGCTCGAAGAAGTCCGGCGCGTGCGCGGGGTCCATGTAGGTCACGACGCCGCAGGGGATGGAGAGCGCCTGCTTGTACTGCGCCGCGATGCCGAGCAGCATGCCGGCGCCGGAGTGGGAGCCGTCGAGCTTGCCCTGCCAGTCCTGCGAGAAGTCGAACTGCGTGCCGTAGCCCGAGGCGCCCTCGATGCCGTTGAGGATGAAGTACAGGTCGCTGCCGAACTGGCAGGGGTGGTTGCCGAGCGGCCCCAGGCGCAGGTGGAGCGAGTCGGCGCCCGCCGCCTCGAAGCACTTGCACAGGGCGATGCCCTCCTCGACCGTCGTCGCCTTGTTGTGGCCGACGGTCAGGGCGTTGTCGAGGTCCATCAGGGTGGCGTTGTTGTCGAGGTTGTCCTGCGCCTCGATGCAGTTGATCAGGATCTGGACGTTGAAGTCCTGGCCGCAGGTGGCCTTGACCTGCTCGATCCACTCGGTCACGAAGCGCGCGCGGTTCTCGATCGAGCCGGCGCCGTACTCGTCGGTGCGAGTGTTGTAGAAGCGGCTGAGGAACTGCTCCCCCTGGTTGAAGCCTGCCGCGTTCATCTCGATGGCCTCGAAGCCCATCTGCTGCACGCCCTGGGCGACGGCGACGCCTGCCTGCTGGATCGCGTGAATCTGGTCGACCGACATGGCGTCCTCGGCGACGCTCGACCCGAACGCAGCCCACTGGTAGCCGAGGTGGGCGCCGTACTCGGCGACCGCCGCGGACAGGCGCTGCCCGAAGTCGATCGCCTCCGCGGAGACCTCGCCGGTCTGGGCGTCGGGCTCAAGCGCCGGGATGCCCTCCACCCAGATGAGCTCGACGCCGCCCTTGGCGAAGTTCAGGTAGTACTGGAACAGCTCGTCGGTGAGGCCGTTGAGGTAGGTGGCGGACCCCGCCGCCGACTTGACCATGCGGTGCGAGAGGGTGAGCGAGCCGATCTTCAGCGGGCTGAACAGCGTCGTCAGCGGCTTGTCGGAGCTGCGGTAGTCGGTGTCCTGCGGGTTGACCGACGCGGTGTACAGGAGGTCGTCGGACGCGGTCGACGCCGAGCCCGCCGACAACGCGGCCCCAGCCCCCGCGGACGCCGCCGCCGCCTTGGCGTCGGACTTCTCGCTGGCGCGCGCGGTCCCGCCCAGCGCGCCGCCCACGACGGCAGCGGCGCCCAGGGCGCCTGCCGTC
>CAIFEU010000081.1 GCA_903789505.1 uncultured Coriobacteriales bacterium
CCCCGCCGCCGGGCGCGCCCGCACCGCCCTCGCCGGCCGCGCTGTCCGTCGCCGCGCTGGCGTCGGCCGAGGCCTCCTTGGCGCTCGCGACGTTGGCGAACGCCGCCGCGGCGGCGATGCCCGCCGCTCCCGTGGCGGCAGTCGTCAGGAACGCGCGACGGCTGAAGCTGCTCTGCATGCCCATACCCCTTGCCCCTTTCCCTGTGGTGCGCGCCGCCCGCTGTGTCTCGCCGCCTGCGAGGGCGGCGCCGCCAGCGGCCGCGACGCGCTGCCGTGGACGTGACGCTTCCGACGGTATGCGATGTGGCCTACAATGTCTGTCGTTCCGTTCGTTTATTTTGTTTTCCGAGGTCAGACGGTATGCGGGCCGCTTTGGCGCGCCGTCGCCGCCTGTCAAGCGAAAGCGGGGCGCGCGTCTGCGAACGGCTCATCATTTTCATTGAGACATGCCCTGACCAGGCGATTCCTGGAGGGGCCTGCGCGGAGCTCTCGTGAGGGCGGGCAGATGGGGGACAGGGTCGTGAAGGGGCAGTCGGCTACGGTCGGGGGCGCGGCGAAGGGCGGCCGGGGAGGCGCCCGGTCTCGGCGCGCCACCCGGGGCGAGGACGTCGCGATCGCGGTCGGGTTCGGGTGCGTGCTGGCGACCCTGCTCGTCCACACGTCGTCGGTCTCCCTGTTCCAGCGCTTCCCCAACGCCGAGCTGTTCGCCGGCCCCGCCTCGCACGCCACGCTCCTGGCGAGCCTCGCGGTGTCGCTGCTCGGCGCCGTCGCCCTCGTCGTCGCGCGGCGCGTCACCCACGCGAGCGGCGCCGAGCAGCCCGTTCCCGACTTGGCGCTGGCGGTCGCGGCGGGCGTGGCCTACCTGGCGGGGAGCGTCGCGTTCTGCCTGCTGCCGGGCATGGGCGAGGAGGCGCTGCCGCGCGGCGCGTGCGACGCCGTGGGAGCGGTCGCCGGGCTCGGGTGCGCGGCCGAGCTCGTCGCGTGGGGCAGGATCCTGCGCCGGTACGCCCTGGTGCCTGCCGCCGCGTCCGTCTCGTGCGCGGTGCTGGTGCAGTGCGCCGTGGACTGCCTCGTCGGGATTGCGCCCCTGGCCTGGGTGCCGTCGCTGTTCGTGGCGTGCGCGCTCGTCGCGGTTGCGGTCCCGGTCGTGCTGGCGGCGCGGGGCTCGGGCCGCGTGGGGCGTCGTCGCACCGCCTCCGCCTCTGCGGGTGGCCCGGACGCTGCGGGCGCCGTGGTGGGTCACGCCGACCCTGCCGCCGCGGCAGGCACCGCTGGCGCCGCCGGCGCGCCTGCGGCCGCGGCGGGCCCCGCTTCTGTGCGGCAGGCGGGCGCGTCGGCGGGGGTCAGGGGGTTCGTCAGCGTGCTCGCCGCCCCGGCGATCGGCCTCGTCCTGTTCGCGATGATCATGTCGATGCGCGCGCAGCTGTTCGTGGAGGATATGCCCTACTACCTGGGCGCCCAGGCGCTCGTGGCGGCGGCGCTGCTCGCGTGCGCCGCGGTGCCACGGCTGCGCGGCGTCATCCCGATCGCCTACCGCAGCGTCATCCCCGCCTTGGCGGTGGTAGTGCTGGCGTTCTGCAGCGCGAGCATCGCGATCAACGGCGGCAGCAGGTTCGACATCCGGCTCGTGTTCCTGCTGTACTGCTTCGCCGGCGTCCTCACGCTCGTTACGCTGGCGGGCGTCGCGCACGCGGCGGAGTTCCCCTCCGATCTGATCGTCCTGGTGGCGGCGGGGCTGTTCGCGCTCGTGACGCTCGGGGTGGGCTGGTTCATGCGCTTCGTCGGCCAGCCGGAGATTCGCGGGTTCGTCATGGTCGTGACCGGCCTGTACGCCGTCGCGATGACGCTGTACTCGCTGGCGAGGAGCGTCGCGGTGGAGCGGGGGATGTCGGAGGGCGCTCCCGGTGCCCTGCGGGGCGCCCCGTCGTGGGAGGGTGCACCCGGCGGCGTCGGGCGGGTCGCCGGTGAGACGCGCGCTGCTGCCGGTAGCTGCCCCGCGGGTCCGACGGACGCGGTGGGGGCAGGCGGTCAGCCGAACGGGGAGGCGCTGCCGGGCGCCGACGGCCGCGCGCAGGCTCCGAGCCTGGAGCGGCGCTGCGACCAGATAGCCGAGCGATGCCGCCTCACCAACCGCGAGCGCGAGGTCCTCGGCTACCTGGCGCAGGGCCACAGCGCCGTCTACGTGAGCGAGGTCCTGCTCATCTCGCCCAACACCGCGCGCACGCACGTGCACAACATCTATCGCAAGCTCGGCGTGGCGAGCCGCGAGGAGGTGCTCCTGCTCGTGCGCGGCCAAGGCGGGCCCGGGTCCGACCCCGGGCGGCGTGCCTAGGGCGGCGCACGTCGCCCGCCCGGCGCCCCGGCCGCCCGCGCCGGCACGGGCGTTGCCCAGCGCAGTCCGTGCCGGCGCCCAGCCTAGCGCACGAAGTTCGTGACCTCGCCGTACTCGCTCGCCGGGCGCGCGAACCCGCTTGCCTTGCCGAGCTCGATGCACTTGAGCAGCCACGCCATGTTGTGCGCGACGTTGCGCATCGTTTGCATGCCCTCGGGGTCCTGCTCGACCTCGCCCTGCATCTGGCCGTAGGCGATGTTCCAGTAGGTGGAGCTCACGACGGGCATCTCCGAGATGCCGAAGTACTTGTTCATGACGTCGAACGACGTCGTGGCCCCGCCGCGGCGTGCGACCGAGACCGACGCCGCGGGCTTGTGGCGGAACGCCCCGCTGCCGCCGCCCGAGTAGAACGCGCGGTCCAGGAACGACAGCACCTGTCCGGCGGGGTGCGCGTAGTACACCGGTGTGCCGAACACGAAGCCGTCGGCGCCGCGAGCCTTGTCGACGAACTCGTTGACCGCGTCGTCGTCGAAGATGCACCTGCCCGTGTCGTGGCACTTGCGGCATCCGATGCACCCGCGCACGGGCTTGGCGCCCAGCTGCACGATCTCGGATTCGACGCCCTCGCCCTTCAGCGTGTCGGCAATTTCCTCCAGCGCCCGCTCGGTGTTGCCGTGGGGGTGGGGGCTCCCGTTGAGCATGAGGACCTTTAGGGTCATGGTTGCGCGCTTCCTCTCCTTGTTTGTTGTCGAGACCGACCGGGCGGCCTCGCGTGCCTAGATCCAGCAGGCCATGCCGAACAGCGCGCCGCACGACGCGAGTCCGAGCAGCGCGATGCCCAGCACGATGGCGTTGAGCACGATGCCGGTGATCGCCTGGCCGTGCCCGTCGGCGCCCGCCGGGCAGCCGCCCAGCCCGACGATCGCCAGGACGAGCCCGACGATCGAGAGCGGCACGCATATCCACGACGTCATGACGAGCCCGCCGATCACGACGAAGACGGCGGAGACGATCCCCAGGACCATCCCCGCCGTCGAAAGGGCAACTCCGCGTGAGTTCATCGTCGATTCCTCCTCGAGGCGCCGGCGTCGTGCCGGGCCGCTTCGCCGTCTGAATGTCAGGGTGATTGGCCCATCTGTACCCCGGGGGGTGCCCCGAGGCGTCACCCGCCCGCGATTGTACCGTTCCTTGACGAAATGCCCTCAGCCGCCGGCTGTCCATCTCGCGACGTGCCCCGACGTGCCGCCGATCGCAGCCTTGGCGCGCCGCCGGTCGCCGTCCTCGACGCGGCCCTGACGCTCCCGCCGTCGCGCGTCGCGCCCCCTGCGACCGCGCGCCCGCCGTGGACCCCGACGCCCTCGCAGCTGGCGTCCTCCCACGGGCCGCACGCAGCGCAAACGGGGCACGCTGACGGAGATTGTCCCCTGTGATAACCGACAAGTGACGTCCAGTGGCGTACACTGTGGACTGTTCGTGAAGCGCGCTGGAGAGCTGGGGAGGGACGGCTCGGGGTTGTCGCATGCCGACACGCAGCGCACGGCGACGACTGCCCCCGACTCGCCTGCGGCCACGCGGCCGCCGACGGCCCGACGGCGTCGGCTCGCCCCCGCTGTCCGAACGGCGCATGGCGCGTCCCCGCGGTGCATCACGCCCACCCCCTCGCGAAGCGACGCTTCGCTCTCGATTGCTGCCTCCCGCCGCTCGGCGGAAGGCCAACGAAAACAGGAGGGGCATACATGGAAAGCAACACCTCGCGTCGCACCTTCATCAAGGCCGCGGCTGGCGCCACGGCGGCGACCGCCGCGGTGGCGGCCGCCAGCACCATGGGCGGGCAGCAGGCTCAGGCCCAGGAGGCCGCGACGAGCGCGCCCAAGCTCAACGACATGTTCGCCGGCCGCGGCAACGCCCGCCAGGTCACCGACGACATCTGGTGGGTCGGCGCAGCCGACAAGCGCCTGGCGCTGTTCGAGAACGCCTACCCGCTTGAGCAGGGCATGACCTACAACTCCTACCTGGTCATGGACGACAAGGTCGCGCTGATCGACACCGTCGACCGCGCGGTGGTGGGCCAGTACCTCGAGAACCTCAACGCCGTGCTCGACGGCCGCTCCGTGGACTACCTGGTCGTCGACCACATGGAGCCCGACCACAGCTCCGCCATCGACCTCATGATCTCCAAGTTCCCTAACATCCAGATCGTGACCAGCGCCAAGGGCGCCGCGCTGATCGGCCAGTTCTTCGAGACCGACATCTCCGACCGCCTCGTCACCGTCGCCGAAGGCGACACGCTCGAGCTGGGCGCCCACACGCTGAGCTTCGTCGAGGCGCCGATGGTGCACTGGCCCGAGGTCCTCATGGCCTACGACGCCGCGTCGGGCGTGCTGTTCAGCGCCGACGCGTTCGGCTCGTTCAACTCGCTGGACGGCAACATCTTCGCCGACCAGGTCGACTACGACAACGACTGGATGCCCGAGGCGCGCCGCTTCTACACCAACATCGTGGGCAAGTACGGCCCGCAGGTGCAGGCGGCGCTCGAGAAGGCGTCGACGCTCGACATCAAGTTCATCTGCTCCACGCACGGCCTGGTGTGGCGCAAGGACACGGACAAGATCCTGGACAAGTACACGCACTGGGCGACCTATGAGCCCGAGGACAAGGCCGTCGTGATCTACTATGGCTCGATCTACGGCGGGACCGAGAACGCCGCCAACATCCTCGCCACCAAGCTGTCCGAGGAGGGCATCTCCAACGTCAAGGTGTACGACGTCGCCAAGACGCACAAGTCGTGGCTGCTCGCCGAGGCGTTCCGTGCCAGCCACCTGGTGTTCTGCAGCTGCACCTACAACATGGGCATCTTCACGCCGATGAAGGAGCTGCTCAACTACCTGGTCGACCACAACATGCAGAACCGCCACGTCTCGTTCGTGGAGAACGGCTCCTGGCAGCCGGTTGCCGCCGGCCTGATGCGCAACATCGTGGCGCAGATGTCCGACATGACGCTGGTCGGGTCCGACATCACGCTGATGTCGACGGTGAGTGACCAGAACGTCGAGGAGCTCGGCACGCTGGCCAAGCAGATCGCCGCGTCGGTCAACGGCGACGACAGCAGCTCCGACCTGCTGACCATGGCCGACGGCGCCACCAACGTCTCCGCCGGCGACGTGATGCACACCAACGCCGACACCGCCGCCCAGGCGGCGGCGCCCAGCGCCGCGGCGTCCTCCGCGGCCGAGTCCGCCTCCGCTGGCACCTCGGGCGGCGCGTCGCAGTGGAAGTGCAAGATCTGCGGCTACGTCTACGAGGGCGATTCCCTGCCGGCGGACTTCGTCTGCCCGATTTGCGGCGCCAGCGCCGACGAGTTCGAGAAGATCGCCTAAGCAGCCAGGCAGGCCCGGGCGACGCGAGCGGGCACGGCCCCGCCGCGCCTGCCTGGGCGCCCGGCCCGTCGGGCGAGGGCGCGAGCGGCAGAGGGGCGGGGAGCGGCCCGAGTGAGGGGGCTCCCCGCCCCTCGTCGTCTCTGCGCGGCGTGCGCGCGGGCTCGGGTGGCGCACGGGAGCATCGGCGCGGCATGCGTGCGGGCGCCCATGCCTGGCGTGGGGGTCGGCGCACGTATCAGGCGCGCGTAACGTATAAGATGGCAGGGTTCAGGACGGGCATGCCCGCCCCGGCCCGCGCGGGGGGATTGCGGCGCGGGGTAGGGGCGAGGCGGGACGAAAGGGGCGCACGGCATGGCAACGAGCGACGCGGACGGAGCGGGCAGGGAGGGTGCAAGCGGCATGGTCGGCGAGGGCGGCGCGCGCGATGCGGAGACGGCGCGCCCGGGCGCGGCGGGAGGCCCGCGCCGCCTCGGCTTCTACCAGGCTGCCGACCTCGCTGCGCAGGGTGGCGTCGACGGGCTGGGCGTGAGGCGCCTCGCGCTGACGCCCGACGGCCCGGTCCCGTCGCCGACCCGCGAGACGGCCTCCCCCGAGGGCGAGCGCGCCGCGGGGCCCGTGCTGTCCGCGCGTGCGGGCGTCCCGCAGTTCGCGGGCGGTGCGAGCGCGCGGCTCATCGCGCCGGACATCTGGTGGGTCGGCGCGGGCGACAAGCGGCTGGCGCTGTTCGAGAACGCGTTCCCGCTCACGCACGGCATGGAGTACAACTCCTACCTGATCGTCGATGAGAAGGTGGTGCTGGTCGAGACCATCGACCGCGCCGTCTCGGGCCAGTTCTTCGAGAACGTCAGCGCGGTTTTGGGCGACCGCCCGGTCGACTACGTCGTCATGAACCACGCCGAGCCCGACCACAGCGCCACGCTCGGCCAGGTGCTCGCCCGCTGGCCGGGCGCGCGGCTGGTCTGCACCGGGCTGGGCGCCAAGTTCGCCGGGCAGTTCTTCACGCCCGAGCTGCTCGAGCGCTGCGTGATCGCCAAGGAGGGCGACGCCCTGCTGACGGGACGCCACGCGCTGACCTTCGTCGAGGCGCCCTGGGTCCACTGGCCTGAGGTCATGATGAGCCTCGACGTGGCCACCGGCGTGCTGTTCAGCGCCGACGCGTTCGGGACCTTCGGCGCGCTCGACGGCAACGTCTTTGTCGACCAGATGGGCGGCATCGACGACGACTCGCGCCTGGCCGAGTACCGCCGCTACTACACCAACATCGTGGGCAAGTACGGGCCCTACACGAGCCGGGCGCTCGACAAGCTCGCGTCCGCCGACGTGGCGATGCTGTGCCCGACGCACGGCCCCGTGTGGCGCCGCGACCTGGACAGGATTATCGGCAAGTACGCCACCTGGGCGTCGTACCGGCCGGAGGACCGCGCCGTGGCGATCTTCTGCGCCAGCATCTACGGGGGCACCGAGAGCGCGGCCAACATGCTCGCCGCTCGGCTTTCGGCGGCTGGCGTCTCCGACGTGCGCGTCTACGACGTGGCCAACACGCACTCGAGCTACCTGCTGGCGGAGGCGTTCCGCTGCAGCCACCTGGTGTTCGCCAGCGTCACCTACAACAACGGCATGTTCTCGGCGATGCGCAACCTGATCGCCGACATGGGGGAGCACCACATGCAGGCGCGCCACGTCTCGTTCATCGAGAACGGCACCTGGCATGCCAACTCCGGCAAGCTCATGCGCCAGGCGCTCGCCGCTATGCCCGACATGGTCGAGGTGGGTGAGGCGGTGACGCTGAAGTCGACCGTCAGCCCCGAGTCGGCCGCGAGGATCGACGCCCTGGCGATCTCGATCGCCGCCTCACTGCGCGGCGACGCGACAGGGGCGCACGAGACGCGCCTGTCAGACCCGCTGCCTCCCGTCGACACGACCTCCGGCGCCAGCCGCAAGGGGCACTAGCGGCGCAGGGCGCTCGCCGCAGGGTGACGAGGGGGGGGGGGGGGGGGGGGGGCGGGGGGGGGGGGCCCCGCGCGGGCCGGGGGGGGGGGGGGCGGGGGGGGGGCGGGGCGGGGGGGGGGGTGGGGGGCGCGGGGGGGGGGGCGCCCCCCCCCCCCCCCCCCCTGCTATCCATGCGATGGGTCTCAGGTCTAAACCTCGAGCTTGTTCTGCAACTCGTCACGGGTGTGAACGCCGAGCTTGGCATAGACGTTGCGGGCGTGCCCACGTACAGTGTTCTCGCTGATGCTGAGCTCCTCGGCGATGAAGTTCTTGCTGCGACCGCGCGCCAGCAGGCGGAAGACGTCCAACTCCCGTTGGGTCAGCCCGCAGCTTGCGGCGATTTGCTCGCACCGGGAGTCGATTGACGCGAACTCTTCGGGAGTAGTGACGCCGCCGCGCAGGTCGGCGAATATCCTCTGGACGTCGGGGTCGCGCGTCTCGAGGCAGAACACCATCACGATTCCAAGCGCCCACAGGGACGCGACGCACGTTACCGCGGTGATGCTTGCCTGACCGAACAGGATGCGTTCCCCTGCGTCCGACAGGACCGTTGCCCTTGCGACCCGCCCCAGGTATGTCGTGAGCGCATAGGCTCCCCAACCGAAGCCGAACAGCGCAGTCGGACGAACGTCGGAATGGTGGGCTATGTCGGCGAGTGCCAGCCAGAGCAGCATGACAATCAAGCTCGCGACGACGTGCATGCACAGGCTGACGGCCTCTTCCGCGACGCCGAGTGCGCTCAGGGCGAGCGCGGTGCTGAGGAAGAGGAAGACGAAGCGCCATAGCTGGGGGAAGTCCAAGGAACGTCCCATGCCGATGACCCAGACGAGCACCACGACTGAGAAGGCGACCTCTATGGCATGACTCGCCATGCTGACGAGCGCGCTCCCGGCGCCGAAGTCGTTGTCGGTCGGAACGATGCCCCTCAACAGGCAAAACGTGAACACGCACGTCGCGACGCGCGCCAGTGACGAGAGCGTCTCCCTCGAATTCGGGTAGATGATCTGCCCCCGGGCGCCTTCGGGCGCGTGGGGGCGCCCCGCATCCGCCCGTCGCAGGCACAGCAGCGAGATGACGGGCAGGGCGAGGGCGAACAGTGAGCCGACAATCGCCGGCAGCACGTCGAGTGCGATCTTGAGGGGAGACCCAATCAGGTACGAGAGGAAGAGGCACAGGACGCTCAGACGGATGCCGAGGTCGGCGTAATGGGAGAACCAGCGGGCGTATCCCCATCCCATGCAGATGCCGGCTGCCGTGACGTTTGCCGCGGACCAGGCCGCTTGCGGAATCCCGACCATGCCCTGGGCCACCACCGATGCCGTGCATGAACACATGAGCACGGTCATTGCCAGGTCGAGGTGCGTGTCTCTGCCGTCATGTCCGGCGTCGCCTCCGTTTTCGCTCCGGTGCAGGGAGCGGACGCATGCGAGGGCGAGGGCCACCGCCATGACTCCATAGATGTCGAGCCAGGGGCCTGCGGACATTCCCGAGCGCAGCGGAGTGAGGTTGAACCAGTAGATCCAGACGTGCATCGTCCACAGGGCCGTGCAGCACAGGGCATCCCGTCCCTGTTCGACCAGGGCGCGAATCCCTCTCCCATCGGCTTTTCCATCGGTCTTCCCGGACAACCGAGTGTCCCCCAAACGCTCCGCGTGCCGCAGTCGTTGGAGACGACCGCGAGCACTCGGAGCCCCATTCGTGCGGGCGGAGGAGTCGTCCCCGAACCGAGGGAACTGTAGCACATGCCATCTTTCCTGGCATTGCTGGGGAAGGGGCGGTCGCCAACTCGTCTGGCGTGACTCGCTATGCACGGGCGTCGCCGCTCCCTGTTGTCAAGGGCCTCCCCGTAAAACCTGACGTCACCGGACAACAGCACGAAACGTGTCTTGTCTCGTAAACGCGCAGGTCAACGGGCGCGATAAAGGGACGACACGTTTCGTGGCTCCACAGCCGCGCGAATCGCCCGCATGATGAGGTCAAGGCGCGCCGCGGTGGTGCCGTGGCGTCATTGCGACGCGTTTGTGGGTGTGAGCGGTGGCGGGGCCCCGGGTTTCATCCCCGGCGAAGCCCGCGCCGCGTTGCCGGTGGGTCGAGGGGCCACATCGAGAGGCCCGGTGAGAAGGGGACACATATGGAAGACATCGACAGGGGCATGGGCAATCACGTCTCGACGCGCAGGGGGTTCGTGACGGGCGCGGCAGTCGCGGCGGGAGCTGCCCTCGCGGGGCAGGCGTTGGGGGGACGCCCCGCTCGGGCGCAGGAGAAGGCATCGACGGACGGTGACCCAAACGCCGTGCCCTCGAGTTGGGACGTGGAGACCGACGTCGTCGTCATGGGATATGGCTACTCGGCGATGGCGAGCGCGATATCTGCGGCGGTGGAAGGCTCTCGGGTTCAGGTCTTCGAGAAAGCCCCCGAGCAGTATGCGGGCGGTAACAGCTCCGTGTGCTGTGGGTACTTCAATCTCGTCAGCGGCAGTGGCTCGCTCGACTACTGGAAGGCGCTGGCGGACGGGGGCGTGTCCGACGAGGAGTGTGAGGCGGTCTGCAACGCGACCGAGCAGATGCCCGACTGGCTCGTCGAGAACGTCTTCCCCGACGCCGTCATCGACACGTACACCGGTAAGAAGGCGGTCAAGCAGTTCAACGGCACCGAATACCCCGATGCCGGCTGCAAGGCGATTACGATTCCGCTCGAAGGCCCTGGCACCGATAAGAACATGGGGCTGGGCAATGCCATGTGGCTTGCAATCGACAAGAAGATTCGCGGCGACTACGCAGACAAGATTACGGTGAACTTCGAGTCTCCCGTCACCCATCTTATCTTCGACCCGTCCACCAAGGAGGTGTTCGGCGTCCGCGTGGAGCAGGGCGGCAAGCAGATCTGCGTCAAGGCGTCCAAGGGCGTCGTCATGGCGTGCGGGGGTTTCGAGGGCAACTACGACATGATCAAGGATTTCTACCTCCCCTTCTATGAGCAGTATCAGATCGGTAGCCCCTATAACACCGGCGACGGCATCGTGATGCTCAACGAGATAGGCGCGCGCCTGCGCCACATGGCGGCGGTCGAGTACGGCGCCACGTGCTGCCTTGAGCTCTCGCGCAAGTACAACCAGGCGATCTGCACCCACAACGGTGGCGACAACGCGCATATGGTCTACATCAACCAGCACGGGAAGCGCTTCATTGCCGAGAACAGCCGTTGGCCCGCGCACGACAAGAGGTACCCGTATCCGTGCTTTGACCAGGAGCTCCCTAATCTCGAGGTCACGAACTACCCGTGGTGGATGGTCTTCGACGAGACGCGGCGCACCAAGGGGACGATCTTTGCCTGGTCAAACCCCATTCGCAACGAGGGGTGGGCTGCCGTGCGCGGCACGTACCAGTGGAGCGACGACTGCACGCCCGAGATTGAGGATGGAGTCGTGCTGAAGGCGGACTCCATCGAAGAGCTCGGCAAGCTCATGGGCTTCTCCGACGATGACCTCCAGGCATTCGTGGACGAGATCGCATCGTTCAACGAGAACGGCGCCAACGGCGAGGACCCCGAGTTCGGCCGGGAGGAGACCGCCGACGAGCAGGAGGAGGGCAAGATGGGCGTCACCGATGGCCCCTTCTATGCCATCAAGTGCGGGCTCTCCTATCTCAACACCAACGGCGGTGGCGCCCGTACGGTGGACTACCAGGTGGTCGATTGGAACAACAACGCCATCCCGCGCCTGTACGAGGCGGGGGAGTTCGGCTCGATCTTCTACCACTACTACTCGGGCGGTGGCAACATCTGCGAGTGCTTCACCTCGGGCATGATGTGCGGCAAGAACGTGAGCGCGCTGGACTCCTGGGAGTAGCCCGGGGATGGGGCGCCTGCCCTACGGTGTGACGGGCGGGTGACTGCCGGATTATAGATAAGAGAGACGACGAGGGGGGGGGGGGGGGGCGGGCCCGGGGCACGCGACCCCCGCCGATGACGGGCCGCGACCCGGGCCC
>CAIFEU010000082.1 GCA_903789505.1 uncultured Coriobacteriales bacterium
GGCGCGCTCGCGCTCCTGCTGGAGCTTCTTGCGCATGCGCTTGCCGGGCAGCTTCTCGCGCGGGTCGCGGGCGGGGTCGGGCTCGAAGGGGTCCTCGCCGCGCCCGACGTCGGCGGCGTGCGGGTACTCCGGGATGACCTTGCCCATGAGCTGCTCGATGTCGCGCAGGTCGAGGTACTCGTCCTCGGTCACGAAGGTGAGCGCCCATCCGTACTCGCCGGCGCGCCCCGTGCGCCCGATGCGGTGGATGTAGTCCTCGGCGTCGCTGGGGACGTCGAGGTTCACGACGTAGGCGACGTCGGCGATGTCGATGCCGCGCGCCAGCACGTCGGTGGCGACGAGCACGTCGATCTCGCCGCTGGCGAAGCGCCGCAGGGCTGAGGTGCGCTGGCTCTGCGAGCGGTCACCGTGGATGGGCGCGCACTCGACGCCCGCCTTGCGCAGCCTGCGCGCGATGCTGTCGGCGCGGTGCTTGCCGCGGCAGAACACGATCACGCGGGAGCGCCCCTCGCGCCGCAGCACGTCGAGCAGGGCACCCACCTTTGCCTGGGCGGTCACGCCGAGGCAGTACTGCGTCACGGTCTCGGCGGCGGTTCCCTTGGGTGCGATCTCGACGCGGGCGGGGTCGCGCACCAGCGTATGGGTGTTCGAGAGCACGTCGTCGGAGAGCGTGGCGGAGAACAGCAGCGTCTGGCGCTGTGCGGGTGTCTTGGCAACGATCTTGCGCATCGACGGAATGAAACCCATGTCGAGCATGCGGTCTGCCTCGTCGAGCACGAGCACCTCGACGTGGCTCAGGTTCGCGGTGCCCTCGCCCATGAGGTCGAGCAGGCGGCCCGGCGTGGCGACGAGCAGGTCGCAGCCGTGGGAGAGCGCCTTGCGCTGCGGCTCGTAGGAGACGCCGCCCACCACGGACGCACAGGTGTGATGGGTGTGCCGGCAGATTACCTGCGCCGTGGCCTCGATCTGCTGCGCGAGCTCGCGGGTCGGCGTGACAACGAGCATGAGCGGACCCTCGCCGTGGCCGGCGTGGCCCAGCCTGTCGAGCGTGGGCAGCAGGAACGCGGCGGTCTTGCCGGTGCCGGTCTGGGCCGCCGCCATCACGTCGCGCCCGGTCAGGACAAGTGGAATCGCCTGCTCCTGGACGGGGGAAGGCTGCTCGTAGCCCAGGTCTGCCACCGCCTCGAGCATCGTGGGGGAGAGGCCGAGCTCGGCGAAGCCTCCCGCGGCGTCCGCCTCTTCTGGGCAGGCGTTACCTGCTTCCGCCCCGACATTGCCCCCGACGCGGGGAAGCGGCGCGATCCCGTTCGCGCTCGGACGTTGGCTCGACTGACTGGCTTGCCTTCGCTGCATGTGTGTCCAATCCGCGCGTGGCCGGCGGGCGGTGCCGCGGGCGCGCCCCTCGCGCTTCCGCGGGGCGTCCCGGTCGTCCGTCGCTTGTCGCGCGTCACTCGGGTGGTCTTGCGACCAGGTCTCTGTCCTTTGCGTGGGACGGCCCCTCAAGGGGGTGGTCGCCCCGGTCCTTTCTCTGCCCGGAGCCGTCGGGTGCCTCGCGCTCCCCGCGACGCCGGGCGTCCGGGCGCACCGACGCGATGGGGGGCGCCCGGGCAAAGCGAGTTATTCTAGCGCGTGGGTGCTCTGGGGAGAGGGGGACCGCTGCACCGCGGGCTATCCCGGGGTCTGGCGCGGGAGGCCGCGCACGACCACGATCGCCCCCATCAGGACGGCGCAGGCGACGAGTGCCAGCGCACAGCCCCCGTAGGTCAGCGCCGCGTCGGGCACGAATGCGATGATCTCGCGCCAGGCCATCCCCACGTCCACGGTAGCCTGCTTCCACACCAGGGCGGCGTCCGAGGCGAACAGCGCGACGGCGGCAACCGCGACCGTAGACAGCGTCCTGGTCGCCCAGCGCCTGCGAAGCGCCCAGCCGATTAGCGGCGCCGCCACGAGCCCCACCGCCACGGCAGGGGCACACCTGCGCACGAGCTCGGCGTAGGTGGCGTTCGCCTGCCCGTGCAGGGTCGCGGGCCAGTCGCCGTCGACGTCGTCGGGGATGCTCCCGATTGCCGCGGAGACGACGCCGTCGGCAAGGGAGAAGAACTCGTCGTCGCCCCCGTAGTTGTCGCTCGCGTCGCCCAGCACGACGATCGCGAGGTCGCGGTCGGGGATGACGACCATGCTCGCCACGAAGTTCTCGACCTCGCCCGCGTGCGACATCACGAGCTCGTCGTTGTCCCAGTAGTAGGTCGTCCATCCCATGCCGTAGTAGGTGTCGCCGTTGGGGTCCGGCACGCGGTCATAGACCATCTCGTCGAGCGAGTCCTCGGAAATCACCTGCTCGCCGTCGTCGGACACGCCCTTGTTGAGGTACATGCGAAGGTACGCCTCCATGTCGGAGAGGCTCGCGTGCACGTACCCCGAGGCGGGCCCGCCCCAGGCGCCGTCCCCCGAGGGGTGGACGTACCCGTCGGCGACCGCGGTGCCGAAGTAGTTGCGATGGCCGACCTGGTTCTCCGTCCCCGAAGCGTTGGCGGTGTCTCCGGCGGAGGCGTCGTCCATGCCGAGCGGGCCGAAGACGTGGTCGCGCAGGTAGTCGCCGTATGACTGTCCCGAGACGCTCTCGACGATGCGCCCGAGCAGGTCGTAGTTGGCGTTAGCGTACGAGAAGATGCCCAGCGTGTCGCTGACCTGTGCCTCGCGCAGCGACTCGTAGTAGCCGAAGCCGCTCGTCTGGTTGAGCAGCGAGCGCACCGTGACCTCGCGGGGGAAGTCGTACTCGGGCACGTAGGTCGTCGCGGGCTGGTCGAGGTCCACCTTGCCCTGCTCGACCAACTGCATGATTGCCAGGGCGGTGAACGACTTGCTGAGCGAGCCGATCGTGAAGGCGCTGTCGACGCTCGTGCAGTCGCCGACCGTGCCCTCGTAGAGAGTCCCCTGGGAGCTCACGACCGCGACGGCGACGCCGGGGACGCCGGTAGCCTCGAGGTTGGCGGCGAGATACTCGTCGATGATCGAGTTGATCTCCTCTTGGGAGGGCCCCTGGTCGGAGTCGGCCGGCGGGTTCTCCCAGCTGCTGTCCCAGCCGCCCCAGGTGTCGTCGGCGGCGTCGCTGCCACTCGTCTCGTCGGTGGTGTCCTGGCCGGCGTTCTCGCCGTCTCCGGGCCTCACGGCGGTGTCGGTGTCCTCGATGGGGGGCGGGCTCTCCAGGGCCTCGCCGGGCGTGTCGGTCGGCATCGCCCACGCGGGCTGGGAGGGCGCCGCCACCTGCGCGAGCGCGCACGCGGCGCACAGCGCGGCGCAGGCGAGCAGCGCCCGGACGGGACGCCGCGCGGCGGCCCCGGGAAGGGCGCGTGCCACGGGGGCTGCCGCGTCTTCAGCGGCAGCCCTGCTGGGAGCGTTTGACCTCAAGCGTGAGAGAAGCATGTCAGAAGCCTGCGTAGATGAAGGTGGGCGGGGAGTCGAACCCCGAGAAGACCAGGAACCACACGAGCAGAAGCACCATGCCGACCGCGGCGACGGCGCTGCCGAACCCGGTCAGCGCGGGGTGGCGGTTGCCGAACGCGATGATCGCGACGCGCGCGTTGGCGAACGGGGTGAGCGGCTTCTTCGGGCGCCTCGAGGCGCCGCGCGAGGCCGTGCGGGCAGGGGCGGTCGCGCTGGTGTCGCAGCCCGTCGCGCCCGCCAGTCCGGCGGGGCGATGCCTCGTTCCCTGCATGCCGCCCTCCCGCGGTCGCGCGTCGTCGCGCTGTTCTTCGAGCGGCATACGCGCCGCCTCCCTTCCGTCTCGAGTCCGCCTGCCCTGCGTGAGCCCGTCGTCGGCGCCGGTCATGCCGTCGTCGCGGCCGTCGACCCCGAGTTGGTCGTCGAGCTCGAGTCGGCGGAGCTGGAGGTGTCGTCGAGCAGGGTCGTGAGCCCGGTGCCGGTGGTGCTCCCGTAGTTCCAGCCGCCCAGGAAGTCGTCGTCGACGCCGTTGATGAAATGATAGAACGCCTGCTCGATGCGCACCCACCCGCGCCAGCCGGGATGGACCGTGTCACACAGGAAGTACTTCTCGTACTCGCAGCTGGAGAAGTCGGCGTAGGTGGCGCCGGCGTTGTCGGAGATCTTGCGGATGCGAGCGTAGTAGGTCTGGCGCTCGTCGGAGGAGACCTCCTCCTTGTCGTACCACGTGCCGTGTACGGGCAGGATGATCACCAGCGGCTGCATCCCGACCTCGCGGCAGACCTCCAGGAAGTAGGTGAAGTCCTCGTACTCGGGCTCCGAGCGGCTGAAGACCTGCTTGTACTCGGAGTTGTACTTGGAGTTCCTGTTCCAGTAGTCGTCGTAGATGCCGTAGGAGTTGTTGGTGCATGCGGCGGCGCCGTCGGAGTCTGCCTGCTGCAGCAGCGCCGTCCAGTCCGGCTCGCCGGTGGGGGTCCCCACCTGGCGCGTCAGGCTCTTCTTGGGGGCGATGCTGACCATGTCCTCGATCTTGGTGCGCAGCTTGGTGAGCTCCTTCTCGTGCATCACCAGGTCGTTGATCGTGTCCAGGGGCGTGTCGTCGTTGGCCGCCTCGATCACCGAGTCGCTGATGCCGAGCGCCTTCACGCGCAGCCGCACGTAGTCGCGCGTCGTCTGCTGGATCTGCGGGTTGCGGCAGAAGGCACGGTACAGCTCGTAGGAGAAGACGGAGGGGAAGGCCGCCTGGTTGCCGTTGTTGCGGAAGAACCACTGCGGCGAGACGACGATCGCGCACTTGTCGCGGTCGACCTTGTCGCCGTAGGCGCCCGCGGCGATCGCCTGCCACAGGCACTGGTCGAACGCCTCGCCGATGTAGGTCATGTCGACGCCGCAGCAGCTCTCTCCGAACACCGTCTGCGGGCACGTGGGAACGAGCTTCTGGGAGATGAAGAACTCCGAGGAGCCGAACGTGAGGTATCCGGTGTCGGACATGTTCTGCACCATGAAGTCGATGCACTGCGACTTCACGCCGCTCTTGTAGATGTAGTCGTACAGCCGCGACGAGTCGGCCTTTCCCATGGCGGGCAGCAGCCGCTTGTCCGCCACGCCGAGCCCGAGCGCGCACGCCGCGAGCCCGGCGACGGCGCCGGTCAGCACCTCGCGGCGCGTGACGCCGCCGGCCTTCGCGCCCGCGCTCGCGTCGCCCCCGGCGCGCTCGCCCGAAGACGCGCCTGACGAAATCTCGCGCTCGCTCATGCCATGCGCTTTTCGACTTGCTCGATGATCAGGTTCACGGTGTTCATCTCGTTGCGCGGGACCTCGGTCGGGGCGATCGAGACGCCGAACTCGTCCTCGATCGAGACCAGCAGCTCGACGGCGGCCATCGAGTCGAGCAGGCAAATGTCCTCGAGCAGGTCGAGCATGCGGCTCTCGAGCTCCTCGTGCGTCATGGTTGTCATTGCGCTACGCTCCTCTCACAATCAGCGAAATCTGCCCTGAGAACAGGGCGAACCCCAGGAACACCAGCTGCATCGTCACGAACCAGGACACAAGCCGGTAGCACACGCCCATGTGGTGGCGCTTGTAGAACTTGGTCTTGCTCCACCACTCGAACGCCGCCAGCAGCACGCCATGGTACAGGCCGTACAGCAGATAGTCCGCGGTGAGGCCGTGCCACGCGCCCATCAGCAGCATGTTCGCGACCATCGCCACCTGCGAGGTGCGCAGCCGGGCCTTCTTTCCCTTGAACACGTGGTGGCGCACCATCGTGCGCGCCAGGCGCATAAAGACGAAGTCGCGCAGCCACCACGACAGCGTGATGTGCCAGCGGTTCCAGAAGTCGCGGATGTCAATCGCGGCGAACGGGGCGCGGAAGTTGCGCGGCACGCGCACCCCCAGGCAGTAGCCGGCGCCCATCGCCATCATCGAGTAGCCTGCGAAGTCGAAGAACAGGTACAGGCCGTAGACGTAGGCGGTCTTGACCTGGTGGACGAGCTCGTTGTGGAACGGGACGGTCGAGACGAACGCGGTGGGGTTGTACTGCCCGTACAGGACGGCGGCGATCACCATCTTGTAGACCATGCCCGCCAGAATCAGCAGGATGCCGCGGCCGAGCATGCCCGCGTACTCGTCGCGGGAGCGCGTGGCGTGGAGGTCCTCGACGAAGCGCCGCGAGCGGTCGATGGGGCCGGACGTGAACGTGGGGAAGAACGCGACGAAGTACAGGTAGTCGAGCAGGCTCATGCGCTCGATCAGCCCGTCGTGCGTCTCGACGAGCACCTGCACTGCGCGGAACGTCAGATACGATATGCCGATGAACCCGATCGACGCCACCGACATCGCGCCGCACACCTTCACGGCGACGAGCGGCGCGATCGTGAGCAGCAGCGTCGTCACGAACAGCAGCTTGCTCTTGGGCCGGCTCATCAGCGCCTGGGCGCAGCCGCAGGCGAGCGCCAGGAACGCCGCCGCCCACATGCCCTGCGTCGGCTCCCTGAGGAACAGGCAGACGAGCATCACCACGGAGGCGCAGAACCCGTAGCCGCGCAGCGAGCGACCGCTCAGCCCCAGGATCGCCGCACCGCAGATGATGACCGCAAGCACGACGAAGAAGCTCGCGTCCGAATAGAACGACATCTTCTCAGGCTCCTCGCGCTTCTAGAAGTTGACCAGCTGCTTGCGGTCAATCTTACCATTGGAGGTGAGCGGCATCTCCTCGATCACCTTGATGCGGCGGGGCACCATGTAGGCGGGGATGCGCTCGCACAGTCGCTCTCGCAGGCCCTGCGGGCTGTTCTGCGGAGTGTCCGAGTCGACCACCACGAACGCCTTGAGCCCGGTCACGCGGCCGTTGCGCCTCATCGGGACGACGGCGGCGAACTCGACGCCGTCCAGTTCGGCGAGGTTGCTCTCGACGTCGTCGATCTCGATGCGGAAGCCGTTGAGCTTGATCAGCGTGTCGACGCGGCCCTTGCAGTGCAGCATCCCCTCCGCGTCCAGGAAGCCCAGGTCGCCGGTGCGGTACGCGCGCACGGGAGTGCCGTCGGGCAGCCGGTCCTGCGAGAAGGCGGCGCTGGTCTTCTCGGGGTTGGCGAAGTAGTCCTTGGCGACCGTGTCGCCCACGATCACGATCTCGCCGACCTCTCCCTGCGGGCACTGGCGGCCGGTGAGGGCGCCCTCGGCGTCGCGCTCCATGATGCGGATCTGCGTGCCCGGGCGCGGCCGCCCCACGGGCAGCGGGTCGGGGCTGGCCGCCATCTCGGGCGTGACCTGCACCCAGGTGACCGCCACCGTCGACTCGGTGGGGCCGTAGGTGTTGGCGACCACGGCGCCGTCGAAGCGCCGCAGCAGCTCCGCCGCGGTGCGGTTCTGGAGCGCCTCGCCGCAGAACAGGAACAGGCCGACCTTGCCCAGCAGCGCCCGGTCGAAGGAGTGGTCGACCAGGCACAGGTCGGCGAAGCTCGGCGTGGAGACCCAGACGTCCACGCCGGAGTCGGACAGCTCGGCGAACAGCCGACGCGTGTCGTCCTTTGCCTGGGGGGAGACGACGTACAGGCAACCGCCGGTGGTGAGCGCGCCTACAAGCTCGTACTCCGAGAGGTCGAACGAGTAGGGCGCCTGGTCGAGGAAGACGCAGCCTCCGCGCGAAACCACGGGGAACGTCCGCACCCAGCCGGCGAAGTTGGCCACGTCGTTGGCCGTGACCTCGATACCCTTGGGGCGACCCGTCGAGCCGCTCGTGAAGATGATGTACTGCGTCCGCTCGCCGCTCACCCAGCGAGAGCGCTCGCCGGCGGCGTACGACAGGCCGTCCGGCGCCACGCCCGCGTCCGGGTCGGGGGCCTGCGCCAGGCGGCGGCGCCCCCGCTCGATCAGGTCGGAGGCGAGCACGACCCCCTTGAGCGAGGCACCCGGGGTCTGGGCGAGCTCGTCGGGCTCGACGGTGACGATGACGGGGCAGTCGTCGGCGCTCGACCCGGACGCCTCGACGAGCTGGCTGGTGATGTCTTCCATGCGCGAGGCGGGCATCGTGACGTCGACGGGGACGAACGCATGGCCCGTGCGCAGGCACGCGAGGAAGGCGGCGACCGTGAGCGCGGACTTGGAGCCGAGCACGATCAGCGGGGAGCCGTCGTCGGGCGACTCGCTGAGGGCCGCCGCGAGGTTCGTGGACATGCCCCACAGCTGTGCGTAGCTCACCTCCGGCCTGCCGAAGGCGCGGAATGCGGGGAGGTCGGGAGCAGCGATCCTCGTGCTTTCGACGGAGTCGAGCACTGCGTTCGTCAGCTCATCCTTCCGGGTCATGCGAATGCCTCCTTATCGGACTGCGTTTTGCGTCTGTCAAGGCGGAGCGCTTGCCCACCTGGGCAGCCGCGTCGTTAAGGCAGAATCGTGACGTCCGAGTAACGAATAGTGAACCTCATGGAACATAAACACAATATCCGTCCGTAGCTTAAGGACTTTCAGAGCATGACCCGCACCGTCCGGACATCCCCATGAAAAGAGCAATCGGCAGGAAGAAGGGATGATTGCATCCCAAAAACAGAAGCATTGAAAGGTATTTGTAATCATTTGGGATGAATTGGTACCAATATTCAAATCATCCCTTGCGCGGGGGAGCGTCGTGCCGCCACGCGCGCGGCGCCGTCGCCCAGATGGGCGCTCGGGCATCTGTGCGTGGCGTCTGCCGGTTCGGGATGCGCCGCAGGGCTACGCGCGTGCCTGCGTGCGCCCGGCGTCTGAGGGGGCGCCGGGCCGCAGCGCCGTCCTCGCGACCCAGGCGTAGGCGAGGAGCAGCGCGGCCCCGGTGGCGACCCAGGAGACGGGGTAGACGGCCATGAGGCTCTCGAACGACCCGAGCGCGCTGAACACGGTGAGGACCCACGCGACGCGCAGGCCGCAGGAGCCGAGCACGATGATGACCGCGGGCATGAGCGACCATCCCATCCCGCGCAGCGCGCCGGCGGGGACCTCGTAGAGGAACGCGAGGAAGTCGAGCGCGGCGACGATGCGCACGCGCTGCAGCCCGTATGCCACGACGTTGGGAGACGTCGAGAACAGCTCCAGCAGGGGCCGCGCGAAGGCGAGGGTGGCGAGCGAGAAGGCGGCGGACGAGAGCGCCCCGAGCGCCATGCACAGCGCGAAGATGCGCCTGCAGCGCCCGTAGTCGCGTGCGGCGTAGTTCTGCCCGGTGAAGGTCACGCACGTCTGCGCGAACGCGGTCACCATGTAGTAGCACAGGTACTCGTAGTTCAGCGACGCCATGCACCCCGCCATCGCGTCGGCGCCGAAGCCGTTGATGGCGTCCTGCAGGACGATGTTGGACACGGCGAAGATTGCGCTCTGCAGCCCGGCGGGCAGCCCGATGCGCATGACCGTCGCCATCGAGCGGCGGCTCACGCGCATGCGCCGCAGGTCGAGGCGCACGGCGCCGCGGGTCCGGGCGAGCGCCGCGACCGCCACGGCGGAGGCGACGGCCATGGCCACCACGGTCGCGCACGCCACGCCGGCCACGCCCAGGCGCGCCCACACGCCCAGAGCGAGGTCGAGCGCCAGGTTGGTGAGACACCCGGCGAGCAGGCCCACCAGCGGGCTCCTGCTGTCGCCGTCGGCGCGCAGCGCGGCGCTGGCGAAGTTGTACACCCCGAACGCCGGCATTCCCGCGCTGTAGACCAGAAGGTAGGTCCGCGCCGGACCCATGACCGAGCCGGGGGTCGCAATCAGCGAGAGCAGAGGCCCGGTCGCGAGCATCCCCGCGACGCCCAGCGCCGCCCCGATGGCGAGCGCGAGCGGCACGGCGCCCTGGACCGCGGCGCGGACCCGGGGCCCGTCGTGGCTCCCGATGCCCTCGGCGACGTCGACGTTCAGGCCGATCGACAGCCCGGTTACCAGGCCGAGCAGCAGAGACGAGATGGGGGCGACGTCACCCACAGCCGCCAGGGCGTCCTTGCTCACGAACGCCCCCAGGACGAGGCTGTCCACGGTCGTGAACAGCGCCTCGACGATGTAGGTGACCGCCAGCGGTATCGCGAACCTGACGACCTTGCCCAGCAGGGGGCCATGCAGCAGGTCGGTCGCCTCGCGTCCCGCACCGCCGTCGTCGGGCAGCCTCCTTGCCGCGCCGCCGCTGTCCCTCCTCGCCATTGTGGTGCAAATCCCCCTCGCGTCCGCCGTCACACGGGGTCCGGCGCCGCCGTCGCCCCCTCGCGCGCACGCATTGTGTCACCGCAACGCGCGGGCGTGCGCGGCGCCGTCATCCGCCCGCGCGTCTCCATCGCATCGCCTTCTCGCGCCGGCGCGAGAAGAAGAAAACCGCCTGGAGCCGCGCCTCCGTCGCGCCGCGCCCGTCCGACGCATGCGACAATGTCGTCCGGCGCGCCGCGCCGGGTGCCCCCGGAGCGCGGCGCCAAGGAGGCTGCCCCGCGCGAGCGGGCGCGGCGCCGGCGGGGGCGCGGGACGGGAAGGGGAGCAGGATGCCGGACAAGCGCAGTGACGTCATCTCGTGGGACGAGTTCTTCATGCGCGTCGCCATCGACGCGTCACTGCGGAGCAAGGACCCGAACACGCAGGTGGGCGCGTGCATAGCCGACACCAACCACCGCATCCTGTCGGTGGGGTACAACGGGACCCCCTCGGCGCTGTCCGACGACGACTTCCCCTGGTCCGCCACGGACGACCCGCTCACCGACAAGCACAGCTACGTCATCCACGCCGAGGCCAACGCCATCCTCAACTACCGCGGCTCGCTCAAGGACATGCAGCGCGCGACCGTGTACGTGACGCTGTTCCCCTGCCACGAGTGCGCCAAGATCCTGGTGCAGGCGGGCATCGGGGAGGTCGTCTACCTCGACGACAAGTACGACGGCAGCGTCGACAATCGCATCTCCAAGCACATCTTCGACCGCTGCGGCGTCTCGTGGAGGCGCATCGCGCTGAGCCGTCCCGCGGGCCGCTGAGGCCCCGGCGCCCCGCGCGCGGCCCCGCCGGCCTTGCGGGGCGTGGCGCGATGGTGTAGAAGCCCGGCGGGCGGCAGGCTTCAGAGACTCTCGACATCGCCCGGGTAAGATGGACTTTCCCCGCGCGCCGCGCGCGGCCGTACGCCCGCGCGTCGGGCCCTGGGCCGGGAACGCCCGGCCGACCCCGCCTTTCTCTCGCGACCTGTGTTTGGGAGTCCTCAGCATGGAAGAGATCACACGTAGAACCGCCTGCCGTGCGCTGGCGCTGGGCGCCGTTGCGACGGCCTCGCTCGTCGGGCTTTCGCGCGGTGGCGCGGCGCACGCCGAGGAGTCAACCGCGCAGGCGCTCTCCGACGCCCAGGCGCAGTACGACGCGCTCCAGGCCCAGCTCGATGACCTCGCCTCCCAGGTCGAGAACGCCAGCGTGGAGCTTTCGTCGACGCTCGACTCGATCGAGTCCAAGCAGTCCGAGATCGACGACACCCAGGCGCAGATAGACGACCTGCAGACGCAGCTCGAGCAGTACCAGAGCCAGCTCTCCGAAATCATGGCGAGCGACTACAAGTCGGGCTTGACCAGCGCGCTCGACGTGATCCTGTCCTCCTCCGACTACGAGGAGCTCACGCGCAACATCTACTACCTCACCAAGCTCAACGACTCCGAGACTGAGCTCATCCAGCAG
>CAIFEU010000083.1 GCA_903789505.1 uncultured Coriobacteriales bacterium
GCGACCCTCCGTCCTGGCCGCCACCTGGCGGTCCAACTTCCTGCCGCACTCCCGTCGCGTACGCCCGCGGCGAGCCCCCGTCGGCTCGGAGAGGTGGCGTCGCGGACATCTCGCGGCATCGCCGCAGGTCAGAGGGTCACGCTCGGGAGTCCTGAGGCGGGCGTGCCCCAGACGTGCCCCGCGGGGACATACGCGACGCCCGGTTTTTGACGGGACGGGGCAATTTCCCGTACGACGGAGCCCCCGCGCCACCCGTCCCGCGCCCTGGGCACCCCCGCGCCTCCCGCACCCCCCGCCACCCGCCCCGCGCCCCGGGCATCCCCCCGCGCCTCCCGCACCCCCCGCGCATCGCGTGCGCGCCCTCCTGGGGGTCCTGTGCGCTCGTCGCGCTCGTCATATACTACGGTGTCTTACGATACGAACCTTATGCGGGCTCGGACTGTCCGAGCTGTTCGCGCCGACACGAAGGGACCTGCGGCCATGTCATTCGAGAGGGCTCTTGCCTACCTGCGCGCCCATGGGCTTGGAGACCGCGTGATGGAGTTCGAGACTTCGAGTGCCACGGTGGAGCTGGCCGCCCAGGCGGTGGGGTGCGAGCCCGCCCGCATCGCGAAGACGCTCTCGTTCGCCGTGGGCGACCGCGTCGCGCTCGTGGTGTGCGCCGGCGACGTGCGCGTCGACAACCGCAAGTTCAAGGAGGCGTTCCGGGCGAAGCCCAAGATGCTCGCTGCCGACGACGTGGAGCGGCGCGTCGGCCATGGCGTGGGCGGGGTGTGCCCCTTCGGCGTGAACGACGGCTGCGACGTCCACCTCGACGAGTCGCTCCGCCGCTTCGATGAGGTCTTCCCCGCGTGCGGCAGCTCCAACAGCAGTGTGCGGCTCACCCCTGACGAGCTCGCCGCGTGCACGCGGCCCAGCACCTGGGTCGATGTGTGCAAGGCTGCCGAGGTGCAGGGGAGATAGGGGCGACCGCCTGCTCGACAGGCGGAGGGCGACCCAACGGCCTGGTGGCGGGAGAGGGCGGCCCGTCTGCCCGCCGTGCGGAGGGCGACCGTCGGTCCGCCGCGCGGAGGCTGCGGCGACGGGCGGTGGCCGGCTGGCGGGATTCCGGCGGGGACGCGCACCTAGCGTCTAGCCCCGCCCGTCGTGCGCGCCCTGGCCAGCATCGTCTGCGAGGGGCGCATGCCTCGCGCGTCTGGCGTGCCTGGCCCCGCCGAGGCGGAACTGGCGGTGCTGCCCGAGGCAGCCCGTGCGTGCCGCCCCAAACGAGGGCGGGGCGACCCGGATGGAATCCCACCCGAACCGCCCCGCCGCGTCCGCGCGTCCGCACCTCGCGCGGGCCGCAGCCGACCATGTCCCGGCGTGCGCGCTGCGATGGGCCTCTGTCTCTGCCCGTCCCGCCGCACGCCGCGCCTCGCTATCGGTGGCCTTACTCCTCGACGCCCACCAGCACGTCGGTCGCCTTGACGACCGCCATGGCCTCGGTGCCCTCGGCCAGGCCGAGCTCCTCGATGGCCTCGTTGGTGATGGAGCCGGAGAAGCGCAGGCCGTCGGCGGTCTCGAGCACCACGTGGCCGTTCACGGCGCCCTCCTTGACGGAGACGACCTTGCCTGCGAACTGGTTGCGCGCGCTCATCGGCAGGCGGTCGGTGCCCAGCGCGAAGAAGACGTTGGTCGCCTTGACGATCGCGGTGGCCTTCTTGCCCTCGGTCAGCCCGAGGTCGCGGATCGACTCCATCGTGATGTCGGCCTTGATGACGACGCCCTTGGCGATCTCGATTGTGACGACGCCGTTGACGGCGCCCTCCTTGACGGCGACGACGGTGCCGGGGAACTGGTTGCGAGCGGAGATCTTGAACATGGCGTTTCCTCTCATCCTTGGGTGCGCCTCGCCTCTTGCGCGGCGCGTTCATGTGCTGATGACAATGTAAGGGGTCGCGGGCGTCCCGTGCGCCGGGGGAGCCCGGTTCGTGGGCGATTCACCAGGGAGCACCAACAGGCAACATCCCGGTCCCGCCGCCCTGCGTGCGCCCTGCCCGTCCGCGAATGGCTCGTCCGTCTGAAATCTGTTGGGTGCGGTGACTATCCCCGTGTGTAAAATGTCACGAGACGCGCGGGGCGTGCGACATCGCCCGTCCCGGTCGGCGCGCTTGGCGTCCGACCGACCAGACGATGGTCGCGTGGCGCATGACGGGACGACGACCGGGGAGGTCGGATGGGCAGGGACGTGGCCAGGGACGGCAAGTCGCGCTCGGGGGGCTCCCCTTCGCGCCCGTCCGACGGCGACCTGATCTTTCGCGAGGGGCAGGCGCTGCGCGTCGAGGACGTGATGCGCATCCTGCACCTGAGCAAGAACACGGTGTACAAGCTCGCGCACCAGGGCGACCTGCCGTCGTTTCGCGTGGGCAGGCAGCTCAGGTTCAACTACGACGACGTCCTCGGCAGGCTCGCGGGCACCCCGACGGGGACGGGACCACTTGCCGCACCCGACGCCCCCGTGCCGTCCGCGGAGGCAGGCCCCGCGCGGAGCGACGCCGGCGCCCTCGCCCTGGGCCCCGCGGCGGGGCCCGGGGCGGGTGGGGGTGCCGAGGGGGCGTCGGGCGAGCGCCCGGATGCCGCGCGCGTGCTCGCGGAGCCGTCCGACGTCCTCGAGGAGCTGCCCGCCTGGGCGCGCGGTTCGATCGTCCTGGGCGGCCAGGACATCTTCGCCGACGTCCTCGCCAACTACCTGGCGGGGCTGGGCGTCAGGGTGCTGCGCATGAACGCCAACCCCTACGTCTCGCTCGCGCGCATGTACACGGGCACCTGCCACGCGGCCCTCGTCAACCTGTGGAGCGAGGTGGAGCAGACCTACAACCGCCCCTACGTGCGCAGCCTGCTGCCCGGCGTCTCCGTGGTCGTGTTCCGCCTGTACCGGCGTCGCGTGGGCTTCACCGTGGCGGCACGCAACCCCAAGGGCATCGACTCCTGGACCGACCTGCTGCGCGACGACGTGACGATCGTCAACCGCCCGCGCGGCGACTCCTCGCGCGTGCTGCTCGACGAGAAGGTCAAGTACCTGGAGGCCACGTGCGACCAGGTGAACGGCTACGACCGGTCGGTCGAGTCGGAGCTGGCGCAGGGCCTGGTGGTCGCCCGCGGAATGGTCGACGTCGCGGTGACCAGCGAGCGTCCGTGGCGCCACGTCAAGGGCCTCGACTTCCTCCCGATGCAGGACGAGAGCGTCGACGTGGCGGTGCTGCGCACGCCGGCGACCGCGCCTCTGGTCAAGGCGCTGCGGGCTCTGCTGCGCGCGCAGGCGTTCCGCCGCGAGTTCGACCCCGCCCTGTATGACGTCAGCCTCATGGGCGAGGTCGTCTACGAGAGCTAGTCTATTTCTGAGCGGCAGCGGCCTTGCCGGTTACCATGCCCATCGTTTGCGCCATTGACAGGCTCTGTCCGGCGATGCTGGTGAAGTACTGCCAGCCGAACCGTCCGCCGCTTGCGTTGCCTGCTGCCCACAAGCCGGGAATGGCGTTGTACTTCTGATCGAGCACGCGGCCGTCAGCGTCGATTAGAAGCCCTCCCACGGTGACCATCAGCGCGCCAATCTGCTTGGTGCCCTTGTATCCGTAGTACGGAGGCTTGGTCAGGCCAATCATCAGCGAGGGGTCCTTGCCGAAGTCGGTGTCCTTGTCCTGTGCGCACAGCTCGTTGTAGTGCTCGATCGTCTTGACGAAGGTGTCCAGTGACTCGCCCTCATACCCCAGATAGGAGCCCAGAGTCTCGAAATCATCGGCGGCATAGACGGTCGGAGGGGTCATGGAGGCGACGATACCGCCTGCCGCGTTGTCGTTGCCCGATGCACCGTCGTCAGTTATGTCGTTGTTCGAACTGTCAAGCTCAGTGTTACCCGCCGAGCCATTCTCCCCGCCTGCGTAGGCGGCGTCCATCGTCGCATGCAGCGAGGCGAGGTCGGTATTGGCCATGTCCAGCGCCATGTGGCCATAGGGCTGGGCTGCCAGCAGCGTCTCGATGTCGCTGTCGAAAACCGTGCAGATGTCACCCGAAGGCTGCTTCACGCCGGGCATCGCCTGCAGCTCGGTCGAGCCGAAGCCCTCGTTGGAGTAGCGCTTCCCGTCGGCGTTGATCCACAGGGCGGCGGTGGCGCCGAGCAGGTCGACGGGCTTGTCGGTGGGGTACCAATAGCCACCGTCCATTGTGCCCGAGCATGGGTCTACGCGTCCTCCTGCCCAGACGCCCATGCAGATGCCCGAGCCGTCCTGGTCCATCATCGCCTTGGAGGTCTGGCCGGGCTCCTGGAGCTGGTTGATTTCCCAGAGCAGGTCGTTGCGCATCTGCTCGTTTGCCCCATAGCCTCCGGTGGCGAGAATCGTCTGGGCGGCGTTGACGCGCACAAAGCCGTCGTCGGTCTTGCCCCAGACCCCTGTGACGGTCCCGTCCCCTCCCTGAATAAGCTTGTAGCCCTTTGTGCCCCAGAAAATCCTGCCGCCCTCGCTTTTTGCGACGTCGAGGCAATGGTCGAGCGCGGGCTCGATAAAGTCACCGGTCATTGCGGTGCCAATCCAGCTCTTGATGCCCGAGAGCTCTTTCATGAAGGGGCCGGTCATGCCGTCGGTCAGGCAGCGAATCTGCATGCTCTTCTTGTCGTCATCGGTGAGCTGGTCAAAGAGCCAGTCAAAGCAAGCGCCGCAGTTCTTGGCATAGTTCATGATCAGGCCTGGGTTCGACCGGTTGTTTGAGCGGACCTGCCAGTCGTTCATGAACTCGACGACATCCACCTTCGGTACCCCGCGTTCGGCGAGGAACTGCGAGTTGATGTGGCCGACCTGGCCGCCGCCCATGATGACGCGATTGCCCTCCTCGGCCGCCTCGAACGCGGCGACCCTGGCGCCTGCCTCGGCTGCGGCGCGTAGGGCGCAGCTGCCTGCTTGGCCGAGTCCGATGACCAGGACGTCGCAGTCGTAGGTCTCGATGACGTCGTCGTCATCGGGATCGGCAGGAGCAATGCGCCAGCTTGATGCCTCCTGTTCCACACTACCCTTTGACGCGGGCTTTCCTTCCTTCGTGGACGACCGCTCCGCGGCGATGGCCGCGTCAGCGGACATCGCGATGGCCGCGCTTATCGTACCTGCACCCACGAGGAATCCACGACGCGTGATGACATTGCTGCTCATATTCATCCTTTCGACGGCGTGTCGGAATTTAGGGTGACGAGCTCTGAGCGGGGGGATGTCCGCTGCCACTCGGCGCCCGTGATCGCCCTCGACTGCTGCTGCCTGCTGCTGGATGCTCCCAAGTTGCCTGGCGGGGCTATTGGCTGTGCCGGCTACTCGCCTGCTGCCGCATTGGTGCCCGCGACGTACCCGTAGTACATGGCCATCGCGTGACTGGCTCCGGAGAGCTTGAACGGGTACTTGACGGCGAAGCGGCCACCCTGCGCGTTTCCGGAGACATACAGCCCTGGGATGATTCGGTGGTCGGGCGTCAGCGCGTGGGCGTGCTCGTCGCTGAGCAGGCCGCCCATCGTGGTCAGGCACATGTCGATGCCCATGCGCTGCGCGTAGAACGGGCCGTCTACGACCGGCCAGAGGTACTTGGCCTGCTTGCCGAAGTCATCATCGACTCCCGAGTCGCACAACTGGTTGTAATGCTTGACGCTTGCCAGCGCCTCCTCGGCGTCAAAGTCCGCGTCAAATGCGACGATGGCACCGAAGAGCTCCTCAAGCGTCTCGCCCTTGAAGACGGTCTCGTTGTCGACCTTGCCGTCCATGTCGGCAAGCGTCGTCGGGAAGTCGAGGAAGCAGTCGGGCAGCTGCTCGTCGAGGTGAGAGTCGAACACGAGGAACGCCTTTCGCTTGGGCTGCTGATCAAAGGCGAGCTCGCAGTCCGAGCAGTTGGAGTCCTCGTTCATGAAGCGGTCGCCGTCGTAGTTCAGGCGCAGGTGCGGGCTTGTGAGACCCATCGAGGCGGCCATGTTCGCAACGTCGTTGGGGCCGCCCATGACATGGCACATCGGAGCCATCATCTGGCTGAAGCCAGCTCCCGCCCAATATCCCATGCGGTAGCCGTCGCCAGTGTTGGTGGGGTTTCCTTCGACGTCGAGATTCGGCCATGCGACGAGGTTGCCGTTCTCGGCCATGCTCGGATAGAACGTGCGGACCATGTCTTTGTTGGAGCCGCAGCCTCCGGTGGAAAGGATTACGCCGTTGCCCACCGTGACCTTCTTGTATTTGCCCGTCTCGGCGTTGCGCACGTAGGCGCCCACGCAGCGGCCGTCTATTGTGATGAGCTGCTCGGCAAAGTGGCCGAAGTATACGGCGCCGCCGGCGTCGATGCCGTCCTGCAGGTTGGCGTTGACGACGTGCCCGTGGTCGGTGAGCGCCAGGCGCGTGGGATAGCCGCACTGGGGATTGTCCTCGTAATCGGCGGCGGGGTCGCTCATGTTGCTGATTGAGACGGGGTGCTTCTCGTCGCCCGTCATCGCGATGACCTCACCCTGCTCGGGGATGTACATGTCGGGGTCGCCATTGACCCACCAGTCGAACACGTCGGACTCGTTGCGCACGAATTCGCGCACAATCGCGTAGTCGGTCATCTTGCCGCATTCGCACCACTCGTGGTTGATGACCTCATCTTCGTCGACGGTCGCAAGCCCGAGGCGCTCGGTCATCGTCCCGTTGATGTAGGCGTACTGCTGCGAGCGTACGCTGGGGGCCTCTGCCTTCTCGAATGCCACTGTTTTCGCTCCGGCTTCTGCCGCCGCGCGAAAGGCAGCCACGCCTGACACACCCAGGCCGATGACTACGACGTCTGCCTCGAGCTCCTCCTCGACGTCGGCGTCGTCAATCTGTGGTGGCTCGGAGGGCCATGGGTACTCCTGACCCCACGCGCTCACAGCATTGCCGCTCGTTGCGGACCCCTCTGCATGAGGCTGCGCATCAGATGCCTCGGATGCCTTTGCAACGCCGCCGGCCGCTGCCGCGATGCCTGCAGCCGCGGTGCCCACGAACGTGCGCCGAGAGACGTCTCTCATGATGGACCCCTTTCCCTGGATGACGCGCTTGTCCCGCGCAGCCGGCCGTAGGAGCAGCTGTCGCCTGCGGCCGGTTGTGGGGCATGTCGGGTCCGAGCGTAGGGGCGAGTGCCCCGCCGGCCCATCACCGTCGTGCGTGATTGACATCACCGCGATGCGGTAAATCTCATGACGCGGCAGGTAGACAGCGTCGTATGAGCAGGGTGCCGCGAGATGCCAGGGGAGGGCGCACATGCTCTCGTCTCGGGCAATCGGAGGCGCGGCGAGTCCTCCGCGGCGCGGCGATGCGCGACCGTCAGCTTCGAGCGCGTTCGGCGAGCCCCTTCGCTCGGGCCTTGCACCCGTCGCACTGCGATAGAATTTGGTTCACACTCGGTGCGGAGGGACAGGGGGGCTGATGTTTGACGGCGACGGGATGACGAGCTATCTCAACGCTCGGCCGAGCTTGGTCTGGCGCCCGCGGTTGCTCGCCCTCGCGGCATTCCTCGCCGCCGCCGTCCAGTACATGCCCAACTCCCGCGTGCTGCGCTCTTGCGCGACAAACATCTGGGACCTCGGGGACTTTCTTCTGGGAAGTGCCCTTGCGTGTCTTGCCGCCGCCTTGGCGTGCTTCGCGAAGTCCTGCCGCAACACCGCGTGGGCGGGGCCTTCTGCTCGCGCCTGCAAGGTGGCGGCTCTCCTCTACTGCGTCGTTCAGGTTGCGTGGCTCGCGCTTTTGCCCGTGGGTTTCCCGCGGCCGGTTGCCCTCGCGGCGGGTGTCGTCTCGGGAATGGCGGTCGTGCCGGTCGTCTTCGCATGGGTGCGCGCATACTCCATGGACCTGCGCAACGTGATGCTCTATGGTGCCGTATCATGCGCGGGGTCGGCGCTTCTCACCTGGGTAGTCTCGCTGCTTCCCGCCTCTGCCGTTACCTGGGCGTTCGCCGTCCTTGCGTGCGTGGGTTCAATCGTCCCGGTTGGGTTCTTCTGGTCGGGCAGGGCGGCGCGGGGAGGAGGCGAGCCGGCTCTTGAGAGCAAGACAGCAGCAGGTAGGGATGCGGGAAGATCGCAAGAGGGGGGTGCCAATTCTCCTTCTTCCGGCACGGGAGGGCTCTCGGTCTCGTTGCGTTCGCTTCTCTCGATTATCTGGATGCCGTTTCTGGGGCTTCTCGTCTGTGTCTTCATCACTACGGCGTACACCTTTCCCGGCGCTTATGGCATGCGCGTGACCTCTGAGCTGTGTGGGCAGCTCATCGCGTCGCTGATTGCGCTCGTCGTGTGCTTGGTCAACTTTCGTACGCCGCTCGTCATTCTGGTCGATTCGATCATTGTGCCGGCATGCGTGGGGGTGAGCCTGGTATTGGGCAGCTTCCCGGACTGGAGCCTGGGCTTTGTCCTGGGCGCGCTCAGCGTGCTCGCGCCGCTCGTTTTCATGGCGATATACGCCCTGTCCTCACTTGTCGTAGTGTCGGCGGCAGGCGAGTTCCCTGTCCCGTTCGTCGTGGGTGCCGTTCTTGTGACAAGCATGCTGGCGACGCTGGCGGGGGCGGGGCTGTCCTTCGTCGCGCCCGATGGCGCGAACCTTGGCGACGTGAGCTGGACGATCCTGTGTGCCTTCTTTTCGATGGTGCTCATCGGCCAAGGCGTGCACTCCTGGCGTCGCGCGACGGCAGGTGACGACGTCTCGGAGACGGAACGGATTGGGGACGTCGCCGCACGGGGGGAGTCGGTTGAGGAGCTCTTGGCGCGTCGCGTCGAGGGGCTCTCGCGCGGTCACGGCCTGACTGCCCGCGAATCTCAGGTTTTGGGGTACCTTGCGCGCGGCTTTGATTCAACGTACATCGCCAAGGTTCTGGTGATATCGTCGAACACCGTTCGCTCCCATATGCGCAACATCTACCGCAAGCTTGGGGTCGGCTCCCGAGCCGAGCTGCGCGAGCTCGTTTGGAAGCAGGACGAGGCGGACGACGGGCATTAGGCTCGATTCGATGCCTTCATGTTGGCGGCGGGGTGTGAATGACGGGCCCGCCGACGCCTCCCGCCCGGCCTGCCTCGCGCACCGGGCGCCCCTTCCGCCGGCGCCGACAATTTGGAGCGCCGGTGATGAGCCCGCGCTGCGCCGGCAAGTGAGGTATGTTGCACCACGCAACGTACGCTCGCGGACCGACGCGGGCCAATGCGCCGGCGCCCGCGGGGGCGCGGCGCGGAATCGGAGGCGCCATGACCATGTATGACGGCGAGCCGTCGCCCGGCCGCAACGACCCCTGCTGGTGCGGCAGCGGCAGGAAGTACAAGAAGTGCCACTACGAGGCGGACAACCGCCTGCAGCAGCTCTACGACGCGGGTGAGGAGGTGCCGTATCGCTCGCTGCTGAAGACCGCCGCCGACGTCGAGGCGATCAAGGCCTCGGCCGAGGTCAACAAGGGCATCCTGGACTACGTGGGGGAGCACATCGGCCCGGGCGTGTCCACGATGGACATCAACCGCTGGGTCGAGGAGTACCTCGCCGCCCACGACGCCGTCTCGGCCGACCTCAACTTCGAGGGCTACCCGTACAGCGTCTGCACGTCGATCAACGACGTCATCTGCCACGGCTTCCCCAACGAGGACGACGTCCTGAAGGACGGGGACATCATCAACGTCGACATGTCCACGATCAAGGGCGGGTACTTCTCGGACTCCTCGCGCATGTACTGCATCGGCGACGTGTCGCCGGAGCGCCGCAGGCTCGTCGAGGTGTGCCGCGAGTCGGTCAAGGCCGGGCTCGCCGCCGTCAGGCCCTGGGGGCACCTGGGCGACGTGGGCGCTGCCGTGAACAAGGTCGCGACCGACGCGGGCTTCTCGGTCGTGCGCGAGTACGGCGGCCACGGCATCGGCAAGGAGTTCCACGAGGACCCCTTCGTGAGCTTCGTCTCGCAGGCGGGTACCGGCCCGATCCTCGCTCCGGGGCTGTGCTTCACGATCGAGCCCATGGTCAACGCGGGGGCGGCCGACATCACCACCGACGAGGACAACGGCTGGATCGTACGCACCGCCGACGGCAGCGACTCGGCCCAGTGGGAGGTCCAGCTGGTGGTCACCGAGGACGGCTACGAGCTTCTGAGCTGGTAGGGAGGCCCGCCGGGCGCCCCCGCGACGCCCGGCCGCCGGAACGTGCCGCCTTCAGTGGGCATTCACGTAAATGACAGTGATGTGGTTCCAATTTGTCGAAAGTGTGGGAGGGCGCCCGGGCGGGGGTCGGGCGGATAGAACCGCGGAAAGTGGGTATCAGAGGGTCAAGCAAGAAGACAGCCGCGCTCCCCTCAAGCGCATCAAGGCTCTCTCCTACACGCTTACTCCCTCTCTTTGGAGCCCCGGGAATTGCCGCCCGGGGCTCCCCTCCTTTCTAGGGGCAGGTCGCCCCGCCGATCCTTCCGGTCCGTTCGCGCCGTCCGACGCAGCCGGGCCCGCAAGCACTCCTGGGCCTCCGCCCTGTTCGCGCCGCCCTGTCTCACAGACCCCGCCCGCGCCGTCCGACCCCGCCGGTCTCATCCCCGCGGGGCGTCGAGCAGCGTGAAGTCGTTGCGGTCGAAGTCGATGATCCCCTCGGAGCGCATCTTTGACAGCTCGTGGCACAGCGCGCTGCGGTCGACGCACAGGTAGTCGGCGATCTGCTGGCGGTTCAGCGCGACGGTGAAGCGCCGCGAGCCCGACTGCGCGGCCTGCGCGTCGAGGTAGGCGAGGATCCGCTTGCGGATCGTGCGCGGCGTGATGGCGTCGACCTTGCGCTGGAGCTCGGTGCTGCGCCGCGCCACCGAGCCCAGCAGGTTGCGCACCAGGCTCATGTGGAACACGCAGGTGTTCTGGCACATCGTGAGCACGTGGTCGACGTTGAGCAGCAGCACGACGCTCGGCTGTATCGCGACCACGCCCATCGGCATGCGCGCCGCGCCGGTGCAGGCGATCGCCTCGGCGAACGTCTCGCCGGGCCCCGCCGTCGCGATGATGCTGCGCCCGCCACAGGCGTCGACCTTCTCGACGGTGCCCTGGCCGGCCAGCCCCAGACCCATCGTCCCGCCCCGATCGCCCTCGCGCATGACCATCTCGCCGGTGTCGTACGCGCGCCTCACGGCGCGTAGGCAGCCGAGCATCGCGACCGTCTCCTCGCTGCTAACGCCGCCGAACAGCGGGGCCGAAAGGAGCGTCGCGAGCTCGGCCTTCGTGAGGCCCGAGAACCCGTAGGTCTGCCCCGGCGCGCCCACCTCCGCGGCGTGGGTGTGCGCCTGGCGGTGCGCCGACAGCGCCTGCTCCTCCAGGTCGCCCGCGCCCGCGTCTGCGCCGGCGCGCGCCCCGGCGCCCGAGGGCCTGCCG
>CAIFEU010000084.1 GCA_903789505.1 uncultured Coriobacteriales bacterium
GAGCTCGACGCTGACGACGCCACGCCTCTCCAGCGCCTTGACGACGCTGGACGCGCTCGACATCGACAGGGCGAGCTCCGCCTGCAGGACCGGCCCCTCGGACAGGGCGCCGATCAGCGCGCGCTGGCGCGCCGCGTTGGGTGCGGGAACGAACGAGCGCCCCTGCTCCGTGAGGCTCACCCAGCGCTCCTCGACCTGCGCGGTCTGCGCGGTGCGCAGCGTCCACACGCCGCTGCGCGGGTCGCGCACGGCGCGCGCGGAGAAGCCGGGCGGGCAGAACAGGCGCACGACGTCCACGACGGGCGCGGCGTACTCGCGGGCGATCCATCGGATGGTCTCGACCGCGTCGGCGTCGAACATCGGGTCGGACAGGACCTGCTCCACGGGGCGGACCTTGCCTGGGTCGACCTCGGGGTCGAGCCGGTCGCGCAGGCCGAGCACGTATCCGACGGCGGGCCTGTGGGCGAACGTCACCAGCACGCAGCATCCCACGTCGACCGACCCCGCGAGCTCGTCGGGGACCGCGTAGTCGAACGTGCGGTCGAGCACGCGCGTCCTCACGTCGAGTATCAGGCTTGCATACCGCGTCATGCGCCGTCCTCACGCCCCCGTCCCCGACGTCTCCCCGATCGATGCAAGCGGCGGCGCGCAGGCGACGGCGAGGCCGCCCGCGCGCCGCCGGAACGCCAGCCCCGGGCACCGCCCGGGAAGGCCGCGCGCTACAGGCGGTGGCCCAGGTCGACGACCGCCTTGCGCAGGCTCTCCGCGCGGTCGGTGCGCTCCCAGGTGAAGTCGGGGTCCTCCCTGCCGAAGTGGCCGTAGGCGGCGGTCTTCGCGTAGATCGGGCGGCGCAGGTCAAGGTCGCGGATGATCGCACCGGGACGCAGGTCGAACACCTGGGGCACCGCCTCGTCGAGCACTGCGTCGTCGACCGCGCCGGTCCCGAACGTGTCGACCATGATCGAGAGCGGCTCGGGCACTCCGATCGCATAGGCGAGCTGGATCTCGCAGCGATGCGCGAGGCCTGCCGCGACGATGTTCTTGGCGACCCAGCGCGCCGCGTACGCCGCAGAGCGGTCGACCTTGGTGGGGTCCTTGCCGGAGAAGGCACCGCCCCCGTGCCGTCCCATGCCGCCGTAGGTGTCGACGATGATCTTCCTGCCCGTCAGGCCCGTGTCGCCCATGGGCCCGCCGACGACGAACCTGCCGGTGGGGTTCACGTAGATCGTGGCGTGCTCCCAGGGGATGCCTGCCTCGTCGAGCACCGGGCGGATGACGTACTCGATCATGTCCTCGCGGATGACGCCGGTCTCGACCGCGTCGGAGTGCTGCGTCGAGATGACGATCGCGGTGACCTCGACCGGACGGTCGTCCTCGTAGCGGACCGTGACCTGAGTCTTGCCGTCGGGGCGAAGGTAGGACAGCGAGCCGTTCTTGCGCACGAACGCGAGCCGCTGGGCGAGGCGATGGGCGAGGTAGATCGGAGTCGGCATCAGGACGCCCGTCTCGTCGGTGGCATACCCGAACATCATGCCCTGGTCGCCAGCGCCGATCTTGTCGACCTCGTCGGGGTCGTCGGCACGGGAGAACGTCCCGTCGACGCCCTGGGCGATGTCGGGCGACTGGTCATGAATCATGTTGATGACGCCGCAGGTGTCACAGTCGAACCCGTACTTGGCGCGGTCGTAGCCGATGCGCCGCAGCGTCTCGCGCGCGATGTTCTGCACGTCCACGTACGCCTCGGTGCGGACCTCGCCCATGACGACGATGGTGCCGGTCGTGGCGAAGGTCTCGCAGGCGACGCGCACGTCCTTGAGGCTCGCCGGCACCCCGGTCGGCGAGACGTACCCCTCGCGCTCCAGACGCGCCTCCTTCTCCAGGATCGCGTCGAGAATGGAGTCCGAGATCTGGTCGCAGATCTTGTCGGGGTGGCCCTCGGTCACGCTCTCCGAGGTGAACAGGTAGTTTCTGCCTCTGTCCTGAGACATGGTTGGTCGACCTCCTCCGCGACGCCCCTGCGTCGCCTGTGCGCCGCGGGGGCATCCCCCCGCGAAAACCGTCCGACGATGTAGCAAGGGTTCAGAAGGTGTCCCAACCTCCCCCGTCTTCCAGGCACGCTGCCTGCCGAGAATTGGCACCGTTCGCGCCGACGTGCGCGCGATGGTTGCCGGAGCGTCTTCGGGCTCGGTCCCTGATGCTCGGTCGGTTCGGTGAGCCCCGCGCAGGCGTTTCCGCCGACGGGCGCCCCTCCCCCTCTTGACGAGTGAGACGACTCTATTCCAAATGGTGACGCCGGTAAAGTCGCCTCCAAAAGCGCACATATGCAACACGTGTCGCCCAACGGCGCTTTGGCGCGACGACGCGCGGCAGCGTGGGCCACGGGGCAGCCCCGGCGCGGAACGGGGGGACGGGGCAAGGGCCAAAGGCATGCAGCCGCCCCAATGTACGAAACCCGTGGCAAGGCGCGGGCAGGGCGGCGCCCCGCTGGTGGTGGCCCTATACTGGCTTTCTCAGACGCCCGCCGCCCGGGCGCGCCCGCGGTCACGGCCCGGGGACCGTCCCGTCGGGACGCGCGGGGGCCAACGGGAACGACACGAGCACGGCCGGCGCGGCGCGAAAGGCCCGCACAGGCCGCAGATTGGAGAGGACCGTGACCGACAAGGTACGCGTGCGCTTCGCGCCGTCGCCGACCGGCCGCCTGCACCTGGGGGGCGCCCGGACCGCGATCTACAACTGGGCCTTCGCCCGAGCGAACGGCGGAACCTTCGTGCTGCGCATCGACGACACCGACCCCGAGCGCTCCACGCAGGAGAACACCGACCAGATCCTTCGCTCCCTGACCTGGCTCGGGCTCGACTGGGACGAGGGCCCCGGCGCCGGCGGCGACCGCGGGCCGTACTTCCAGACGCAGCGCGCCGACCACTATCGGGCTGCCCTGCGCCGGCTGGCCGAAACCGGCCACGCGTACCCGTGCTTCTGCACCCCCGAGGAGCTCGAGGCCGCACGGGAGCAGGCGCGCGCCCGCGGAGACTCCTTCCTCGGGTACCAGCGCACGTGCCGCGACCTCGACCCCGACGTCGCCCGCGCGCGCATCGAGGCGGGTGAGCCGCACGTGTGGCGCCTGCGCGTCCCCGACGACCACGAGCCTGTCGTCGTCCACGACATCGTCCACGGTGACGCGGTCTTCGACGTCCACGAGCTCGACGACATGGTCCTCATGCGCTCGGACGGCACCCCCACCTACAACTTCGCGACCGTCGTCGACGACGGCGAGATGGGCATCACGCACATCATCCGCGGTGACGACCATCTCTCCAACACCCCGCGCCAGATCCTGGTGTTCGAGGCGCTGGGATTCCCCGTCCCCGCGTTCGCCCACCTCTCGATGATTCTGGGACCCGACGGAAAGAAGCTCTCCAAGCGCCATGGGGCGACCAGCGTCGAGGAGTACCGCGACCGCGGGTACCTGCCCGAGGCCATGGTCAACTACCTCGCGCTGCTTGGCTGGTCGCTCGACGGCCAGACGACGATCGTGCCGCCTGAGCAGATCTGCCGCACCTTCTCCCTGGAGCGCATCTCGAAGAACCCCTCTGTGTTCGACGAGAAGAAGCTCGAGTGGATGAACGGCGAGTACCTCAACGCGATGAGCGACGAGCGCTTCTCGCGCGAGGTGCTGGTCCCGCAGCTCGCAGCCGCAGGCCTGGTGGGGCGCGATGCCTACACGCCCGAGCGCGCCGCCTGGTTCGACCTGCTTTCGAGCGTGCTGAAGCCGCGCACGACGCACACCGGTGACGTCGTGGAGAAGGCGCGCTTCCTCTTCGAGGGCGCGACCGTGACCTTCGACGAGAAGTCGGTCGAGAAGAACCTCGCAAAGCCGGGGACGCGTGCCCTGGTCGCGGCTGCGCGCGCGGCGCTCGAGGCCCTCGGCGAGGGCGACTGGGTCGCGGAGCGCATCGACGGGGCGCTCGAGCCCCTGCCCGAGAGGCTCGGCGCCTCCAAGCGCAAGCTGTTCCAAGCGGTGCGCGTCGCCGAGTGCGGCAACCAGGTCTCGCCGCCGCTCGGCGAGAGCATGCAGCTCCTCGGGCGCGAGAACTCCCTCGCCAGGCTCACGGCCGCCGAGGAAATCGCGGGCGAATAGCCATCGCGGGCGGGACGGCATCCCCGGCGTTGTCGTCCCGCCCCCCTACGCCGACCGATCCTCGAGGCCGGCAACGTTGCTGTCGATCAGCGCCTCAATGCTCGCGACCAATGCCCGGGAGGCGTCGTCGCGCGACATCGTGGGCGTCTTCGCATCGAACGCCCCCTCGGCCACCTGCTCCGGCATGACCGGCACGTGCACGAACCCCACCGGGCACGCGACGCCCTGCTCGTCTCCCTGCTCCCCCTCACCGTCGAACGCGCGCAGCAGGCCGTACATCAGGTGGTTGCACACGTAGGTGCCCGCCGTGTTGGAGACCCCGGCTGGCAATCCCTGCGCGCGCACCGCCATCGCCATCTCCGATATCGGCAGCGTGGTGAAGTAGGCGGCCGGTCCGTCGGGGTCTATGGGCACGTCCATGCGGACAATGCCGCATCCGTCGGGCCTCTTGGAGGAGTCGACGTTGATCGCGACCCGCTCGAACGAGACCTCGGCGCGTCCCGCCGCCTGGCCGACGCACACGATGGCTGCGGGGCAGGCCCTTCGGGCGGCGCTCAGGACGACGGGGACCGCCTGGTCGTAGCTCACCGGGACGTCCACCCGCTCTATCGAGCAGTCGGCGATGACGGGCGGCAGGGACCTCACGGCCTCCTGCGCCGAGTTCAGTCTGCTCGGCCCGAACGCCATGAAGGAAGAGACGAGTATCGTCGGCATGGTCAAGGGTTCGCCTTCAGGCTAGGGTTTCAGATGCATGTCGCGTTTGCATGGAGCGTTTGTCGCATGTCCGCCATGAGGGCAACGATGCTCTTGTACCCTCGCGCGCCCGCACGGAAGCGCGAGGCGTGAAAACGCGGAGCATCCCCATCCGCGTCGCCGCCGCGACGCTGCGCCGCCCAATCGACTATCATCGCGTCGGGCCGCGCGCCCGCGCGGCGCGCCGGCAAGGTCATCGGGAAAAGAGGGGCCTCATGGCTATCGCAAGCGCATTCGACATCCTCGGTCCGGTCATGGTCGGTCCGTCGAGCTCCCACACCGCCGGGGCGCTGCGCATCGCGCGCCTGGCGGCAGGGCTGTGCCCCGGAAGGGTCGCGCACGTAAAGTTCACGCTCTATAACTCGTTTGCCCGAACGCACGAGGGCCATGGGACCGACCGCGCCCTGGTGGCGGGCATCCTGGGCATGGACGCGGATGACCCGCGCATCCGCGACTCCTTCGACGTCGCGCGCGACGCGGGGCTGGAGTGGGACTTCGCGTACGCGGACGCCGCGAGCGGGCAGGGCCTGCACCCGAACACCGTGGACGTGTCCATGACGGACGCCGAGGGCGGCGTCACGAGCGCCCGGGGCGAGTCGATCGGCGGCGGGCGAGCGCGCCTCGTGAGCGTCAACGGCGTCGCGGTGACGCTGACGGGCGACATGCATACCCTGTTCGTCGCCCATCGCGACGTCCCCGGCATGCTCGCGATGATGACCGCGGCGCTGGGCAACGCAGGGGTCAACATCGCTCACATGAGCTCCTACCGCACCACCCCGGGTGAGCTCGCCTATGCCGTGTTCGAGATGGACTCCGAGCCGTCCGACGTCGTCGTGAACTACGTGAGCGCCGCCCCCGACGTCTTCTCGGCCACCCTGGTGCGTCGCATCGGAAGCGCCGCCCCCGCCGCTGCGAGCTCCCCTCTCGAGTTCTCCAGCGGACAGGAGCTGCTCTCCCTGTGCCGTGACAGGGGCGCCTCGATCGGACAGGTCATGCGCGACCGAGAGCGCGACCTGCGCGGCGAGGAGCAGACCCGCGCGATGGCGGCGCGCGTGAGGGACGTGATGCGCGCGGAAACCGGGGAGCCCCTCGCCCATCCCGGACAGACCCTCGGGGGGATGATCGGGGGCAACGCCGCACGCTTCCAATCCGCGCCCGACCCCCTGCTCGACCCGACCCTTCACCGGGCGGCGAGCTACGCCATGGCGACGCTGGAGCGCTCGGCGAGCATGGGGGTGATCGTGGCAGCCCCGACGGCGGGCGCCTCGGGGGTCCTGCCCGGGTCGCTGCTGGCCTGCGCGGAGAAGCTCGGCGCGGGCGACGAGGAGGTGGAGCTCGCGCTGTTCTGCGCGGCAGCCGTGGGGGCGCTGATCGAGCGCGGGGCGAGCGTCGCGGGGGCCGAGGGCGGGTGCCAGGCCGAGGTCGGCACCGCCGCCGCGATGAGCGCGGCGGCCCTTGCGCAGCTCGCGGGGGCGGAACCCGCCCGATGCCTCGACGCCGCGACGATCGCGATCGGGAACCTGCTGGGACTCGTCTGCGACCCGGTGCGCGGTCTGGTCGAGGTTCCCTGCCAGGCGCGCAACGTCATCGGCGTCTCGGATGCGATGACCGCGGCCCAGATGGCGATGGGCGGGATTACGCTCCCGACCTCGTTCGACGACGCGGTGCGCGCGATGCGCGACGTGGGGCGCTCCCTGCCGGAGGCGCTGCGCGAGACCGCGCTGGGAGGCTTTGCAGCGGCACCGAGCTCGAACGACCCCGCGTGGATCAAGGCGCGCGCCGTCGCGGCATGCGAGGGCTGCGGGGGCTGCGAATAGCGCGCGCGAGGGCGCGCGGATGCGTCATGGCGGACGCCCGCTCGCCCTCGCACGCCCACCAACACGAAAAAGGCCACCGGCGAAAAGCCGATGGCCATAGAGATGCAGATGGTAGCCCGTACCAGATTCGAACTGGTGATCTCCGCCTTGAGAGGGCGGCGTCCTAAACCGCTAGACGAACGGGCCAAATGAGCCAACAACAAAAAGAGAGATGGTAGCCCGTACCAGATTCGAACTGGTGATCTCCGCCTTGAGAGGGCGGCGTCCTAAACCGCTAGACGAACGGGCCAATTGCTGGCTGGGATAGAGGGAGTCGAACCCCCATTGACGGAACCAGAATCCGCTGTCCTGCCATTAGACGATATCCCAACGCCTTGCGTGCGCGTCTATGACGCTGCACAAGCGCGAGAATGAATACTACGAGAACCGACTTGCCCTGTCAACGGAGAGCGTGAGAAAACGGTGTCCTCCACGACTTGGACAAGTATCGGCCGAGACATCGCGCGCGAGGCGACAAGCTGCGTCAGCCCCCGCCCGAGTCGCTCGAGAGCGGACGCCCGCGAATCGTCGACGCGCTCGCCCGACCCGCCCCCAGGCGCGAGCGCCCTTCCGCGGGCGGGAGGCGTTTCGCCACGACGGTGCGAATAATCGCCATCGAGAGTATGTTTCTTCAGGCATGGGGGTAAACGCGGGATTGTATACCGAGTTTGTGGTCTATTGTTTCATGGCCATTGCACCACGCAAGCGTCATGCGCGCGCGTTCGGCGTGTACGACGCCTGCGCCGTCGTGAAACCGTGACGTCACGACGGCGTCGAGGGCGCCTCCGCACAGGGAGAGGGACGCGCCCGCCCAGCCCGCGCGCATGTGGAATCGTCACGAAAGGAGCGTTCATGTCCGACCTTCTCTCCGTCTCCGGCCTCACCGCAGGCACCGAAGACAAGACCATCCTGCACGACATCGACCTCGGCATCGAGGCCGGCAAGTCCTACGTCCTGATGGGGCCCAACGGCGCCGGCAAGTCGACGCTGGGGCACGTGATCATGGGCGACCCCCAGTACACGGTCACGAGCGGAACGATCGCCTTCGAAGGGCGGGACATCACCTCGGAGACGCCCGACAAGCGTTCGCTGGCCGGCATCTACCTCTCCTATCAGGCGCCCGTCGAGATCCCGGGCGTCCCCCTGTACAGCTTCCTGCGCACGATCTGCCAGAAGCGTCCCGAGCTCAAGATGACGTCCCGGCAGTTCCGCCAGCGCGTCAACGAGGTCTGCGAGCAGCTCTCGATGAGCACCGACTACCTGACGCGCGACCTCAACGTGGGCTTCTCCGGGGGGGAGAAGAAGAAGGTCGAGATGCTGCAGCTGTTGCTGCTCCAGCCCAAGCTCGCGATTCTCGACGAGACGGACTCCGGCCTTGACGTCGACGCGCTCTCGGTGGTCTCACGAGGCATAGAGGCCTACCGCTCCACCTGCGACGGCGCGCTTCTGATCATCACGCACAACACCCGCATCCTCGAGCGCATCAACGTCGACCAGGTGCACGTCATGGTGCACGGCAATATGGTCTCCAGCGGCCCCTCCTCGCTCATCGACGAGATCGACCGCGAGGGCTTCGCGAAGTACGAGGCCATGCTCGCGCAGAAGGCGCAGGGTGAGCTCGCATGAGTGACGTCGAAGACCGCTTCGCGGCGGACGACCTCTCCGAGGTGAGCCGCGACCTCTATGACTTCGTGATGCCCGAGAGCGGCTACGAGCGCTACGCCGACGGCCTCTCGCGCGAGGTCGTCGAGAGCATCTCCCGGAAGAAGGACGAGCCCGACTGGATGCTCAAGATGCGCCTGGACGCCCTGGCGCTGTACGAGCACATGGACATGCCCTCGAACTGGGGCCCCTCCATCGCAGGTCTGGACATGAGCAACATTTCCGCCTACGTGAGCCCCAAGACCAAGCAGGCGAACAGCTGGGACGACGTCCCCGACGACATCAAGGAGACCTTCGAGCGCCTGGGCATCCCCGAGGCGGAGCGCGACAGCCTGGCCGGCGTGGGAGCCCAGTACGACTCCGAGGTCGTCTACCACAACATGCGCGACGAGGTTGCGAAGCAGGGCGTCATCTACACGACCGTCGAAGACGCGCTGAAGGAAGGCTACGAGGACATCGTCCACAAGTACTTCGGCACCCTCATCAAGCCCCAGTACCACAAGTTCGCCGCGCTGCACTACGCGGTGTGGAGCGGCGGGTCGTTCGTGTACGTGCCCGAGGGCGTGAGCCTCGACTACCCGCTGCAGAGCTACTTCCGCCTGAACGCAGCCGGCGCCGGGCAGTTCGAGCACACGCTGATCATCCTCGAGCCTGGCTCGTACCTGCATTTCATCGAGGGGTGCTCCGCCCCCAAGTACAACGTCGCCAACCTGCATGCCGGTGCGGTCGAGCTGTTCGTGGGCAAGGGCGCCAAGCTGCGCTACTCCACGGTGGAGAACTGGTCCAAGAACATGTACAACCTCAACACGAAGCGCGCGCGCGTGGAGGAGGACGGCAGCATCGAATGGGTGTCGGGCTCGTTCGGCAGCCACGTGAGCTACCTGTACCCCACCAGCGAGCTGGTGGGTGCGCGCTCGAACAGCGAGTACACCGGCATCACGTTCGCCGGCGCGACGCAGGACCTCGACACCGGCTGCAAGGTCATCCTCGACGCGCCCGACACCACCGCCTCGGTCAACGCCAAGTCCCTCTCGAAGTCCGGCGGCGTGTCGACGTTCCGCTCCTCGGTCGTCGTGTCCCCCAAAGCCGACAACGCCCGCGTCTCGGTGAGCTGCGCCTCGCTGATGCTCGACGCCGACAGCCGGTCCGACACGATTCCCGCGATGGACGTGCGCAACCAGACCGCCAGCGTGGGGCACGAGGCGACGATCGGGCGCATCTCCGACGAGACCCTGATGTACCTCATGAGCCGCGGGATTCCCGAGAACGAGGCACGGACGATGGTCGTCAACGGCTTCGCCAACCCCGTGTCCAAGGAGCTGCCGCTCGAATACGCCGTTGAGATGAACAACCTGATCAAGCTCGAGATGGAAGGGGCGATCGGTTAATGGAAGGCGCAGCGAGGCTTTCCGGCGTGAACGAGCTGCCCACGCCCACCTGGAACTACCTGCACATCAACGACGTCCCCGTCAGCGTCCCCACCGGGGCGGCGTCCCCATCTTACCCCCCTGCCGAGAAGATTCCCGGCGGCACGGGACCCGAGGCCTCCGCGTGGCTCTCGCGCAGCGCGGACGCGCGTGAGAGCGTCGTCGTGACGCACGGGCAGCGCCGTGAGCGGCCCGTCGAGCTCACCGTCGGCGGAAAGGACGACGCGCGAATCCGCGACACGCTCGTCACCCTGTGCGACGACAGCGAGGCCGACGTCGTCGTGGTCGCACGCTCCGACCGCGATGGCGACGCCACCTGCGGCAGCCGCTTGCGCCTCGACCTGGCGCGCGGTGCCCGGGCTCACGTCCACGTCTACGTGGCGATGCACGACGGCTACCAGTACATCGATGACATCGGGGCGGCGCTCGCCGACGACGCCAGCCTCGACGTGCACTACCATCTGCTCGGCGCAGGGCTTACGGTGTGCGGGCTGCGGACCGAAAACGTCGGCTTCCGCGCGGCGGTCGACGTCGACGTTCGATACCTGTGCCGCGGCAACCAGACCCTCGACATGAACTACAACCTGAGACTGTCCGGCAGGAAGTCGACGGCGGACCTGAACGCCTACGGCGTGCTGTTCGACAACGCGCGCAAGACGCTGCGGGACACGATTGACCTCGTGCGCGGGGGCAAGGGCGCGCAGGGCAACGAGAACGAGACCGTCCTGCTCGCAGGCGACGGCGTGGTGAACAAGTCGCTGCCCGTCATCCTGTGCGATGAGGAGGACGTCGTGGGCAACCACGGCGCGACGATCGGCTCGGTGTCCGAGGAGCAGCTCCAGTATCTGCGCGCGCGGGGTCTCGACGACCAGGCGGCCAACGCGCTGTTCGCCCGCTCCGTCATCGACTCTGCGACCTCGCAGGCGCCCACCGCGGCCGCCCGCGACGCAGCCCTGTTCGCCGCCCGACGCTTCCTGGGGGACGACGCAGTCGACGACGTGCTCGATGCCAGCGGCGTCGAGGGCAAAGAGGAGGCATAGGGCATGTCAGACACGAGCCAGACGACAATCGGGCCCGACCCTTCGATCGTCGAGAATCCCTACGTAGCGGACTTTCCCCTGCTGGAAAGTCGGCCTGATCTGGCGTTTCTCGACAGCGCCGCAACGGCGCAGCGCCCCGCGAGCGTGATCGAGGCGCAGAGGTCGTTCTACGAGACGATGAACGCGAACCCGCTGCGCGGCCTGTACGACATCTCGGTCAAGGCGACCGAGGCAATCGAGGAGGCGCGCGCGCACGTCGCCCGCACGATCGGGGCGGGCGACCCCCGTGAGGTCATCTTCTGCCGCAACACCACCGAGGGACTCAACCTGGTCGCGAACACGCTGGGCGGCATGGTCCTGAAGCCCGGCGACGAGGTGTGCATCTCCATCATGGAGCATCACTCCAACCTCATCCCCTGGCAGCAGGTG
>CAIFEU010000085.1:0-3020 GCA_903789505.1 uncultured Coriobacteriales bacterium
CCAGAGCCCTTATCATGAGCAGGTAAAACGCGTCGATTGGCGCGAGCGCCGCGAACGCCAAGCGTGCGCAGCAATGACTCCAGGCAGCAAAGGGACGGGGCGCCCGATGAGCCACACCGAGCAGATCGACAACCTCGTGGTCGCCAAGGTCGGGTCGTCGACGCTGGTCGACCCCGCCACCGGGGCGCCGCAGCGCTCGTTCATCCACGACCTGATCGGCCAGATAGCCCAGCTCGTGGCCGACGGCTTCCACGTGGTGCTCGTGTCGAGCGGCGCCGCGGCCGCCGGCATGGGCAGGCTGGGGTTCGACGAGCGACCGGGCGACCTGCCCACGCTGCAGGCCTGCTGCGCCGCGGGCCAGGCGGCCCTCACCGAGGTGTACGCCGCCGAGCTCGCCGGCCACGGCATCCCCTGTGGCCAGGTGCTGCTCACGCGCGCCGACGTGGCAAGCCGCACGAGCTTCCTCAACGCCCGCGGCACCTTCACGCGCCTGCTCGAGCTGGGGGCGGTGCCGATTGTGAACGAGAACGACGCCATCTCCACGACCGAGTTCGCGTTCGGTGACAACGACACGCTGGGCGCAATCGTCGCGACGATGCTGGGCGCCGGGCTCTACGTCATCCTCTCCGACATCGATGGCCTGCACGAGGCCAACCCCGAGACCCACCCCGACGCGCCCCTGATCGAGCGGGTCGAGCGCATCACGCCGCAGATCGTCTCCATCGCGGGGGGCGCCGGCTCCAAGGTGGGCACCGGCGGCATGGCCACCAAGATTCGCGCGGCGCGGGCGACCCTGGCGGCGGGCATCCCGATGGTGGTGTGCAGGGGCCGCCAGCCCGGGGCGCTGCTCGCGGCGGCGCGCGGCGAGCGGATCGGCACGCGCTTCGAGGCGCCGGCAGGCGCGGCTCACGAGCGGGCTCGCAAGCTCTGGATCGGCATGGCAGACATGCCGCGCGGCACGATCATCGTGGACGACGGGGCGCGCGAGTCCCTGGTCGAGCGGGGGGCCTCGCTGCTGCCGGCGGGCATCCGCGCCACCGAGGGCGTCTACGCTGCGGGCGACGTCGTGAACGTCGTCGCCGGGGACGGGTCGCTGCTGGGGCGCGGCGTCACGCGCTACTCCTCCGACGAGGTCGAGAAGATCCGCGGGCTGCGCACCGACGTCATCGCGCGCTTCATCCCCGACCGCGCCGACCAGCCCTGCATCCACCGCGACGAGCTGCTGATTCTGTAGGCCCCGCGGCAGGGCGCCGGCGGCGCGGGCTCCCCGCCGACGTCACCGCGCCGCACCCCCGAGCAAAGGAGAGGTTCCCATGTCAGAGGCAGTCGAGAAGGCGACCAGGGCGCACGAGGCAGCGGCCACGCTGCGCACCGCCAGCGACCACCAGCGCTCCGACGCGATCCGCCGCGCCGCCGACGCCGTCGAGCGCGCGACCGACCGCATCGTTGAGGCCAACGCGGGCGACATGGCGCGTGCGCGCGCCGAGGGGATGAGCGAGCCGCTCCAGGACCGCCTGCTGCTGGACGAGCGGCGCGTGGGCGACATCGCGCGGTCGATGCGCGAGGTGGCCGCGCAGCCCGACCCGCTGGGCCGCGTCCTGCTCGGGCGGACGCTGGCGTCCGGCCTGCGCATGGAGCAGGTCACAGTGCCGCTGGGCGTCGTGGCGATGGTGTACGAGGCGCGCCCCAACGTGACCGCCGACGCGTTCTCGCTGTGCATGCGCTCGGGCAACGCCTGCGTGCTGCGCGGGGGCTCAGCCGCCCACGACTCGTGCGCCGCCATCGCCGACGCCTGCCGCCAGGGCGTGGAGCAGGCGGGCCTGCCCGGCGACGCCGTCCAGCTGATCGACGCCACCGGCGAGCGGGGCCACGCCGAGACCGAGGCGCTCATGCGCGCGAACGGCCTGGTCGACGTCCTCATCCCGCGCGGCGGGGCTCGGCTGATTCAGTCGTGCGTGCGCAACGCCACGGTCCCGGTCATCGAGACGGGCACGGGCAACTGCCACGTCTACCTGCACGCGACCGCCGACCCCCTGATGGCGGTCAACGTCACGGTGAACGCCAAGACGCAGCGGCCGGGGACCTGCAACTCCGCCGAGTCGCTGCTGGTCGACCTCGAGGCGGCCGACGTGCTGCTGCCGCCCGTCCTGGCGGCGCTCGCGGAGCGCGGCGTCGAGCTCGTGGGCGACGAGGCTGCCCGCTCGATCGCCGCGGCACAGGGCGTGCCGATGGGCGCGGCCACCGAGCAGGACTGGGGCACCGAGTACCTCGCGCTCAAGATGAGCGTCCACTGCGTGAGCGGCGTCGACGAGGCGATTGCGCACATCAACCGCTATGGAACCGGCCACTCCGAGGCAATCGTGACCAGCGACTACGCCGCTGCCGAGCGGTTCCTCGCGGGCGTCGATGCCGCCGCGGTGTACGTGAACGCCTCGACGCGCTTCACCGACGGGGGCGTCTTCGGCCTGGGCGGCGAGATCGGCATCTCGACCCAGAAGCTCCACGCGCGCGGCCCGATGGGCGCCGAGGCTCTCACGACGACGAAGTACCTGCTGCGCGGCAACGGCCAGGTGCGCTAGGCCGAGCGGGCGCCGTCGGGTGCGTCGGGGCGACCCGCTCAGCTCGCGACGATGGTCACGCGCGCGGGCGTCGGGCTCGCCACGCCGTCCTCGTTGACCGACCTAATCAGCATGCGATACGTCCCGGGCTGGTCGGGGACGTAGTCGAACGTCCAGTAGAGGTTGCGCTCCGAGGTCGTGCCCGGCGTCTCGTAGGTGGTCCAGTTGCGCCCCTCGTCCAGCGAGAACTGCACCGCGAGCACCCTGCGGTCGAAGTCGTTCGCGTAGCCGCTCAGGCGCACCGGAGCGCCCGCCCTGCAGATGACCTCTCCTATCATCGTCCATCCCTCCCCCTGGCGGGGGGGGGGGCGGCGCCCCCCGCGCGGGGGCCGGCGGCGGGGGGGGCCGCCGCGGGGGGGGGGGGCGGCGCGCGGCCCGGGACCGCCGGCGGCGGGGGCGCCG
>CAIFEU010000085.1:3030-11303 GCA_903789505.1 uncultured Coriobacteriales bacterium
CCCCCCCCCCCCCGGGGGGGGGCCCCCCCCCCCCCCACTCCGAGATGGGCGCCGTGCGGCGAGCCCGGCCGATGTCGCGGGCCACGTCGGCGCCCATGCGACGCGCGGTCGCCCCTTACGCCCCGATCCCGCGCCAGCGCGCCGGCGAGCTGCCATACCGACGCTCGAACGACGCGTAGAAGCTGCCGAGGTCCTCGTAGCCGCAATAGCTCGCGACCCGCGACATCGGCAGCTCACTCTCGTCGATGAGCGCCGCCGCCCGCCGCATGCGCATGTCGCGCACCAGCTCCCCGAACGTCATCCCCAGGTAACGCCGTACGTCGCGGCGAATCGTGTTGGGATGGCACCCGAACGCCCGGGCGGTCGACGCCAGCGTTGCCCGGTCGCAGTTCTGCGCGACGTAGGCGCAGACCCGCTCCACGCGCGGCGGCGCGTCGTCGCTCACCCTGACCGGAACGACGTACGAGATGACCTTCTCCCTCATCCCCGTCCCCTCCCCTCGGTGCCCGGGCACGCGGCTGGCGCCGGCACCTCCCCCGAGGCGCGGCGCCGGGTTGCGTCCGTCGCCGAGATCCCCCATCGCGGCGACGCCCCCTCCCGGGTACGCGCAGACCGTACACCCTTCCCCGCGGGTAAAGCGCAAGCCCCGATTTGCCCGGGCGCGCGGCATCGCATCCCGCGCCATGCGGGCAGGCCTTGGCGGTCCCGGCGCCCACAAGGCTCTCGGCAATCGCGTCCCTCGCCATGCGGGTCGACCTCAGAAGCGCTGCGCCCGCACCGCCGGGCGGGGCGTCGCGCTCGGTTCCTGCGGGGCGGCTCCGACGAAGCGACAGACACCCGCCACGAGCGCGCCATCCGTGCCCGGGGCGACCCGGGACTGCGCGGGCGCCGCGAGAGGCACCCCGTTCTCACCGACGGCCCGGCGGGCGCTGCTATAGAATCCATCCCGCAAGCGCACGGGGGAGGGAACGGGGATGGGAGACGTGATGGGGTGCGGGAGAACGGGCGCGCCGGGAGAGGGCGGGCTGCGGGTTGAGGGGGCGCGGGCACCCCTGGGGGCGGGCGGGAGGCATCGAGTCGGCGGAGACGCCAAGGACCACGGCGAAGGAGGCGCCGGCGGGGCGGAGCGGGTCGGCGGGGAGCGCGGGGACGGGCTGCTGCTGATCGGGCAGATGGCGCGCCTCAACTCGGTGAGCGAGAAGGCGCTGCGCGTCTACCAGGCGAAGGGCATCCTCGAGCCCGTGCTCACCGACGAGGAGACCGGGTACCGCTACTACTCGCTGGAGCAGTGCGCGACGCTCGACATGGTCTCGCAGCTCCAGTCGCTGGGGTTCTCGCTCGACCAGATCGCCGAGATAGCGTCCCGCCACGACGTGTCGCACCTGCGCGCCTGCGTGAGCCAGCGGCTCGAGCTGCTCGAGAGCCGCTCAGCGCAGCTCGCGATGGCGCGGCAGGTAGCGGGCGACCTGCTGCACTCCTGCGACGTCTACCTGAACAAGCCCGTCTGCGGCGAGCCACGGCTGGAGGCCCTGCCCGCGCGCCAGATCCTGCGCTTCGAGCTGGACCGGGGGGCGTCCGACCCACGGCGTGACGGACGAGCGTCGATGGCGGACTGGGAGCGCGACCTGCGCGGCGTGCGCCGCCGCATCGTGGAGCGCGGATGGCCGCTGGCGCTGTTCCGCGACGTCGGGTGCATCATCAAGCGCGAGAGCCTGGCGAGCAGGGACATCGTGTACAGCAGCGCGTTCGTCTCGGTGTCCCCCGCCTTCGGCGAGGAGGTGTACGAGCACGCCGAGACCGTCGGGGCGGGCGTCTACCTCACCGAGTACATCGACTCGCTCTACACGCCCGACGGCAGCGAGCGCGAGACCGTCGAGCTGCTGCGGCTGCTCGACGAGTGCGCCGCGCGCGGGCTCGAGCCAGCCGGCGACTACCTCGGCGAGGTCATCGCGGACGGGCCGGCCTTCCAGTTCCGGGGCAGGCAGATGCTCTTCAGGATGTGCCTGCCCGTGCAGGTGTCCCCGACCCTGGCGGCGCCGTCGGCGTAGGGCTCTCCCGCCACGCCCCATCGCGATGCCGCCGCTGCCCGGCGCGCACGTCGGCGCTCGGGCCACACGCCGGCGCCCGTCGGCGCGGGGGGGCGGGAGGGGACGCCCCGCGCACCGGGTCGCCCGCGCGAGGGCGGACCTGGGACGGGAAGGAGCCTTGACCCGCGGGTCAAGGCCCCAAGACAGCCGGGCTTGCAGGCGCCTCTCCGCGCCCCCGCGCGAGGCCGTCAAGCTGGACTCTCGTCGCCCACGCCTCACGCGGGCAGGGCGGGCACCCCGTCGCGCCGCGCTCCGCGCGCTCCCGCCGGCGACCCCGCACGAGGCCGTCGGAGCCGGCGCGCCGCCGGCCCCTACTCGCCCGCTTGGGCCCCGCTCAGCACGCCCACGTTGGGACGGTTGGCGTAGGCGTCGCCCGCCTCGGCGGTACCGGGGGCCGCGGGGACGTCCGCCTCGTCGCGGCACTCGACGTCGATGGAGACGACGTCGCTTGCGAAGTAGCGAGCCGCCGTCGACCCCAGCCACAGCTGGTTGGTGCCGCCCACGCTCGCGGAGAGCGGCTGGCCGTCAATCGCGTAGACGATCAGTGACCGGCGCTGCAGGACGTAGGTGAGCGGCAGGCTCACCCGATAGCCGTCCGCGCAGGTGAACGTGATCGTGTTGGCACCGTCGGCGATTCCCAGCGCGTAGAGGGTCTCACGCAGGTCGATGCCGGTGACGTCGGCATTGACCGTGGCGCGCCCGTCGGCGGGGTTGCCCAGGCAGGTGCAGCCCATCAGCGACGTCGCCGAGCTCGTCTTCGCGAGCTCCCCGATCGTCGCGTCGAGCTGCGCGTCCAGGCCGTCGCCGCCGATGGAGACCTCCCAGTCGGCAGCCTGGCCGACCTCGTCAGCCTCCCCCTCCGAGACAACGCCATCGGTAGCGGCGCCCTCTGCCTCGGTGCCCGACCCCGTCGCGGCGGCCACCGTCGTGGGAACCGTGACCTTCTGCGCCGACCCCGAGCACAGCACCTCGTCCGCCCCACCCAGCGCGCGTGCGATCTCGTCGACCGGGCTCACCCGGTCCTGCGTGAAGGCGAACGTCCCGAGGACCTGCGCCGAGGTACGCACGCCCGCATCCGTCGCCCCCGCGGACGCCGTCTGCACGGCGGCGCCGCGCACGTGCGCCGTCGGCGCCCCGCCCTCGTCGGCGAGCGCCGGCGTGCCCCCTCCCAGGAGCAGCCCGGCCCCCGCAACCAGCGCAACCGCACCCGCCATGCCGATCTCCGCGCGGCGCGACGCATTCGCGCGCACGCTGCCTTCAGTCGTCTCTCTCATCTTCGGGCCCCCTCGGGTCTGTGTCGAAGCCTGGATGGAACCGATGCCCGCCCCGCCGGCGCCTCGCCCGGGACGCCGGCGGGGACGCGCGACCTAGTCGCTCGCCTTGGAGGCGGTGGTCGCGTCGGCCTGGTCGATCAGCAGGCTGAAGTTCGCGTACTTCTCGTCGTCGGACAGCCCCGCCGCGTAGGCGTCGGCGTCGTCCAGGATCGTGCCGGGCGCGCCCTGCGACTCCGCGTCGAGGTCGGTGACGGCGACCGCCTGGTTGTCCTGCAGGCCGCTGACGGAGCCCTCAGACGCGCGGATCTGGTCCTCGAAGGCGCTCAGGTCGCTCTTGGCGTTGACCATGATCTCCTCGGGGTCGGCCGTGATCTCGCCGTCGGAGTCCACCGAGCGCACCATCAGCACGTAGGCGGTGGTTGTGTCGGCCGGCGGGGTGAACGTGTACTCCCAGTACACCCAACGGTTGACGTCGGAGTCGGGCGTCTCGTAGTCAACCCACGTCTGCCCGCCGTCCATCGAGAACTGGACGTCGGTGATGGGCTTGTCGAACGCGCTCGCGTACCCCTTGAACGTGTAGGGCTCGCCCGCCTGGATGCACAGGCCCTCAGGGGTGTCCATGACGCCGACGTTTGGCTTGTTGTAGTAGTAGGTCCCGTCGTCGGTCCAGCCGTCGTACTCCCAGATGCCCTCGTCGGAGGAGTCGACGAAGTTGATGTCGCTGAGCTCCTTGCAGTTGATGGGCGCGCCGGTGCCGCCGACCCACAGCATCGCCGGGAAGCCCTGCTCCCACGACAGCGTCTGGCCATCGATCTGGAACACGACCATCGCGTCCTTGCCCTGCAGGTTCTCCACCAGCATCGAGTTCATGTTGCCGTCCGAGGAGATCGTGTACATGCCGTAGGCGTCGTCCTTGAGGCCGCCCGCCTGCTCGATGAGCCAGTCCAGCGGCACGCCCGTGATCTGCGCGTTGGCGATGTAGGGCCCGCCGGTGGGGTTGTACGTGCACTGCATCGTGACCGTGCGCGTCTCGACCGGCGCCTGCTCGAGCAGGTCGGAGATCGTGTAGGTGACCTCCTTGTTGACGAGCCCGGACAGCGAAATCGTCCAGTCGTCGTAGATAGACGTGTCGGTCTGGTCGCCGGCGTCGGCGCGGGCGTTGCGCAGGAAGTCGCTGCCGCGGTAGTACCACTCCCAGTTGAAGATGGAGTCCTGGGGCACGACGACGTCCTGGTTCCAGGTGAAGTCGCCCTCCAGGTCGTCGGCGTCGACCTTGGTGATGCCGCGCATCTTGGAGTGCTTGGCGACGTCCCACAGCTGGAAGTCGTTGCCGTCCTCGGTGTAGTTATGGCAGCTCTGGCAGTCGGCGCCCTCGACGTCGCGGTGGATGCCGTGGATCAGCGTGCCGAAGTCGTAGAAGGTCGTCTGGTAGCCGTCACCCACCTCATGGCAGTCGACGCACATCTGCACCGTGACGTCGATGCCCATGTCGTTGGTCAGGTCGGTGTGGCCGTAGTCCGCCGTGTTCATGAGCGCCGCCAGGTCATCGTGGCACGAGTTGCACCCGCGCGCGTCAGCCTGCAGGTAGGCGCAGTTATACAGCGTGTTGAGGCCCGGGTGGCTGTAGGCGCCCTCGGCGTTGAGGCTCGTCGAGATGTCCTCGCTGGGCGTGCGCTGCACGAAGCGCCCGTCGGCAAGCTCGGTGACAATCGGCCCCTGGTCGCTGTACGTGGCCTGCTTGAGCGCCACGCCGCTCGCCGCGTTCTCCACGTCGAGGTACGACGCGGAGGCGTCCGCCGCCCCCGACCCGTCCGCGGCGCCCGACGCCGCCGGCGACGCGAGCGCGCCCGTCCCCGTCAGCGCGAACGCCCCCGCCAGCAGCATCCCCGCGCACGCCACGGCGACCGCCCGCATGTTCTTACCGCGTTCCATTGCGACCCCCTCCTCGCGTCCGACCTTTCAGCCAGATTTTAGGAAGGTGTCCGAGGGCGGGAAATGACCGTGGTCACAGTGCCATCGGGGAAAAGGGACCAGGGCGCGGCGGGTGGGCGGAGTGGGACGGAAGGTGGGCGGACGGACGCGTCCGGCCAGCTCAGGGCCCGCTTACGTCTCCATGCCCGCGAACTGCGTCTCGTACAGGCGGCTGTAGGTGCCGCCCGCGGCGAGCAGCTGCTCGTGGGTGCCGCGCTCCACGATCGAGCCGTGGTCCATCACCACGATCAGGTCGGAGTCGCGCACCGTCGAGAGGCGGTGGGCGATCACGATGCTGGTGCGGCGCTCCATCACGCGCGCCATGGCGTCCTGGACCGCCCGCTCGGTGCGGGTGTCGACGTTGGAGGTCGCCTCGTCGAGGATCAGCACGGCCGGGTCGGCGATGAACGCCCGCGCGATCGCGAGCAGCTGGCGCTGCCCCTGGCTCAGCTCCTCGCCGGAGCCCACGAGCACCGTGTCGAGGCCCTGGGGCATCGCGCGCACCATGTCGGCGGCGCGGCTCAGCTCCAGGGCACGCCACAGGTCAGCCTCGGTGGCGTCGGGGTTGGCGTAGAGCAGGTTCGCGCGCACGGTGTCGGAGAACAGGACCGTGTCCTGCAGCACGATTGCCAGGTGCGAGCGCAGGCTCGGACGCGCCACCCCGCGCAGGTCCTGGCCGCCGACGCGGATGGTGCCGGCGTCGACGTCGTAGAAGCGCTCCAGCAGGTTCACCACCGTCGTCTTGCCGCTGCCGGTGGCGCCCACCAGCGCGACCTTCCTGCCGGCTGGCACCTCGAGGGAGAAGTCCCGAAGCACCGGCCTGCCGGCGTCGTAGGAGAAGCCCACGCGCTCGAAGCTCACCCCCGCCTCGCCGCGGACGGTCAGCGGCTCCCCCGACATGTCCTCGCCGGGCTCGTCCATCACGTCGAACGCCCGCTCGGCCCCCGCAATCGCCGTCTGGAGCTCGCCGTACACCTGGGCGATCTCGTTGATCGGCCGCCCGAACTGCCGCGCGTAGACGATGAACGCCGAGATGACGCCGACCGAGACCATCCCACGCGTCGCGAGCAGCCCACCGAACGCGGCGATGACGACGCAGTCCAGGTTGTTGATGCAGTTCATGATCGGGCCCATGACGCCGCTGTAGACGTCGGTGCGGATGCCCGCGCGCGTCAGGGCGTCGGAGGTCTCGGAGAACTCGCGGCACGCCGCCGCCTGGTGGTTGTACGCGATCACGGTGCGCATGCTCGAGACCGCCTCCTCGACGCTGCCGTTGAGCTGGCCCAGGTACGCCTGGCGACGGCGGGAGTAGGCGCGCACCCTGCCGGACAGCGCGCGCGTGGCGACGACCGAGAGCAGCGCCACGAGCGTGCTCACGACCGTGAGCTGCCAGCTGTACCACAGCATCGCCGCCAGCGTGCAGGCGATCGTGAGGACGCCCGAGACGAGCGTCGGCAGCGACTGCGAGAAGGTGGTCGAGACGTTGTCCACGTCGTTGGTCATGCGGCTCATGACGTCGCCGCGCAAGTGGCGGTCCAGGTAGCGCACGGGCAGGTCGACGCCCTTGGAGAACAGGTCCTGGCGCAGTCGCCCCACCATGCGCTGGCTCAGGTGCGCGCTCACGACTCGCTGCAGCATCTGGCACGCGCCGTACGCCAGGTACGCGGCGAGCATGAGGCCGACCGCCATGGGCACCGAACCGAAGTCGCCCGCCGCGACGGCATCGATCGCGCGGCTCTGCAGGGCGGGCGCGGCCACGCCACAGGCGACGCCGGCCACGACCGCCGCAACCATGCCGGCCACCAGGGCCCGCTCGCGCGTGAGGTAGCCCACCAGCCGGCGCACTGTGGACCGCGCGTCGCGGGCGTGCTCGACCTCGGCGAACCGGTCGGCCCACGGCTTGCGCGCGATGCCCGGGCCGTCCGTCGGCCGCTCCTCCCCGCGCCCCTGCGGGACGCTGCCCCGCGCGTCATCGACGCCCATCCGCGTCGCCTCCCCTCGCGAACCCAGCGCCGGCTGCGGCGCGCTCGTCGTCGCCGGACCCGAACTGGGACTCGTAGATCGCCCGATAGGCGTCGCTCTCGGCGAGGAGCCGCTCGTGCGCCCCGTCGGCGACGACCCTGCCGCCGTCCAGCACGACGATGCGCCCGGCCCGCCGGGCGGTGGCGACGCGCTGGCACACGACGATCTTCGTCACGCGGGGCAAGGCCTCCCGCAGCGCGGCGTACAGCGACGCCTCGGTGCCGAGGTCGAGCGCGCTGGTGGCATCGTCGAGGATGAGCACCTCGCCCCCGCGCAGCAGGGCGCGCGCCATGCCGAGGCGCTGCCGCTGCCCACCCGAAAGGCTCGCCCCCGCCTGCGCCACCGGGGCGTCCAGCCCGCCGGGCATCTCCGCGACGAACCCGTCCGCCTGCGCCACGGCCAGGGCGCGCCACATCTCGTCGTCGGTCGCGTCGGGGTCGCCCCAGGCGAGGTTGGACCGGACGGTGCCACTGACGAGCTCGGCGCCCTGCAGCGCCACGGTCACCCGGTCGCGCAGGCAGGCGACGTCCCAGTCGCGGACGTCGACGCCGTCGACAAGAACCTCGCCCGCGCACGCGTCGAGGAAGCGCGGCACGAGGCTCACGAGCGTGGTCTTGCCGCAGCCGGTCGCCCCCATCACGGCGACCGTCTCGCCCGGCTCCACGCGCAGGGACAGCCCCCGCAGCACCGGCTCGGTCGCCCCGGGGTAGGCGAAGGTGACGTCGCGCAGCTCCACCCCGCCGCGCGCGGGCGCCGCGTCCGGGCTGCCCGTCGCGTCAGGGCTGACCGGGCCGTCCGCCCCGCCGCACGGGACCTCCGCGCCGGCGCCGGACGCGCCCGCGACCGACCGACCGTCGGGTGCGCCGCCGGCTACGGCCCTCCCGCCGGGCGCGCCCGGCGCCCCCCGGGCCCCCCCCCC
>CAIFEU010000086.1 GCA_903789505.1 uncultured Coriobacteriales bacterium
CACGGTCATGGGCCACGTCGACCACGGCAAGACGTCCCTGCTCGACGCGATCCGGCACACCGGCGTCGCCGGCGGGGAGGCCGGCGGCATTACGCAGCACATCGGCGCCTCGCAGGTCTCCATCAACGGCAAGCAGATCACGTTCATCGACACCCCCGGCCACGAGGCGTTCACCGCCATGCGCGCACGTGGCGCCAAGGTCACTGACATCGTCGTGCTGGTCGTCGCCGCCGACGATGGCGTGATGCCCCAGACCATCGAGGCCATCAACCACGCCAAGGCCGCGAACGTGCCGATCGTCGTCGCCGTAAACAAGATCGACAAGCCCAGCGCCAACCCCGACCGCGTCCGCCAGGAGCTCGTCGAGCACGGAGTCGTGCCCGAGGAGTGGGGCGGCGAGAACATGTTCGTCAACGTCTCTGCCAAGAAGGGCATCGGCATCGATGACCTGCTGGAGACCATCCTGCTGCAGGCCGAGGTCCTCGAGCTCAAGGCCAACCCCGACACGTTCGCCTCGGGCTACGTCCTAGAGGCGCGGCTTGACCGCGGCCGCGGACCGGTCGCGACGGTCCTGGTGAACCGCGGCACCCTTCACGTCGGCGACGTCGTCCTCGCTGGCACCTCCCACGGCCGCGTCCGCGCCATGGTCGGCCAGCAGGGCAAGCGCGTCACCGACGTACCCCCGTCGTGCGCGGCCGAGATTCAGGGCCTCGACAGCGTGCCCGACGCCGGCGACGAGTTCCGCGTGTTCTCCGACGAGCGCCAGGCGCGCGAGCTGGCCGACGCCCGCGCGCTCAAGAAGCGCCAGGCAGAGCAGGAGCGCAAGCAGCACGTCACCCTCGAGAACCTGTTCGAGACCATGGACGAGCGCGAGCTCAAGGAGCTCGACCTGGTCGTCAAGGCCGACGTCCAGGGCTCGATCGAGGCGCTCGAGGGCGCCCTGGCCAAGATCGACCAGAGCGAGGTCAAGATTAACGTCATCCACTCCGCCGTCGGCGCCATCTCTGAGACCGACGTCACGCTCGCGGCGGCCTCCGACGCAATCATCATCGGCTTCGGCGTGCGCCCCGACGCGAAGGCCCGTTCATCCGCGGAGCGCGAGGGCGTCCAGATCAAGACCTATCGCGTCATCTACCAGGCGATTGACGACATCACGGCGGCCGTCCAAGGAATGCTCGCGCCCGAGTTCGAGGACAAGGACACCGGCAGCGCCGAGGTCCGCGAGACCTTCAAGGTCCCGCGCGTCGGCACCATCGCTGGCTGCATGGTCACCGAGGGCGAGGTCTCGCGAGACGACAAGGTCCGCGTCGTCCGCGACGGTGTCGTCGTCTACGAGGGACAGATCGCCTCGCTGCGCCGCTTCAAGGACGACGTCAAGTCGGTCAAGAGCGGGTATGAGTGCGGCATCGGGATCGATGGCTTCCAGGACATCCACCTGGGCGACGTCATCGAGACCTATCGCACCGTGCAGGTCGAGCGCGAACTGCCCAAGCCTGCCAACGCCTAGGCCGCCCGCGGCACGGAGGAGGTGCACGCATGAAGCAGAACTCTTCGTCGCGCAAGCTCAACAGGCAGGCGCAGGAGATCATAGCGTCGATCGTCTCCACGCAGATCGCAGACCCGCGCCTGTACATGGTCACGGTCACGGGCTGCGAGGTATCCACCGACCGGTCGCTGTGCCGCGTCTACGTCTCGGCCGCCGCTGACTCCTATGACGAGGTCATGGAGGGGCTCGAATCGGCAAAGGGGAGGATTCGCTCGCTTTTCGGCCGCGCAATCAAGTGGCGAGTGACCCCCGAGCTGGACTTTCGCATCGACACGACGACCGACCAGGCGATGCGCATCACCGAGGCGCTCAAGAACGTGCCCCCGACGCTGAGCGTGCCCAAGGACGAGAGCGGCTACCCGATCGTCGAGGGCGGGTCCGCGTCAGGAGAGGTCGCCGACGTCTGCGAGCCCGTCCCCGACGCGGGCGGAGATGCCGACCAGGATCGAGAGGCGCCGGATGACGACGAGCGATAGCGGCGTGCTGACGCAGGCGGAGCTGCAGGCGTTCGAACGCATGCGCGCCCTGATTTCTGACGCCCGCGAGGTGGCTCTTTCGGGGCACGTCAGCCCCGACGGGGACGCGCTGGGCTCCGAGCTCGCCATGGGCTGGCTCGTGTCCCAGCTCAACCCTCAGGCGCGCGTCACCCCGCTGCTGGCGGGCGACCGCGCGGTCCCGCCCCGCTACGCGTTTCTCGAGGGGGCTGACCGGCTGACGGACGGGCGCGACTACGACGGGATTCCGGACCTGTTCATCGGCGTCGACACGCCGACGCCCGACCGCCTCAAGAACGCGCGGCCGGCGCTCGAGCGCGCCCGGCACAGCGTCGCGGTCGACCATCATGTCTCGATGCAGGAATTCGCAGATGTAAACCTGCTGCGCGAGAGCGCGGCCTCGACGGGCGACATCGTGTACGACTTCGTCCGCGCGCTCGGGCTCGTCCCGCCCGCCGGAGTCGCGACGTGCCTTCTGACTGCCATCATCACCGACACGGGGCGCTTCCAGTATCAGAACACCGATACCCATGCCCTCCGAGCCGCGTCGCAACTCGTCGAGTGGGGCGCGTCCCCGAGCCTGGTGTCCGAGAGGATCTACCAGAGCTACCCGCTGTCGCTCATGCGCCTGCGCGCGCAGGTCCTGCAGCGGCTCAGCCTCGACCGCAGTGGAAGGGTCGCGTACAGCTACGTGACGCAGGAGGACCTGCGCACCTTCCAGCTCAAGCCCGAGGACTGCGACTCGCTGATAGATGTCGTGCGGGAGGTCGGCGGCGTCGATGCCTGTGTCGTCCTGCGCGAGGGCTCAGCCGGTACGGTGCGGTGCAACCTGCGGGCGAAGGTCGACTGGCTCGACGTCTCCGACGTCGCCTCGACGTTCGGGGGAGGTGGCCACCGCGCCGCCGCCGGGCTGACGGTCGCCTGCTCGCTCGAGGACGCCATCGGCACCGTCGTCGGCGCCGTTTCGCGCGCGGTCTGCAGCCATCCTCGCCGTGACGGCTCGGTGGCGGGAGGACCCCGTCGATGAGGCGTCGCCAGACCAGCGGCATCAACCAGCTCGTGGGTGTGATCAAGCCCACGGGGTGCTCCTCGCACGACGTGGTCAACAGGATGCGTCGTATCTGCTCCGAGCGTCGGGTCGGCCATGCGGGCACGCTCGACCCGCTTGCCTCGGGCGTCATGGTCGTGGGCGTGGGGCAGGCGACGCGCCTGTTGGGGCTTGTCTCCTGCGAAGAGAAGCGCTACCTGGCGAGGATCGCCTTCGGGCGCGAGACCGACACCGACGACGAGGAGGGCCAGACCACCGAGCGCGCCGACGCGCCTGACTGTGTCGACGACCTGCGGTTCGCCCGCACGTCGATGGGGGTCCTCCTCTCCATGACCAGCCAGGTGCCTCCCGCGTACAGCGCCATCTCCGTGGGCGGTCGACGCGCCTATGCGGTGGCGCGCTCCGGCGGCCAGGTCGAGCTCGAACCACGTCCCATCAGGGTCACTGACGCTCAGGCGGTCTCTGTCGGGCGTACGCCGCAGGGCGAGCCGTTTTGGGACGTCTCGCTTACGGTCTCCAAGGGCACCTACGTGCGCGCCCTTGCCCGGGACCTGGGGCGCTCCCTGGGGAGCGCCGCCCACCTCAACCAGCTGCGACGGACCGCGAGCGGGTCGGTCGGGCTCGACGCATGCCACGAGCTTGACGAGCTCCAGGCCATCATCGACCGTGACGGCGCGCTCCCGGCACTCGACCCGCTTGCCGTGCTCGGCATCCCGGGCGTCCGCATCACTGAGTCCCAGGCCGGCCTGGTCGCCCGGGGCATGCCGGTGACGGTCCCCACGGGCGCCGAGACGGGGGAAAGCGACAACGGCGTCGCGCTCGTGTACCATGGACAGCTGCGCGCCCTGGCGCGCGTGGACGGTGGGCTCCTGCGGCCGAAGGCGGTGTTCGCCGACGGAATCGACGGCGTCTCGGAGCTATAGGGGCAGGGCATTCATCTAGACGTGGGGGTCTCATGACAGGGGAACAGGCTCAGGCGCTGGCACGCAGCGCCTTTCTCCGACAGGTCGCGCCCGGCATCGGCGGCGCTGCCACGGGCGACGCGCCGACGGAGCTGAGCGCGGTCGTCAGGCTCGATCCTGAGCCTGGGCTCTATTGCCCCGTTGAGTCCGCCATCGGCGACGCGGTCTGCGCGCTGGGGGCGTTCGACGGGATTCACCGCGGCCACCGCTTCCTGTTCGCGCAGACGGTCGGGGACGCTCGTGCCCATGGCGTCAGGTCCGCGATCGTCACGTTCGACCCTGACCCCGACGAGATCTTCAAGCCCGTCGCGCGCCAGCGCAAGATTCTGAGCAACTCCGACCGCATCGAGTACCTCCGTCGCTTCGGCGCCGACGCCGTCGTAGTCGTGCCGTTCACGCCCGAGCTCGCCGCGAACACGGCGCGTGACTTCGTCGATGACGTCCTCGCCCGCGCGCTGCGACCGGTCTCGATACACGTGGGCGCGGACTTCAGGCTCGGCGCCGGCAACGAGGGCACCGTGGAGAGCCTCAGGTCGCTCGGCGCGACGCGCGGGTTCGACGTGTTCGGCCATGACCTGCGCATGTCGGGCGACGCCCCGGTCAGCGCGACGCGCATCCGTGACCTGCTCCAGCAGGGGAAGATCGACGAGGTCAACGACCTGCTGTGCCGTCCGCACTTCGTGACCGGCTCCGTGGGTCCCGGGCGCCATCAGGGAGCGACGTTCGGCTTCCCCACGGCGAACATCCTGGTGAGCTACCCGTACGTGCTGCCCCTCGAGGGGGTGTACGCGGGCTTCGTCCGCGTCGGAGACACCGCCTGGCCCGCTGCGATCAACGTCGGGTCGCCCAAGACCTTCGACGGCGTGGCGCAGCCGCGCCTGCTCGAGGCGAACCTGGTGGGCTTTGAAGGCGACCTGTACGGCTCCGAGGTCAGCGTCGCGTTCGTGCGACGCCTGCGGGGCCAACGCAAGTTCGACACCATCGAGGAGCTCATAGCGGTCGTCGCGCGCAACATCGGATGGGTGTCGGACAACCTGGGGTCAGGGGGCATCCGACTCTGAGCGGGCCGTTCTCCCGCCGAGATGTCCTTGTCGTAGGCGAGCGTTCGAAGGGGGAGGCACGGCGCCGTGATTCGGGATGACGAGAAGGAGAGGGTGCGCGAGGCCACCGACATCGTCGAGCTGGTGAGCGAGACGGTGCAGCTGACGCCGCGCGGCAGCGACCTGTGGGGATGCTGCCCGTTCCATCACGAGAAGTCCCCCTCCTTCCACGTAGTCCCGTCCCGCGGCCTGTGGAAGTGCTTCGGGTGCGGCCGCGGGGGCGACGTCTTCAGCTTCGTCATGGAGCGCGACCACGTCGACTTCTACGACGCGGTTCGCATCCTCGCGGACCGTGCGGGCATTCAGCTCTCGGAGCAGGAGCAGGGGCAGGTGCGACATGGGTCCTCCTCCCGCAGGTCGCGCCTGTACGAGGCGATGGAAGCGGCGGTTCGCTTCTACCACCGCCAGCTCACCTCGGTGCGCTCCGAGGACGCCGACCGAGCGCGCTCCTACCTGGCGGGCCGTGGCTTCGGGCTCGAGGTCGCCGACAGGTGGGACCTGGGGTTCGCCCCGGGCCGTGGCTCGTTGGTCGGCGAGCTCTCCGCACGCGGCTTCACGCGCCAGGAGATGGTCGACGCGCGCCTGGCGTCCAAGCGCGATGACGGGACGGTGCGCGACGCCTTCTACGGTCGCGTGATGTTCCCGATCCGCGACGAGCGCGGAAGGGTGGTCGCGCTCGGTGGGCGCGTCATGGACGACAGCAAGCCCAAGTACGTGAACTCCGCCGACTCGCCCATCTACAGCAAGTCGCACACCGTGTTCGCCCTGGACCGCGCCAAGGGCAGCATCACGGCCCAGATGGAGGTCATCATCGAGGAGGGCTACACCGACGTGATCTCCACCCACGAGGCGGGCATCACCAACGCGGTCGCCCCGCTTGGCACCTCACTGACGGCCCAGCACGTCAAGATGCTCTCGCGCTTCCTGACCGCCTCGGGAGACCGCGTGGCGCGCGGCAGGATCATCTGCCTGTTCGACGGCGACGCGGCGGGCGTGCGCGCGGCGGAGCGCGCCCTCTCGTTCATGCCGCTCACCTCAGCCCAGATGTACTGCGTCGTCCTTCCCGACGACAAGGACCCCGCGGAGTTCCTCGCCAGCGACGGTCCCGACGCGATGCGTGAGCTGCTCTCCCGCCCGACTCCGCTGGCTCGATTCGTGATCGACCGCCACCTAGCCCGCTTCGACCTCACGACCCCCGAGGGCCGCGCCAACGCGCTGCCCGACGTCGTGCAGGCGATGGGACCGCTCAAGGGCAACGCCGACTACGTGAGCTACGTGGCGGGCAGGCTCTACGTCTCCGAGGACACGGTCCGCACCGCCCTGTCGCGCGTGCGCTGGGCACCCCCGAGCGTCTCCGACGACGAAGGTCCGGACGCCGGAGCCCCGGTCGCGCCCGGGACGCAACAGGGGCTCGCCCTGCGCCGGGCAACCCCCGGCGCCCCCGAGGACGCGGACCCCCGCGGCGCCGACGCGGGGGTTCGGGCGCTCACCCCCGAGGACGCGCGCATGGTCCAGGTGGAGCGCGAGGTCCTGTCGACGATGGCGGAGAACGTGGACGCTGCCCAGCCGTACGCCCAGAGGATCGCGCAGGTCCAATGGGCTGACCCTCGCCACCAGGCGATCGCCTGGGCGCTGCTGGCGCTGCCTCCCGGCTCCTCGGCCCTCGACGCCCTCGGGGCGGTCGAGGCGGTCGAGCCCCAGGCGGCGAGCATCCTGGCGGACGGCACGCACGCGCTCGAGGATGAGGGGGGCGGAGAGCAGCGAACGCTCGAGATTCTGATCGACGACCTGACAATGCGCTCCCTGCGCCGCCAGATCAACGCCGGGCTCGCCCGGCTCCGTGCGGCTTCGCCCGCAGACGATCATCAGGCGTACGACGATCTGTTCTCGGAGGTCTCCGGCCTCCAGAAGCGCCTGCGCGACCTGGAGCGCCAGCAGAGGCAGATGAGGTGAGCCCCGGCGGGCCGTCCTCTGCCTCGACCGCGGCACCGGTCGCGCGACGGTTCGCCACAAGTTATCTGTTTTATCGATGCTCCGCTTGATGAACGCGCCCGGTATTGGGTACACGAATCTGGTGCTATCTATCCTGCCTGTCGTGGGCTGGACAATCTTGGCGAAGGGACGAGGTTTGACACAGAAGACGAAGGATGTTGTGCTGTCGGACGAGCTGAACGCGGCGGTTGAGTCCCTCATCCGCAAGGGCAAGGAACAGGGCTCCATCACCGAGGACGACATCCAAATCCAGATTTCCGACATCGACACGGACTCCGACGAGCTTTCCGCGATCTACGACGTGATTCGTTCGCGCGGCGTCAACATCACCGCCTCGAGCGTCGACACCGACGCCGACGCCGAGGAGGACGAGGAGTTCGCCGAGGACGAGATCGAGAACGACGTCGACACCTCCGAGGCGGAGGTCATCGAGGCGGAGCTGCCCAAGGTCCCGAGCCCGTCCAAGCACAAGCGTCGCTCCCACACGCGCAGGTCAGAGGCGAGCTCCACCGCGATGCTCACGGGTGACCCGGTCCGTATGTACCTCAAGGAGATCGGCAAGGTCGACCTGCTCGACGCCTCCGAGGAGATCGACCTGGCTATGAAGATCGAGGCGGGCCTGGAGGCGACCAAGAAGCTCGACGAGGCTGAGAGCAATGGCGTGCAGCTGCCCCGTGCCGAGCTGCGCCGCCTCAACCGCGTCGAGCAGGTCGGCCTGGACGCCAAGCAGCGCCTCATCAGCGCCAACCTGCGCCTGGTCGTCTCCATCGCCAAGCGCTACGTGGGCCGCGGCATGCTGTTCCTCGACCTCATCCAGGAGGGCAACCTCGGTCTCATCCGCGCGGTCGAGAAGTTCGACTACACCAAGGGCTTCAAGTTCTCCACGTACGCCACGTGGTGGATTCGCCAGGCTATCACCCGCGCCATTGCCGACCAGGCACGCACCATCCGCATCCCGGTGCACATGGTCGAGACCATCAACAAGCTCATCCGCGTGCAGCGCCAGCTGCTGCAGGATCTTGGGCGCGACCCCACGCCGGAGGAGATTGGCGCCGAGATGGGCATGTCGCCCGACCGCGTGCGCGAGATCCAGAAGATCAGCCAGGAGCCCGTCTCGCTGGAGACGCCTATCGGCGAGGAGGAGGACTCCCAGCTGGGAGACTTCATCGAGGACTCCACGGCAGTGGCGCCGCCCGAGGCAGCGAGCGACTCCATGCTCCGCGAGCAGCTTGACCAGGTGCTGGACGGCCTTGCCGACCGCGAGCGCAAGGTCATCAAGTTCCGCTTTGGCCTTGAGGACGGTCACCCCCGTACGCTTGAGGAGGTTGGCCGCGAGTTTGGCGTGACGCGCGAGCGTATTCGCCAGATTGAGTCCAAGACGCTTGCCAAGCTGCGCCACCCCAGCCGCTCCGGCAGGCTTAAGGACTACATGGAGGAATAGCGCTTCTCGCGTTTGCGCTGGTAGAAGTATGTGCGGGCCGTCCCTTTGGCGGCCCGTTTTCTGTTTGGTGGCTGTGCGCTGTTACAGTCGCCGGAAGGTCTCTTTTGGCGACGTCTGTAACAAAGCTAAGGCTCCGGCGACGTGTCATCCGCGCACGAACGTGAGCGTCTCCGCGTCAGAGCGACTCCGATTCAAACGGTAACCTCGTTCCGAGAAACCCTCGAGCTGCTCGACCTTTTCGACGCCCTGCTCGGCGCACCAGCGCACGAACGCCCCGCGTGCGGCCTTTGCCTCGGTTGCGCGCTGAACAACGCGCCCGTCAGAGGCGCGAACCTCTCCAAAAACGCAGGTCACAACAGGTGCGCCCGTGCGCTGGGCCCAAGGGACCACGGCCTTTGCGTACTCCTGCGAGGCAACGTTCACAATCACTTCCGCCCCGTCGCCGAGAAGGGAGTCCAGAAGCCGCTCACCCCAGAACTCATAGAGGTCGCGGCACCCACCAACGGCAAGCTTTGCCTGCATCTCCAGGCGATATGGGATCACGCCGTCAAGTGGACGCAGAATCCCGTACATCCCGGAAAGAATGCGCAGGTGCGACGTGAGCCACATCAGCTCCTTCTCGTTCATGACCTGCGGTGCTAGGTGCTGGTATTGAATGCCCACGTACGTGAGCACGGCAGGGGAGAGCAGCCGAGGTTCTCTCGTCATGTCCTCAGGCATGGTGGCAAGCCGTTCCCAGTTGGGCCGTGCCAGTGTGTCGCTGCATCGCCAGACCCTGCGTGCACCGTCGTAGCCAAGGGAGCGCAGCTCGCGGGCCAGACTCTGTGCATCGGCGAGAAACGCGGGCAGCGTCTGGGCGAAGGGCGGACCTTCGACCACGTCCATGCGCTTTGCCGGCGATACTACGAACATCAAAGCCATGTTGTTCCATTCCGTTGGCTGCCCAAGCCGGCCCGCAAGCGCGGCAAGACAAGAAAGTAACAAAGAAATATTCGAGGAACTGCCCTACGTTACACGATTTTTGAGTTTATTGCGCCGAACTGCCCTTCGTTACATGGGATTTCTGGAACTCCTCAAGTATGAGGACCTGCATATTGTCCTTGCAAGTCTGATAACCACTATATGTTGTAGGCATCTACGCGCCGACACTTAGGCGTCCTTCGAAATAGGGTGTAACGAAGGGCAGTTCGATGCAAAGAAACAGAAATTTGTGTAACGAGGATATCCTGCTCTCCGAGCGGCGTGGCGTCCTCGCGGTTCACGGCGAGGACGGCTATCCGTACGGTGTCCTTGTGGACTACCTGTACGAGCAGGGAAAGATCTATTTTCACGGGGCCAAGTCGGGGCACAAGATTGATGCGATTAAGGCCGACAACCGTGTCTCTTTCACCGTCTTTGACCAAGGCGTGCCTGTTGAGGGCAAGGTTGGCCCAGACGTGCGAAGCGTCATCGTGTTTGGACGGGTCTCACTCTTGGATACAACTCCCGAAACCATTGGGATTGCCCGACGCCTGGGCGAGAAGTACGACCCTTCCGGCTATGTGGCCGACGAGATCAAACGCACCGCCGAGAGGATCCAGCTGCTTGAGCTTTCCATTGACCACATGAGCGGAAAGCGCGTGAATGAGTCGTAGGTCGACATTAGACGTGCGAGTGAACAATCAGGAATCGAGGAGTGAACGTGGTTCTGTTAGGAGCCCTCATAAACGGCCTCGAGGCTGCAGTCGGCGGAGTTCTCGGCCTTCTCTTCAAGGGGCGGGTCTCGGAGCGCTTGGGGGACTTCCTTCTCAAGGGGCAGGGCCTTGCCGTGGTGCTGGTAGCCGTCCAGGGGATGATGCAGGGCGGCAGCGTTGCCATCGTCACGCTTTCGTTGGCGCTTGGCTCCGTGATCGGTCTGGGCATCGACATCGACGCGCGCATTCGTTCGTTGGGTGACTGGGCCCAGCGGCGCCTCAACCAGGCGTTTGCCGGCTCCAAACGCCTTGGGAACTTCTCGGACGGCTTCGTCACGGCCTCGATCTTCACCTGTACGGGAGCCATGGCCATTGTCGGGTCGCTCTCGAGTGGCATCTTGCTTGACCACTCGACCCTCATCTCGAAGGGCGTCATCGACCTGGCAGTCTGCCTTCCCATGGCGGCGACCATGGGAATAGGCGTGCCTTTCTGCGGCGTGAGCCTCGTTGTCTACGAGGGCATACTCTCCGTGCTGGCAAGCTTGGTGGGGTCATTCCTCACCGACGCCGTGGTTACCGAGGTTGCCGTCACTGGCTCTACGCTGCTACTGGCCGTGGGCACTAACCTCCTTGGCGTGACCGACATCAAGGTTGCAAATCTCATCCCTGCAGCGTTTGTCCCCATCCTCTTGGTGCCAGTCGCCACGGCTCTGGGGCTGATGTAGCCGCCGGGCCGCGCATTTGCGGTAGTGACGCTGGTTGCTCAGATGCTTGTTACCGGCTCGTCTCGCTTTTGGGAAACCAACTGGGCAAACGCTGCGGCCCCGCGACGAGCCGGTAACAAGGGAGCTTCTCGGCCCATGCGTTGTTACCGGCCCGTGGCTTCCGTCGGGCCTTATCTGCGGAAACGGCCTGGGGCCAAGACGTGCCGGTAACAACGAGTGAGCGTGCCGGACGAGCACCCGCCGCTACCCCAGCTCGCGGATGAGGTACTCCGCAAAGCGGCGCGCCGCCAACGGC
>CAIFEU010000087.1:0-8465 GCA_903789505.1 uncultured Coriobacteriales bacterium
GGGGGTCGTAGAGACGATGGAGCAGCGCGCGATTAACGACGGGCATCACGACGCACCCCCCCCGGTCCTCTCCCAGCATCATCTCGCCAATCTCCTTTGACGCGAAAGCCTCTTGCCACAGCGCCCGGCGCGGGCCATGTCCGGCGGCGGCTCGCCGATGCCCCGCCAGCCGCCCGGCGATGCCGTGCCGACGCCCAGCCGCACGCCCGTCGGCTCCCGTCGGCGGAACTTGTCACTCCCTTGTCCCCCAAGGGGCGCGCGTGCATTCGCGCCTAGTGCCGGGGGACATATGCCGTCTTGTGCCTGTGCTTGCGCACGCCATGGACGACGCCATCCACGGCAAGCCCCGCCATCGTCACCGCCACCACGACGACCGCCCACTCGCGCGCGCCCCAGTGTCGGCTCTGAATCTGCGACGCCTCCTCGGCCTCCTCGGGGGTGTACTCCGTGCGCTCGCAGTGGACGAGCAGGCGGTGGTCGTTGACGCCATAGGGGGTGCAGGTGACCAGCGTGAGCAGGTCCTTTCCCGGCTGGATCGCCAGCGAGTCCACCTCATCGGGCCACACCACCTCAGACGAGGTGACACGGTAGGCATAGGTATCCCCCATTGTGTGCAAAAGTACGATGTCGCCGACGACAAGCTGCCTAATGTCGTCAAACATGCGCAGGTTGCGCATGCCGGAGTGGGCGGTGAGCACGCAGTGGGTGGACTCCCCGCCCACCGGCAGGCTCGTCCCCTCCAGGTGACCCACTCCCGCCATCAGCACGGCGTCAGAGGTGCCGTGGTAGATGGGCATGCTCACGTTGATCGAGGGAATCTCGACCCAGCTCATCATCGGGGCGCGGTCGAAGGTCAGCTGGTCGGAGTAGGAGGCAATCTGCGAGGGGTCAATCTGGGGCGTCTCGCCCGCGAGCTCCTCGTTGTAGGCGTGCGCCTGGTCGAGGTACCACTGCTTCTGGTCGGCGGGCAGGGCGTCAATCTGGGCGCTCACCTCGGAGATCGTGTTGCCCACGCCGTCGGACTCGATGAGGTCGACCACCCACGGCCAGACGAGCAGGCACACGCCCGCGAGGATGAGCAGCAGCGTGACGAGGCGGTCGACCCAGCGCGGCACGCGCCGCCGCCTCCTGCGCCGCCCGCCCCCGCCGCCGCGCGATGCCGTGCCGGCGGGGTCGACGGCAGCAGCTTGTGCGTCGCCCGCGCCGAGCGTCGCCTGGGCGTCGGGCACGTCATGGGCGGCGCGCGGCGCCGTTCTCGCGTCCCGTCTACTGCCTCTCAGCGCCATTCCGAACCCATCTCCCGTCGTCAACCCCAAGCCATGCCGCCCACGCGCCCCGGATGGCGCTCCCCCAGGTGGTAAGCAATGGGGCCCCGCCGCCAGACGGGACCCCATGAAAGGCCGAAGCGCTGTGCATGGCCTTGCCGCGCGAATCCGCGGCAAGAAGGATACTACTTACGCCCGCTCGCTATTCCTGGCTCTCGCCGCGACGGCGAGAACGCACGAGGTGCACGACGCCGACGGTCAGCAGAACGCCGCCCGCGACCCAGGCGACCGTGATGCCGGCCTGACCGGTCAGCGGCAGGGTGGAGCCGGCCTTGTCCTTGACGGTGACCTGGACGACGCCGTTGTACTCGTTGGCGGTGGCGATGTTCGAGTCGCTCGTCCCCACTGCCAGCTTGGACAGGCTGCCGTCCGTGCCCCCGAAGACCGGGGTGATGCTGAACGTGAAGGGCGCCACCTTGTTGTAGCCGTCAGGCGCCTGGGTCTCCACGACCGTGTAGGTGCCCGCGTCGAGGCCGGTGACGTAGATGCCGCCCTTCGAGTCCGTCGTGAACTCGTAGGCGGTGTCGCCGAGCGTGCCGTCGCTCTGCACGTACTGCGTGCCCGTACCGCCCTCGTCGGGACCGGTTGCCTGGATGGTGAACTTGGCGTCGGACAGCGCCTTGGTCGAGTCGGAGCTGTCCACCTTGTACAGCATGAGCTCGTAGGTGTAGTCGTAGGCATGCGAGGGCGTCGTGTCGCCATGGCTCTCGGTGCCGGGGTTGTTCGAGTACGTGAGATAGACGTCGTTCTGGTTCACCGCGCCGGCGACCAGGGCCTTGCTGTTGAGCTGCGCGGTGTAGTACACGGTCACGATGGAGCTCGCGTCGAGCGCGACGCCCGCCTCCTTCGCCGCCTGCTTCAGATCCGTGAACTCGACCGTGAGCGTGCTGGTGCCATCGCTGTTGGTGAGGAGGCTTGTCGCGGACGGGGTGACCGTGGTCTCCGTGGAGCCGTCGGTAATCGTCACCTTGACCGACGTGCTGTCGGCGGTGAGGCCCGAGCCGAGGTTATCGGTGAACTTGTAGTAGTAGGTGTCGTAGCTGTCGATCGTGTCGACGACGGTGCCGGTGATCTTGTACTGGACGGACTGGCCCACCTGGGAATCGGCGTACTTGCCCCACGCCGAGCCGTCCTTGTCGTTGAGCACCTGCTTGTCGACCGTCGGCAGGTTCGTCTTCTGCGAGATGGTCAGCGCGCTGCCGCCGACGATCGCGTAGATGGGGGCGGTTCCCACCTGGTCGACCAGGGCGCTATCGGAAGTGTCCGTCGTCGACGCCTCGGAGGTCACGAACAGCCAGTAGCCGGCAGGCAGCCCCGTGGCGGTGGTCCCGGGCGTGATCGTGGTGGGCGTGATCGAGGAACCCCTGAGGGCCTTCGCGATAAGGCCGAACGCGTCGGAACTGTTGACGACCACGTCGGTGCCCGAGCCGCTCTGGTGCGCGCTGAGCCAGTCGGCGGCCGCCTGGGCGGTCGTGCTGGTGTAGGAGCTGTCGACCTGCTGGATGGCAGCGACGACGAGGCTCTGCACGTCGGTGCTCGCCCAGTCGATGTTCGAGGCGACCTTCTGCGTGGTCGCGCCCACGGTCTGGTCGACAACGTCGGCGGTGAAGATCTGGTAGCCGTAGATCGTGGTGGCATCCCCGTCGGCGCGCTTGCTGATCGTGACGTCGCCCGTCCCGCTCGCGGAGGTCGTCGCGTCGGTCGTAGAGGCCGCCGAGGTGTCGCTCGACGAGGTCTCCGTCGCGAACGCGCTCAGCGCGGGCGCCACCCCGCCCAGCGTCATGGCGGCCGCGAGCCCGGCGGTGACGGCAAATCTTGCCGCACGGTCCTTGAACTTCATCTGGTTCCTCCTTGTGTGTTGCTGCGTCGGGTCTCCCCGATTGCGTCTGAACATTCAGTCATCGAATGCGCCGGCGTCGATGGGCGCCCGCCCATCCGATGTCGGCCCGACCCACGGACGGTCGGCAGCGTCGGGCGCATCCTCGCGCCGCCGGAACGCCTTCCCGCGCGGGTCCCTACGGGTGGCAGGCGTTCGGCGACCTGGCGCTTCCGCGACGGTGGGTGCCGCCCGCTGTCCCGCGGCGCCTCATCGCTCGCCACCCCGCTTGCGCAGCCGATGGGCCAAGACGATCAGCAACGCCCCGGCGACGACGAGCCCGACGGCGAGCGCGTAGGACGTGGCGTCGCCCGTCTTGGGCAGGTGCGAGGCGATGGCGCTGACGACTGGGTTGCCGCCCGCGGAGCCACCGGTTCCGCCGCCGGGCGTCGTGGAGCCGGGCGTGTCGAGCACCGAGACCTCCGCAGCGCCGCCGGCGGCGTCGAACGAGTCGGCGCGTAGCGGGGACTCCGCCTTGACGTCGGCGTCGATGCGGGAGTGGACGACATGCTCGGCGTCGAGCCCCACGGAGAGCGTGACGGTGCGCTGCCCGTCGAAGGCAGCGTACCCCTGCGGCGCCGCGACCTCCTCCACCGTGAAGGCGCCCGCGTCGACGCCGCGCGCCGAGACCCTTCCGTCGGCGTCGGTGGTCACCGTGGCGTCGTCGCTGGTCCAGGCGCCGTCCTGCGTCAGGTGCCTGCCACGGTCGTCGGTGACGCGCAGCACGGCGCCCGCCAGGGCGGCGTCGGTCGAGGAGTCGCGCTTGACCAGGGAGAGCTCCCAGGAGTAGGCGATGGCCGTCTGGGGCTGCGTCTCGCCGTAGCCGTCGGAGTACGGCGCGCGCGGGTAGCGCAGCGTGACCGTGTCGGGGTTGCCCTCGGCGGTCCCGAGCTGGGCGTCCTCGGTGAGCGGTGCGTCGTAGACGACGCATACCCGTACGCCCCCCGAGAGGGAGAGGCCGCGCCTCGACAGGCTCGTCACCAGGTCGCTCACGGTGAGGTCGAAGGTCGCGCCGTCGTCCTGCGCGGAGTAGCTGGTCGTGTACTCGCCGGCGTCGAGCTCGAGCCACGTCGCGTCGGGCGTGGTCCCCTCGCCCCAGAAGGCGTCGGCCCCGTCGGCAGCCTGCGCCCCTGCGGCGACGTACACGTGCACGTCGGACGGGCGCTCCAGGCCGGCGCTCAGCGTGTCGTGGAAGGTGACGGAGTACGCGTCGTACCCCGTGACGTCCGCGGGCACGGTCGCCTCGAGGCGCCAGTCGAGCTCGTCGCCCACCGTAGCGTCAGCCTGCGCCTGCCAGGAGTCGGTTGAGTCCTCCAGCACGTGCTTGCCCACGGTCGGGACGGCCGCCTTCACGCTCGCCGTGACGGCGGAGCCGCCCACGACGGCCAGTATCGGCGAGGTACCCGCCTGGCTGGACTGGTCGGACGAGGCCTGCGCGTCGGGGCTCACGATCAGCCAGTATCCCTGCGGGAGCTCGGCCTGGGTGCCCGCGCTCAGCGCGACCCCCTGCAGCGAGCCCGCGGAGAGCACCGCCTCGGCGATCGCCGCCGCCACCGAGCTCGCCTGCGCGGTCTCTGCGCCATCGGTGGAGGCGCCGGCGCCCATGCGCTCGGAGAGCCAGTCGGCGGCGTCCTGAGCGGTCGTGCCCGCGTAGCTTGCGTCGACCGACGAGATGGCGCGCTCGACCGCCTCGCGCGCGCCGTCGCTGGCCCACGCGACGTTCGCGACGACCTTGGAGCCATCGGCAGCGTCGGTGACGTCGGCCGCGAAGAGCTGGTAGGCGGTCAGGCTCGTCGAGGCGCCCTCGGCGGGCGTGACCGTGATGGCGCCGTAGCCTGACCCGACGGAGCCGGAGACGGCACCGGCAGGAGCCGACGTTGCGGCCCCGGCGCCGTCAGCCGCCACGGACGCGCCCGCATCGGACGCCCACGCCCGCGTCGGCGCCGCGAGCAGCAGGGTCGCGGCAATCGCGAGCCCCATGGCCATGGCTGCCGCGGCAGCGCCGCGGGCGGTCCTTGCGCTACTCACCATCGTCGCCTCCCATGCGGCGCGCCCTCACGCGGTGCGCCACGATCAGCGCCAGTGCCGTGAGCAGCGCGGACGCGCCGAATACGTACGTGAGCCGGATGCCGTCCTCGCCCGAGAGCGGCAGCGCCGTGGGAACGCGCGTGTTGGTGAACGTCACCTGCGCGGTCTCGTCCTTGGCGATTGTCCCGTCGGCGTTGCTGGAGGTCGCCGTGTACTTGCTGTTCTCGCCCTCCGTCACCTTGTACGTCGCCCCCGCGGGCAGCCCCGTCACGGTCAGCGTCTGGCCGGCGGTGAGGGCGACGCTCGCCGTGCCGTTCGTGAACGCCACGTCGGTCGCGGTGCCGGCGGCGTCGCTGGCGGAGGTGGTCGTCGCGCTGAAGGTGTGGGTGAGGCCCGCTCCCGCGCCGCCGAGCGTGATCGTGAAGGTGAACTTGGTGGTCGAGCCGACCTCGCCCTCGACGTGCTTCAGGATCGAGAGCGACCCCGTCTCGAGCGCGTTCGTGACCGTGACGGTCTCGTTGCCGGCGAGGGTCCCGCCGCCCGTGTCGATCGTCGTGACGTCGAAGGTGCGGCCGTCAGCGTCGGTGTAGGTGACCTGCTGGGCGCCGGTCGCGTCGGTGGCGCTCGCCGCGCCGACCTCGGTGACGGCGTAAGTCGTGCCGGCGGCGATGCCCTCCAGTACGATTACCTGCCCGTGGGACAGGCTGATCGTCGCGCGACCGTCCGTGAACGTGAGCGTCCCGTCAGCAGGCGCCGTCACGCCCGTGACGCCGTCGGCCACACCGCCGACGTACGAGACGTCGCCGTTCACGGGCGTCCCGTCGGCGTTCGTGAGCGTGATCTGCAGCGGGAACGCCTCCGTGGTGCTCGCCGCGTCGCCCGAGACGAGCTTGCCGATGGCGAGCCCATAGCCGCGCATGTTCGTGTAGGCGGCCAGCGCGGTCCCGTTCGCCTCGATGGCGCCCGTCACGGTCCCGCCCTGCGTGATGACCCCATTCGCGTCGGCAATCATCGGCGAGTACAGCTTGCCCTGGTCGTCGGTGAGCGTCTCCGTCACCGTGTAGGTGGTGCCGGGCGGCAGGTTCGACGCGGTGGCGCTCTCGCCATCCTGCAGGCTGAAGCTCGCGACGCCCGCGTCGAACGTCATGTCGCCGTACGTCCCGGTGATGCTCGTGTCGCCGAGGGTGACCGTGAACGCGAAGCTCGCGGTGGACCCGGTCTCGCCCGCCACCGTCTTGGAGACGGTCAGGTCGCCCTCGGTCGCAGGCTGCGCGGAGAGCGACGCCGTGACCGCCTTCTGGTGGATGAGGGCGCCGATCATGTGCTGGAAGTTCTTCCCGTCGCTTGCCGTTGCGGTCGGCGAGTACTGGCGCACCTCCTCGAACCACGTCATGGTCGCGGTGGCGGACACCGTGATTGCGGCGGTGGGCTTGGTCGTCGTGGAGAGGTAGAACGACGTGCCCGAGGTGAGGGTCGTGAGGTTCGCCTCTTTGTCGGTCTGCGCGGAGACGCCATCGGGGAGATTCAGCGCGTAGGTGCCGTAGTAGTTCGTCGGCCCGGTGAGCGTGAGCGTGCCCGTACGCCACGTGCCCGTCGCGCTGTCATAGGAGAACTGCGCATCGCCCGTGATTGTCACGTCAGCATCAGAGGGCTCGCTGTCCAGCACCGCGCTCGCGCTCGCCTCCTCGTAGAGCTTCTTGGCGAGCGGCTCGCTGTTGATGTAGTCCGACGTGAGCGTGTTCTCGGGCACGCCGTAGTCGTGCAGCACGACCCAGATGGCGTGCTGCGTCTGGTTGTACGCCTGCGCGCGCGTGAGCAGGGTCGTGTTGCTGGCGTACATGGCATCCCACGCCTGCAGCGGGGTGGTACCGGGGTTCCAGGATGCATAAAGCATGCTGTACAAGGCCTTGTAGTACGTCGAGTTCACGATCTGAGTGTACGTGAGACCGGAAGGCGTCGTCTTGGTGGGCTTGCCCGAGACGGGGAAGTATTCGCCGACTTCCTTCATGAACTGGTTGATGATGTCAATCTTCTCCGAGTCGGTGTAGTCGGACATTGTGAACGTGGTGCTGCCAGCGGTGTCGGGGAAGTCGGCGGCGATGTTGGCAGGGGTCTCGAGCATCGCGTTGAATTCGTCCTCGGTGATGCTCTGCGCGTCTTCGTCCGCCACGAGCGTGTAGTAGCCCATCCCGTTGTAGGGGTAGCCGGCATACAGGATGGCCTTGAGCTTGGCCATGCACTCCTCATACTGTGCCTCGGAGCTGAACATGTCCGGCGTCAGATAGCCGAGCGTGTAGTCCGGGACGTCACCGATGCCCGGCGTGGTATGAGGCCAGTGCGCGCTGTTGTTCATGCAGTACAGGTAGAGAATCTGGCTCGTGGGGTCGTCCGGCACGCTGTACACGTAGTGCAGGCCGCCGCCCTCGGCGCCCGCGTCACCCTCTTCGTACAGAATCTTCACGTCACCGGTCGCCGTGGTCGCGAGCAGGGTGTCCTGCGGCGAGTCCGCCGCGCTGGACGCGGCGGTGAGCGACGGCGCCACCTCAGTGGTAGCCTCGGTGGTCGTCTCGGAGCCCGCCTCAGCGACGGGCGTCCCAGTGTCCGCCGCGGGTTCGGTCGTCGAAGTGCCGGCACCAGCTGCGGCTCCCTGGCCAGCGTCGGTCTGCTCGCCGCCTGACGAAGGTGTGTCCGTCCCGGAGGCCTCTGAGGAGCCTGTCGTGGAGCCGCTGTCCTCCGCGCCGCCCGTGGTCGCGTCCCCGCCCGTCGCAGCGGCGTCAGACCCCTCGCCCGACGCGTCGGTTCCCGTCGTGGTCGTCGACGAGGAGTCGACGCCTGCCACGGACGCACTCGCGCCCGCGTCGGTCGCCAGCGAGCTCATCGGCGCCATGCAGAGCAGGATGGCGACGCCGAGCAGCGCCACCAGCGCGACAACCCAAGTGCGGTACTTTCTCAATCTGTCCATATAAGCTGCATCCCGAGAAAGAGGTCACATGCGACTGAACGGTCACTTGCGATGAAGGGTACTCATGCAAACCGCACAATACCGTTTCCGGCGTCGTATAGGTAAGAACTTTTTGGGACAGCCTTGTAATACCACCCAACCCGAATCAGTCCTGATATGGCCTCTCAACTGGGAATTCAGGACCATTTGCAAGCGATGACGTGGGTTTGTTTTCAGGAAACCGCCAGATACTTGAAGGCCAATGCGACGGGCGGGGGCCCCGGGCTCTCGGGCA
>CAIFEU010000087.1:8475-10829 GCA_903789505.1 uncultured Coriobacteriales bacterium
TTTTACCACCCCCCCCCCCACTTCCCCCCCCCCCCGCCGGGGGGGGGGGGGCCGCCTCCCCGCCAAACCCCCCCCCCCTGCCGGCCCCCCCCGCCCGATGATGGTGGCCATTGTGGCCGGGTGGCCCCCGCGCCGCGCGCAGTTCCCACGCCGCGCTCCGGGACCGCCTCGCGCAAGCTCGCCGCCGCCCGTCGGCCGCCGACATCGCCGGCGGCGCGCGCGGGCGGCCGCGTCACCTACTCGTTGGCATCGAGGAAGGCGCCGACGCTCTTGCCGCACTCGCGGCCCAGCGTGATTGCCATGCCCAGCGAGCAGCCGGGGATGGGCGTGATGTACTCGTAGCCGAAGCGCCTGCCGCAGTCGTTGCCGGACACGTACAGGCCGGGGATAGGCTCGTAGTCCTTGTCGATGGCGTTCTGCTCGCCGTCGGTCAGGATGCCGCCGCAGGTGACCATCGTCTCGCCGAGCTCGGGCTCGAACTCGACCGCGTAGAACGGCGCCGTGTCGACCGGGAACAGCACCTGCGGGTCGCGGCCGAACTGCTGGTCGACGCCGTCGGAGCAGTACTGGTTGTACTGCTCGACCTGGGCCAGGAAGTTCGCCTTGGTCTGCTCGTCGAATCCGAGCTGGTCGGCCAGGCCCTCCAGCGTGTCGTCGGCGATGTAGGAGGCTGCGGTCATCGGGCCCGCGCCGCCCTGGGCGTCGGAGGCGGCGGAGTCCTCGACGTAGGTGCCGTTGAACTTGGCGTAGGCCTCGTCGAGCGAGTCGCGCAGGCTCTGGATGTTGGCCTCGGTGGCGTCGAAGCCCGCGTGCTGGGGCAGCGTGTACTGGCGGTACGTCGTGAAGTTGTCGTCGACGATCGCGTACTTCTTCTTGCGCGTCTTGAAGATGTCCTGGTAGCCGCGCTGCTCGGCGACCGGGTAGAACTCATTGCAGAAGCGCTTGCCGTTCTCGTCGACCCACAGCGCCTGCGGCAGCACGTTCATCTTGCCGGGGACCGACAGCCCCTTCATGTTCATGCCCGGGATCGGCGTGGTCTCCAGGTGCGCACCGGCCCAGTAGGCCATCTTGACGCCGTCGCCGGCGCGGTCGGCCATCGAGCTGAGCTCCTCGCCGTCAACCAGCGCGTTGTACATGTCGGGAATCAGGTCGTTCATCATGGCCTGGTTGCCGCCGAAGCCGCCGCACGCCACCACGACCGCCTTGCAGTTGAACTTGACGTATCCGTCGTCGTTCTTGGCGACCAGCCCGGCGACCTTGCCGTCGTCCATGATGACGTAGTAGCCGGCGGTTCCGAACATCACCTGGCCGCCCGCCTTGATGCCCGCCTCGCGGTTGTAGGTCTGCAGCTTGGTCTCGTTGCAGTCGCCGTAGAACGAGCAGGTCGACGCCCAGAACTTGATGCCGTTGAGCTCGGAGAGCTGGTGGTCAGTCTTGGGCAGGAACGACGCGGTCATCGTCGCCAGGTCGTCGTCGGTGCACTGGTCGAGGTACCAGTTGGCGTTGGCGCCCGAGTTCTGCGCGAACTTCATGACCAGCTCGGGGTTGGGAACGTTGCCGGTGATCTTCATCCAGTTCTGGTAGAACTCGACCGGGTCGATGTGGTCGGCGCCGTAATTGATGATTGCGTCGCCGTTGAGGCACGCGAACTCGTTGCCCAGCGCCGCCCAGGAGTCCTCCGCCTGCTTCTCGATCAGGATGACGCTGTGGCCCTCCTCGGCCAGCTCGCGGAACGCCGTGACGCCCGCGTAGCCGTGGCCCACGATGACCGCCTCTGCGTCGTACTCGGCGACGAAGTCGGTGACGGCCTCGGGCGCCTCGCGCCAGTTGGTGTCGAGCTCCTTCTTGGAGCTGTCAGCCACGGCGGAGGCGGCTGCCTCCGGGTCGGTGCCGGCGGCCTGCGCCAGCGCCGACGCCATGGCGGTGCGCGCGGCGGTGGAGGTCACCGTGGCTCCCGCGACGCCGTCGATGTCGGCGCTGCCCGCGGCGAGCAGCTGCGCCTGCAGCTCGTCCTGGGCCGCGGCGCCGATGTTGGCCGTCTCGCCCGAGGAGTCCACCGTGACGTCGGTGACCGAGCTGGCGTCGACGGTGACCGTGACGGTGACGTCGCTTGAGATGCCCTTGGCCGAGGCGGTGTAGGTGCCCGGCGTGTAGGACGCGGCCGACGTCGAGGCTGCCGGCGCCGAGGCGGCGGAGGAGGACGCCTCCGACGCCATCGCGGTGGCGGCGACCCCTGCGGTGGCGGCCGCGGGGGGGGGGGGGGGGGGCCCCCCGCCCCCCCCCCCCCCCCGCGGGGGGGGGGGGGGGGGGGGGGGGGGAGGGGGGGGGGGGGGGGGGGCGGGGGGGGGGGGGGG
>CAIFEU010000088.1:0-3564 GCA_903789505.1 uncultured Coriobacteriales bacterium
GGCGCGGGGGCGCTGGTGGGCGCCGCGCGCCTCGTCGTCATCGGGCGCCCCCCCGAGGGCGGGCGCACCTGGACGCTCGGCCAGGTCTGCGCGGCGCTGGGGGTCTAGCCTCGCGCCCGCGCCGGGAAGCCGGACGCCCCTTCCGCGCCCTACCGACGGGCCGCGCCCAGCGAGCCCAGGGCGCGGTCGGTCACGCGCTCCCAGGTGAGCTCGCTCACGTCGCAGCAGCCCCTTCGACGCGCCGCCGCCTCGATCGCGCGCGCCAGCCTGCGCTCGAACGCGGGCAGCTGGGAGCGGTCGGGCTCGTCCACGCCGACCATCGCGGGGGGGCTCGACCCACTCGACCTGCGCGTCGCGCGCGTTGCGCTCCATCCAGGGGCGGATGCCGGGCAGGTCGGTGAGCACGTCGACGCACCCGCACGCCAGCGCCTCGATCGCGACCAGGGGCAGCCCCTCGAAGAACGAGGGGAGCACGAACGCGCCGTCGGCGCGGTACTCGCGCGCGAGCTCGGGCTGCGTCAGCTTGCCGAGGAACGTCACCGGGTGGGCGCAGCGCCCCGCGCGCTCCACGATGGCGCGGTAGCCGTCCTCGCTCCCGCCGTTGCCGCCCGCCAGGCGCAGCTCGAGCCCGCGCCCGGCGGGTAGGCTCCCCTGGTCGATCGCGTTGAGCAGCGAGGGGATTCCCTTCTTCTCCCATATCTTGCCCGCGTACACCAGCCGCAGCGGCGCCGGCGCGAACGTCCGCGCGTCGTAGCCGCATCCCAGCGTGACGATGCGGGCGCCGTCCACGCCGTAGGTCCCCACGATCTGCGCCGCCTGCTCGTCGTGCAGGGCGAACACGACGTCCGCACGGCGCATGGCGCCCACGATGAGCTCGCGCTCCAGGTCGTGCTGGGCCATCTGCCTCAGGTCGGTCGAGTGACACACCACGCCCACGGGCACCTGGGGGCACAGCCGCCCCACCTCGCGGATGACCAGGGCGCTCGCCAGGTACAGGTGGTGACAGACCACGACGTCGGGGCGGAACGCGCGCAGCGCCTCGTCGATGCGGTCGACGAACGCCCCCTCGAAGCGCCTCGTCATCTCGGGCGTCAGGTCGACGTAGCGCGTTGAGGGGTAGGGCATCGTGTTGGACATGCCGCATACGTGGAACGGCAGCTCGTCGGTGTCGAACTCGACGGGGAACAGGCGCGTCGCGTCCGGCAGCGAGGCGGGACGCTCCCCGCGGGCCAGGCCGCACACGACCGCGGTCTGGTTCCCGGACGCGTCCTGGCAGCGCACCATCTGGGCGAGGTACACGCCGCTTCCCGTCGAGTCCGGCTTCTGGGCGGTCACGTTGAGCACTCTCATGCGCTCGGTCTCCTCTCGTCGCTCCCATCGCCGCCCCGGGTGGGCCCGCGGCGGCATCCCTCCCAGCATGGACCCGGTCGCGTCGGCGCGCGCCCGGCGTGAGAAATTCTTGTTAAAAACGGGTCGAATCCCCTGACTCACCTGCCGTTGCCGCAGCGCAGTCGTAAAGTGTCCAACCAAGGCCACGCGCCCGGCGGGCGTGCGGCGCGATTGTTCGAAGGGAGCACATGATGGTGAGGCCGGAGACTGCATCCGATTTCGAAGCTGCGTGCGCGAGCGCGCGTGTCGATCGCATCGGTGCCCTCCTTCTTGCGGGTCTCGCCCCGTCCCTTCGACTTATCTGCGCGCGCTAGGAGGCGTGCAGCTCTTCCGTCACACATTCTCCCGGCGCGCGCGTGATCGCCCCATGATTGATGCAGCCGCCATCCCCTCTCTCATCATGACATGCCGGCGCCTGTGGCGCCCTCCGTCATCGCGTCAACGCACCCGATTGCCCCGCGGCACTTGTCGCGGGCGCGGCGCAGGCCGCGCACGTGCCCCCGCCGGCGGAACCTTCGGGACCCGCTGGCAGCGGTGCCCGTGCGTCCCGCCGCGGGGTCGCCCCGCGGCACCACGAGCGGTCGTCAATGTCCTCGAGAAGGGATTAGAACCATGACCAGGAAGATCAACATCTTCGACACCACCCTGCGCGACGGCGAGCAGTCTCCGGGCGCGTCGATGAACACCGAGGAGAAGCTCGTGATCGCCCAGCAGCTGCTGCGCCTGGGCGTCGACGTCATCGAGGCGGGCTTCCCCATCTCGAGCCCGGGCGACTTCCGCAGCGTCCAGCAGATTGGCCAGCTGGCCGGCGACAAGGCGACGGTCTGCGCGCTGACCCGCGCCGTCGACAAGGACATCGACGAGGCCGCCCGCGCGCTGGAGGGCTGCAAGCGCCCGCGCATCCACACCGGCCTGGGCGTCTCTCCCCAGCACCTGCACGAGAAGCTCCGCATCACCGAGGACGAGTGCGTCGAGCGCGCGGTCCACGCGGTCAAGTACGCCAAGCAGTACGTCAACGACGTCGAGTTCTACGCCGAGGACGCCGGCCGCGCCGACCAGAAGTTCCTCGAGCGCGTGATCGAGGCCGTCGTCGAGGCCGGGGCGACCGTCGTCAACATCCCCGACACCACCGGCTACCAGCTGCCCGAGGACTTCGGCGCGCGCATCAAGGGGCTGTGCGACCACGTGCGCGGCATCGAGAACGTCACGATCGCCGTCCACACCCACAACGACCTCGGCATGGCCACCGCGCTGGCCCTGGCGGGCGTCAAGAACGGCGCGACGCAGATCGAGTGCACGATCAACGGCCTGGGAGAGCGCGCCGGCAACACCGCCCTCGAGGAAGTCGTCATGGCCATCAAGATGCACGGCGACGAGCTCGACGCCCACACCGACGTCAACACCCGCGAGATCATGCGCGCCTCGCGGCTGGTCACCTCGATCACCGGCATCGGCGTCCAGCCCAACAAGGCCATCGTCGGCGCCAACGCGTTCGCGCACTCCTCGGGCATCCACCAGGACGGCGTCCTGAAGGCGCGCGACACCTACGAGATCATCGACCCCTCTGAGGTCGGCGCCAAGGGCAGCGAGATCATCCTGACCGCCCGCTCCGGCCACGCCGCCCTGCGCCACCGCCTCTCCGAGCTGGGCTACACGTTCGACGAGGGGACGTTCGACGACATCTACAAGCGCTTCCTCGACGTCGCCGACCAGAAGAAGGAGGTCTACGACGAGGACCTGGAGTCCATCGTCCAGGAGCGCCAGCGCACGCAGTCCTCTTCGGTCTACACGCTCGATGCGCTGCAGGTCAGCTGCGGCCACCCGCTGATCGCCACCGCGACCGTCACGATTACCGACGACTCCGGCGCCACGACGACCACCTGCGAGTACGGCACCGGCCCGGTCGACGCGTCCTACAAGGCGATTGACAAGATCGTCAGCATGCACGGGGACCTCAAGGAGTTCTCGGTCAACTCGATCTCGCGCGGCATCGACGCCCTCGGTGAGGTCGTCGTGCGCATCGCCTCGGAGACCGGCGAGGTCTTCACCGGCCGTGGCAGCGACACGGACATCGTGTACTCGAGCGCCAAGGCCTATGTCAACGCGATCAACCGCATGGTGTCCAACGCGCGCGCCCACGACGAGGCGCAGGCCTAACTCCTGCCGTCGCCCCCC
>CAIFEU010000088.1:3574-10549 GCA_903789505.1 uncultured Coriobacteriales bacterium
CCAGCGCTCTGGTACCCCCTACCACCCCCTGGGGCCCCCCCGCCCCCGCCCCCCCGGAGGCCCCGCCCATCGCCCTCCGGGCCCCGCCGGGGGGGGGGCCGCCGCGACACCAGAACACGAGAGGAGACAGACGGATGCCACGTCCCATGACCATGGCCGAGAAGATCCTGGCGCGCCACGCCCACCTGGACGAGGTCGTGCCCGGACAGCTGATCGAGTGCGACTTGGACCTGGTGCTGTCCAACGACATCACGGCGCCCATCGCGATCAAGACCTTCGGGGAGCTGGGCGCAGACCGCGTGTTCGACCCCACGCGCATCTGCCTGGTGCCCGACCACTACGCCCCCAACAAGGACATCAAGAGCGCCGAGCAGACCAAGTGCGTGCGCGACTTCGCCCGTGCCCAGGGCATCACGCACTACTGGGAGGTCGGCTGCATGGGCATCGAGCACGCCCTGCTGCCCGAGCAGGGGGTCGTCGTCCCCGGCGACCTCATCATCGGGGCCGACTCGCACACCTGCACCTACGGCGGCATCGGCGCGTTCGCGACCGGCGTGGGGTCGACCGACGCCGGCGTCGGCTACGCGACCGGCCGCGCCTGGTTCAAGGTGCCGCGCACGCTGCGCTTCGTGATCGACGGGGAGCTGCCGCGCTACTCCAGCGCCAAGGACGTCATCCTGCACATCATCGGCAAGATCGGCGTCGACGGCGCGCTGTACGCGGCGATGGAGTTCGCCGGCTCGACGGTCGAGGCGATGTCGGTCGAGGGGCGCCTCACGATCGCGAACATGGCGATCGAGGCGGGCGGAAAGGCCGGCCTGTTCGAGGTCGACGACAAGACGCGCGCCTACTACGCCGGGACCGCCGAGCGCCCGATCGTCGAGTACCACCCCGACCCCGACGCGGAGTACGCGCAGGTCTACCACATCGACGCCGCCGACATCGTGCCCTGCGTGAGCTGGCCGCACCTGCCCAGCAACACCCGGCCGGTCGCCGAGAGCCGCGACGTCGACATCGACCAGGCAGTGATCGGCTCGTGCACCAACGGCCGCATCGAGGACATGCGCGCCGCCGCCGACGTCCTGCGCGGGCGCAGGGTCGACCCCTGGGTGCGCTGCATCGTGATCCCCGCGACGCAGGCGGTGTGGAAGCAGTGCGTCGACGAGGGGCTGATGGACGTCTTCATCGACGCCGGCTGCGCCGTCTCGACCCCGACGTGCGGCCCGTGCCTGGGCGGCTACATGGGCGTCCTGGCCGATGGCGAGCGCTGCATCTCGACGACCAACCGCAACTTCGTCGGCCGCATGGGCGCCAAGACCTCGGAGGTCTACCTGGCAAACCCTGCCGTCGCAGCTGCCAGCGCCGTCGCCGGGCACATCGCGCTGCCCAGCGACCTCGACTAGGCGCGCCGCGGCGCATCCAGGCCCTAGCACGAGCACGAAGGAGAGAACATGCAACTGAGAGGAACCGTCCATCGCTTCGGGCGCGACGTCGACACCGACGTCATCATCCCGGCGCGCTACCTGAACACCTCCGACCCGGCGGAGCTGGCCAAGCACTGCATGGAGGACATCGACGCCGACTTCGTCGCGCGCGTCAAGCCCGGCGACATCATCGTGGCCGAGGAGAACTTCGGCTGCGGCTCGAGCCGCGAGCACGCCCCGGTGGCGATCAAGGCGTCCGGCGTCTCGTGCGTCATCGCGAAGAGCTTTGCGCGCATCTTCTACCGCAACTCGATCAACGTCGGCCTCCCGATCATGGAGTGCCCCGAGGCGGTCGACGCGATCAGCGCCGGCGACGTGGTCGACGTCGACGCCGACGCGGGCGTCATCCGCGACGAGACCACCGGCGCCCAGTTCCAGGCGCAGCCGTTCCCGCCGTTCATCCAGCAGATCATCGCCGACGGCGGCCTGGTCGAGCACACCAGGCGCCAGCTGGCGCAGAAGAGGGGAGAGTAGGCCGCATGGCTTCCAAGACGTATCGCATCTGCACGCTTCCCGGCGATGGGATCGGGCCGGAGATCATGGCCCAGGCAGTCAAGGCCCTCGAGGCGATCGGCCGCGCGTATGACGTCGACTTCCAGTGCGAGGAGCATCTGATCGGCGGGTGCGCGATCGACGCGACCGCCGCCGCGGGGCGGACCCCCACGGCGCTGCCCGACGAGACGCTCGAGGCGGCGCGCGCATGCGACGCGGTCCTGCTCGCCGCCGTGGGCGGCCCGAAGTGGGACGGCGCGGCCCCCGGCCAGGCGCGCCCCGAACAGGGGCTGCTGGCGATCCGCAAGCAGCTCGGCCTGTACCTCAACCTGCGTCCCGTCCGCGTCTACCCGGCGCTCATCGACGCGAGCCCGCTTCGTCCCGAGCGCCTGAAGGGCGTCGACCTGGTCATCGTGCGCGAGCTGACCGGCGGCCTGTACTTCGGTGCGCACGAGCGCAAGACCGACGTCGCCGGCGCGGGCGCCGACGGCAGACCCGGGACCTTCTGCCGCGACACGATGGAGTACTCCGAGTACGAGATCGAGCGCGTGGTGCGCTGGGCGTTCGAGGCGGCGCGCCGCCGCCCGTCCAAGCGCGTCGCGTCGGTGGACAAGGCCAACGTCCTGGAGACCTCGCGGCTGTGGCGCGAGGTCGCCCACCGCGTCGCCGCCGAGTACCCCGACGTCGAGGAGACCGACGTGCTGGTCGACAACTGCTCGATGCAGCTGGTGAACAACCCCGCGCAGTTCAGCGTCCTGGTGACCGAGAACACGTTCGGTGACATCCTGTCCGACGAGGCCTCGATGCTCTCCGGGTCGCTGGGCATGCTCGCCTCGGCGAGCCTGGGCGACGGCACCGCGCTGTACGAGCCCAGCCACGGCTCCGCGCCCGACATCGCCGGCCGCGGCATCGCCAACCCCATCGCCCAGCTGCTCAGCGTCGAGCTGATGCTGCGCTACAGCTTCAAGATGGACGACGCCGCCGACGCCCTCGCCGGTGCGATCGACGACGTCCTTGCGGACGGCTGGCGCACCGGCGACATCGCCGACGCGTCGACGCCCGCGGACCACAGGCTCGGCACCGACGCGATGGGCGACAAGGTGGTCGAGGCGTTCGAGGCGCGCGCGGCGCGGTAGGCATGACTCGGATGTGCATGTGCGCGGCACCCGTTGGCGAACGGGTGGGCAAGACGTTCCCCGCGAGGCCGCGTCGTCGCGGGTGGGCGGCGTGCGTCCAGGAAGGCCATGCTCGGATGGTGGGCGATGGGCGCCGCGCGCATGCGTTCCTTCTCGTCTAGGGCGTGGCCCTGGACATCCTCGAGGCGCGCTGCAACGCGTGCGGCGCGTCGCGCCCCTCGCGCAGCCGACCCGCACCGCCCGCGCCTCTTCGCGTGACGCCCACACGGCGCGGGCGCAAAGGTCGTATCCTCAACGGGAGACGAGAGGCAACCAGAGGCAGGGGCGGTGCGGCTCTCGAGGCCGCGTCGCCCCTTTTTTTCTGCGGGACGCGCCGCGACGGTGGCGCGCGGCCCCGGACCGAGGACCCGGAGGAGTGAGCAGCATGACCTACGCAACCCAGATGGACGCCGCCCGACAGGGCGTCGTGACCCCCCAGATGCGAGCGGTTGCCGCCAAGGAGGGCATCGACGCCGAGCGCCTGCGCGACCTGGTCGCCTCCGGGCGCGTCGCGATACCCGCCAACGTCCACCACGCCTGCCTCGACCCCAACGGCATCGGGTTCGAGCTGCGGACGAAGATCAACGTGAACCTCGGCACCTCGCGCGACTGGTCCGACCTCGACATGGAGATGGGGAAGGCGCGCTCCGCCGTCGAGCTGGGTGCGGAGTCGATCATGGACCTGTCGAGCTGTGGCGACACCCGGACGTTCCGCCGCAGGCTGGTCCAGGAGATCCCGGCGATCATCGGCACCGTCCCGGTCTACGACGCGGTCGTGCACTACGCCAAGCCGCTGTCGCAGATCACCGCGCAGGAGTGGCTCGACGCGCTCGAGATGCACGCGACCGACGGCGTCGACTTCGTGACGCTGCACGTGGCGATGAACCGCCAGAGCGCCGCCCGCATCAAGGAGACCGGCCGCAAGATGAACGTCGTGTCGCGCGGTGGCGCGCTGATGTTTGCCTGGATGGAGATGACCGGCCAGGAGAACCCGTTCTACGAGCGCTTCGACGAGGTCCTCGACATCTGCCGAGCCCACGACGTCACGATCTCGCTGGGCGACTCGTGTCGTCCCGGCTGCCTTGCCGACGCCGGTGACGAGGCGCAGATGGGGGAGCTCGTCACGCTGGGGGAGCTGGTGCGCCGCGCGTGGGAGCGCGACGTCCAGGTCATCGTCGAGGGGCCAGGCCACGTGCCGCTCGACCAGGTGGCGGCGCAGATGCAGGTCGAGAGGAGCGTCTGTCACGGCGCGCCGTTCTACGTGCTCGGTCCGCTGGTCACCGATGTCGCTCCGGGCTACGACCACATCACCGCCGCGATCGGCGGGGCGGTCGCGGCGATGTCGGGGGCGTCGTTCCTGTGCTACGTCACGCCCGCCGAGCACCTGCGCCTGCCCGACGCCGCCGACGTTCGCGAGGGCATCATGGCGTTCAAGATCGCCGCGCACGCAGCCGATGTCGCCAAGGGCCTCCCCGGCGCCCGCGACTGGGACGACCGCATGGCCGACGCCCGTCGCAGGCTCGACTGGGAGGAGCAGTTCAGCTTGGCGATCGACCCGGACAAGGCGCGGCGCTATCGCGCGCAGGCAGTCCCCGAGGAGGAGCAGACCTGCAGCATGTGCGGCAACTTCTGCGCGGTCAAGAACATGAACGACGCACTCGCGGGCCTCAAGGTCGACGTCATCGGCGAATAGCGCGCGGGCGGCGCCGTCCCGGGCGCTTCGCACATGGGCTGGCGCTCGCGGGGTGGGGCTGCCTAGGGGGCGTGTCGCCGCCTGGCGGCGGGAATCGTGTCAAGGGAGCGGGGAAACGTGTCTGTACTGATCGGCTGCGAGGGGATCGGCTTCGAGTACCCCACCAAGAGCGTCTTCGACGGGGTCACGCTCGGCGTGGCGGAGGGCGACCGCATCGGCATCGTGGGGCGCAACGGAGACGGCAAGTCGACGCTGCTGAGGATCCTGGCGGGAAGGCTCGAGCCCGACGCGGGGTCGGTGACCTTCCGGCGCGGCCTGACGGTGGGGCTCCTGTCCCAGAACGACGAGCTTGACGATGACGCCACGGTGGGCAAACAGGTCGTCGGCGACGCGCCCGAGCACGAGTGGGCGGGCGACGCGCGCGTGCGCGACATCATCGCGGCGCTGATCGGCGACATCGACTGGGACGCCCGCGTCGGCGACCTGTCGGGAGGGCAGCGCCGTCGCGTCGACCTGGCGAGGCTCCTGATCGGTGACTGGGACGTTCTCGCGCTCGACGAGCCCACCAACCATCTCGACATGCGCGCGATTCGCTGGCTCGCGAGCCACCTCAAGAGCCGCTGGGCGTCGAACGCGGGCGCGCTGATGGTCGTCACGCACGACCGCTGGTTCCTCGACGAGGTGTGCCTGGGCATGTGGGAGGTCCACGACGGGACCGTCGACCCGTTCGAGGGCGGCTACTCCGCCTACATCCAGCAGCGCGTGGAGCGCGACCGCCAGGCTCAGGTCGTCGAGGAGCGTCGGCAGAACCTGGCGCGCAAGGAGCTCGCGTGGCTGTCGCGCGGCGCGCAGGCACGTTCGACCAAGCCCAAGTTCCGCGTCGAGGCAGCCCGCGCCCTGATCGCAGACGTCCCCCCGATGCGCAACGAGCTCGAGCTGCGCCGGCTGGCGGTGAGCCGGCTCGGCAAGCAGGTGGTCGAGCTCAAGGGGGTGACCGAGCGCTTCGGCGACCGCGTCGTGATCGATGACCTCACCTGGGCGATCGGCCCGGGCGACCGCTATGGCATCCTCGGCGAGAACGGCGCGGGCAAGACGACGCTGCTGCGCATCATCCAGGGCTCTCTCAAGCCCACGCGCGGGACCGTGAAGATCGGCGCGACCGTGAGGTTCGCGGTGCTGTCCCAGCGCCTCGACGAGCTGATGGAGCACACGGGCGAGACGGTCATGGAGGTCCTCAAGGGCTACAAGACGCGCTATCGCATCGGTGACAAGGAGTACTCGCCCGCCCAGCTCCTCGAGAGCCTCGGCTTCGACCCCCGCGAGATGTGGACGCGCGTGGAGGAGCTCTCGGGAGGGCAGAAGCGCCGGCTGCAGCTGATGCTCGTGCTGCTGACCGAGCCCAACGTCGTGCTTCTCGACGAGCCCGGAAACGACATGGACACCGACATCCTCGCCGTCATGGAGGAGCTGCTCGACGGCTGGCCCGGTACGCTCGTCATGGGCACGCACGACCGCTACCTCATGGAGCGCGTGACCGACGACCAGTTCGCCCTCATCGACGGCCACCTGCGTCATTGCCCGCGCGGGGTCGACGAGTTCCTCGAGCTGCTCGACGAGCGTGACCGTGCCCGCCAGGCGGCCGGTCCCTCCGTCGCGGGCGCAGGTGTCGCCGGCGGTGGCGTGCGGGACGGCGGCTCGGCGGGGGCGTCCCTGACGCGCCAGGAGGAGTACGCCCTGCGCAAGCAGCTCGCCTCGGTGGAGCGCAAGCTCGAGAAGCAGCGCGCCGCCGTCGAGGCGCTGCGCGCGGAGATGGACAGGACCGACCCGTCGGACTTCGTGAAGCTCGGCGAGCAGCAGGCGCAGGTCGACGCGGCTCAAGGGGAGGTCGACGAGCTCGAGGAGCAGTGGCTCGAGCTGGGGGAGCGCCTCGAGGGATGAGTCGCGTGCGCGCCGCCGCGCCCTGAGGCGGGCGCCTTTCGCGGTGGCTCGGTCACTCACGCCGATGCCCCTCGCGTGCCCACATGCATGAAGAGTCATGAAGAAGGGCCCCATGGCGACGGGACGGACGATTCCGTCTGCCATGGGGCCCTGTCTTGCGAATCCCGCACTCGGTGGGCCGGGGCACCCGCCC
>CAIFEU010000089.1:0-7741 GCA_903789505.1 uncultured Coriobacteriales bacterium
CAGGTACTCCCCCGTCGCCTCGGCTATCGCGACGCTGCGGTGCTGTCCGCCGGTACAGCCGACGGCGATCGAGAGGTGCTGCTTGCCCTCGCCGACGTAGCCTGGCATGACGACGTCGAGCAGGCGCTCCCACGCCCCCATGAACTCAGTCGTCTCGGGGGCGCCCATCACGAAGTCGCGCACCGGCGCATCGGAGCCGGTCAAGTCCCTGAGATCGGGGTCGTAGAACGGGTTGGGCAGGAAGCGCACGTCGATCACGATGTCGGCGTCGTAGGGCACGCCGTACTTGAACCCGAAGGAGAACACCGAGACGTTCATCCCGCGCTCGGGCGAGGTGTCGGAGAACTCGGCGGCGATCCTCTTGCGCAGCCGAGCCGGGCGCATGTGCGAGGTGTCGATCACGACGTTCGCCAGCTCGCGGATAGACGTCAGGCGCTCCCGCTCGACGGCGATGGCCTGGCTCACGGTCATCGACCCGCGCGCCATCGGGTGGCGGCGGCGCAGCGAGCTGTAGCGCTTGAGCAGCGTCTCGTCGTCGGCGTCGAGGAACAGGACGCGATAGTCGACGTGCTGGTCGGCGAGCTTGCCGAGCTCCTCGCGCAGCCTCCCGAAGAACTCGCGCGAGCGGGTGTCGCACACCACCGCGAGGCGCAGGGCGGTGCTGGTGGGCAGGTCGAACAGCTTGGTGAGCTGCAGGATCATCGTCGGGGGAAGGTTGTCGATGCAGAAGTAGCCCAGGTCCTCCAGGATGTGCAGCGCCTCGGTCCTGCCGGCGCCCGACATCCCGGTCACGACGACGATCTCGGGCTTCCCCGCTGCCGGGACGGCGGGCTGGGGCGCCCGGGCGGGCTCCGCGGGGTCCTTCGCGGCGTCGGAGGCCGTCGCCGCGCGCCGCCCCGCGTCCGTGCCGCCGACCGGGGCGGCGCCTCCCCCGCAGGGGTCCTGACGTGCCCCTTCGGAATCGGTGGCGGGCTTCTCGGGCGTGGCCGGGCTCTGCCCCGCGGGTTGTTTAGCAGTCATGGGCATCTCCACTTGATGGCCCCGCAGCACGTCGGGGCGTTACACTAGCCTGGTGCAAGGATATATCAAGAGAAAGGGCGTCGAACCCGATGCGTTGCCCATCTTGCGGAGCGAAAGTAAAGCGTTCACAGTCGCGCTGCCCCTCCTGCGGGGAGCCGCTCGTGCCGATGGAGCCCTCGTTCGGCGGCGCGGCGGTCGAGGTCCGGCCCGACCTGGGCTACGGCGCTACGACGGTCGTGAGCGCCCCGGGCAAGCGCGGCGTCCGCGGCGGCGTCATCGTCGCCATCGTCCTGCTCGCCATCGCCGCGGCGGTCCTCGTGTGCGTGCTCGTGGGCGCGCTGCGCACCCCGGTGTCGGGCGTCATCATCGACGAGAACGTGTTCCCCGACGCCGCGTTCCGCGCGGTCGTGCGCATGAACGACCAGAACGGCGACGGCGTGCTCTCCCCCGACGAGATCGCGCAGGTCACGACCCTTGACTGCTCGGACCGCGACATCTCCTCGCTGCAGGGGATCTCCAACCTCACGGCCCTGGCCGAGCTCAACGCCTCGGGCAACAGGCTGACGACGGCGGACCTGTCCGGAAACCCCGGTCTCACCGACGTCACGCTCGCCGACAACCAGCTCACGCAGGTCAACCTCTCCAACCTCTCCGCGCTCGTCACCCTCGACGTGAGCGGCAACCAGCTGACCGCCCTGGACACGGCGGGCTGCGCCGCCCTGGAGACGCTCGTGTGCACGAACAACCAGATCGCGCGCCTCGACCTCTCGGCGAACGTGAACGTGCGCGACCTCGCGATCGACCCCGGCCAGAACCTCACGATCCCGATCGCGCAGGGCTTCTTCCCCGACGAGGGCCTGCGCTCCAGCCTGTCGACCCCCGAGGTCGACACCGACGGCGACGGCGCGCTCTCGCAGCGCGAGCGCGAGTCGCTGACCCGACTCACGGTCTCCGACCCCTCCACCGCCAGCCTCGACGGGCTCACCTGGTTCCCCTCGCTCACGACCCTGGACGTCTCGGGCACGCAGGTCAGCGAGCTCGACGGCACCAAGCTCCCGCAGACCATCACGACGATCAAGGCCGACGGCGCCCAGGTCTCCAGCGTGAACCTCGAGACGCTCAGGCTCCTGATCTCGCTGTCGCTGCGCGACGACCCGGTGTCGTCGCTGGACCTCGGCAAGCTCACAGCGCTGACGAGCCTGGACGTGACCGGGACCGCGCTGACGAGTCTGGACATCACCCCGGTGGCAGGGGGGCTCACGACGCTGTACGTGGACGACGACGACCGCGTGACGGGCGGGGTCACCAACACCTCGGCTTGCTTTGCGGACGAGGGGCTTCGCCAGGCGCTGTTCGGCTCTTCGTCGAACAACCCCAACGGCGACGACCTGCTCTCCGTCGGGGAGCTCGGCAACATCACGAGCCTCGACCTGAGCTCCTCGGGCGCCAAGAGCCTCTCGGGGATCAGCCAGCTCACCAGCCTGAAGACGCTCAACTGCTCCGGGCTCGACCTGGGGAGCGTCTCGTGCGAGGGGCTCTCGACGCTTCAGTCGCTGTACCTTTCCGGCTGCTCGCTGACCTCGATAGACCTGACGGGAGCGACGTCGCTCACGACCCTTGACGTCTCGAACAACAGCCTGACGTCGCTCGTCGCCACCCCGGCGAGCAACCTCCAGATCATCGTCGCGACGAACAACCCCGGTCTGACGTCGATCGACATACGCGGCTGCAGCCAGATAACCGACGCCGCCAACGTGCTGCACGACGACGCGGCGACGCTGATTCAGACCGACGAGGACGCGGCCGCCTTCGAGCAGGCGCAGGCCCAGGCCTCGCAGTCGCAGGGCGACGCCTCCCAGCAGTCATAGGCCGAGGGGCTCGCGGCGCCGGTCCCGACCGCCACGACCGCAGCGTCGGGCCACCGGCAGGCATCCGCGCGGCTACGCCCCGTCGGGGACGTCCGGGACGGGGGCGCGCCCGCCGGCGCCGTCGGCAGCCGCGGCGCTCCCGTCGCCGGGGTCCGCCCCGTCGCTCGGCACCAGGCCCGCCTCCTCGCGCACCAGGTCGCCCGCAGCCTCCATGTCACGCAGGGTATCGTGAATCCGCCGGGCGAGCTCGTCAGTGATGCCGGGGGTCTGCGCGATCTCGTCGGCGCTCGCCTGGCGCAGGCGCCTGAACGACCCGAAGCGCCTCATCAGCGCCGCCTTGCGCTTCTCGCCGACGCCGGGGGTCTCGTCCAGCGCGCCGACGGTCATCGCCTTCCCGCGCAGCTCGCGGTGGAACGTGATCGCGAAGCGGTGCGACTCGTCGCGCACGTGCTTGACCAGGTACAGCGAGGCCGATCCGCTCGGCAGCACCACCGGCGCCTCGTCCCAGGGGACGAACAGCTCCTCGTCGGACTTGGCGAGGCCCGCCATGGGGATGTCAAGGCCGAGCTCCCCGAGCTGCTCCATCGCCGCCGAAAGCTGCGGCTTGCCCCCGTCGAGAATCAGCAGGTCGGGCCGCGCGCCGAAGCGCTCGTCCGCCATGCGCTCGGGCGCGTAGCGCCTCGCGAGGACTTCGCGCATCGAGAGGAAGTCGTTGGCCTCGTCGAGCTGGGCGTGAATCTTGAAGCGCCGGTACTGCGAGGTGTCGGGGCGCCCGTTGGTGAACACCACCATCGAGGCGACCGTGAAGCGGCCGTGAATCGTGGATATGTCGAAGCACTCTATGCGCATCGGGGGCGCCGGCAGCGCCAGCGCACTCTCGAGCTGCAGCAGCGCGTCGTTGATGCGCTGGTCCTCGTAGCTCGTGCGGACCATGAAGCGCATCAGCGTGTGGCGCGCGTTCTGCTCCGCCATCTGGAGCAGGTGGCGCTTCTCGCCCCGTTGGGGCACATGAATCGTGACCTTGCGCCCGTGACGCTGGGTGAGCCACTCGGCCAGCACGTCGGCGTCGTCGATGGCGGTCGCGACGTCGACCTCGTCGGGAATGTCGGCGTCGGTGTCGTAGTAGCGCTTGAGGAAGCCCTGGGTGAGCTCGACCTCGCTGACGTCCTGCCCCTTGTCGAGCACGAACTCGCAGCTGCGCACGGTCCTGCCCTCGCGCACCGCGAACAGGTGCACGCCGGCGACCGTCTCCTGGCGCCAGAAGCCGATCACGTCCATGTCGATCGGCGAGGGAAAGACGACCTGCTGCCTGTCGCCCACGTGGCGAAGCGCCGCGAGGCGGTCGCGGCACCGCGCGGCGCGCTCGAAGTCGAGCTCGGCGGCGGCCTGGCGCATCTCGTCGGTGATGATCCTCTCGAACTCGCCGCGATGCCCTGACAGGAATCGCTCGACCGCGCGGACGTTCTCGCGATACTGCCGGGGCGTGACCTCGCCCGCGCACATGCCGGGGCCCAGGCCGACGCTGGCGTCGAAGCACGGTCTGCCCTTGCTCGCGAGCTCCATCGTCACGATCTCGACGTCGTCGGGATGGCGCTCCAGCGAGCGGTGGACACGACGCCACTCCGGGCAGGTCGCCGAGCAGATCGGGACCACCTTGCGCGCCAGGTCGATAACCTCGCGCGCCGAGCGCGCGTTGGTGTACGGGCCGAAGTAGCGGGTCTTGGGGCGGTGCCGCTCGCGGGTGAACTTGATCGCGGGGAACGCGTCGCCCTCGGTCACCGCGATGTAGGGGTAGCTCTTGTCGTCGCGGAAGTCGACGTTGAAGGGCGGGTCGTAGCGCCTGATTAGGTTCATCTCGAGCACGAGCGCCTCGTGCTCGCTGCCCACGACGATGTACTCGAAGCTGCGCACCCGCTCCATCAGCATCGGGATCTTGACGCGCTCGTCGGACAGCGTCGTGTACTGGCGCATGCGCGCCCGCAGGTTCTTGGCCTTCCCCACGTAGAGGACCTCGCCACGCTCGCCCTTCCACAGGTAGCAGCCCGGCTCTGTGGGGACGAGGTCGACCTGCTGAGCGATCGTGAGGTGGGAGGAGCCGGCGTCGGGCGCGGAGAGGCCCCCGTCGGCGAGCGTCACGAGCGCGGCGCTGTCGGAACCCGTCGGCGCGCCCCCGTCCCCGGCCCGGCCCGGCGCCGGAGCGGGGACGTCGGGGCGTCGCCCACGGTCGTCCGGATCGCTCACTTGCTCACGTCCCAGACGTAGCGCTTGAACTTGCGCACCTGGTTGAAGTACTGCAGGCGCGACCACATGTTGTGGGTCGGCGTGTCCTCGCGGTAGAACAGCGGGTTCTGCACCTTGCCGGTGTCGAACATCGAGACCGCCTGCCGGCGCAGCTCAGCGTCCTTGACCGTGCGGTTCACGACGATGCGGGGCACCACCGAGTACATGCCCTCGTCGCAGGCGACGCGGCGCGGGACCTGGCGGTGCAGGACCATGTCCTCCACGGCGAGCGTGACGAAGTTCACGCCGCCGATCGTCATGTAGAAGGAGTTGCGCCCGGGACGCGTGTTGACCTCGAAGAACCGGTACCTGCCGTCGCGCGGGTCGAACTTGACGTCGAAGTTGGAGTACCCGTGATACCCCACGTGCTTGAGGAACCGCGCGGCCTGCCCCGCGATCGCGTCGTTGCGCTCGAGCATGATGCAGACGGGGTTCCCGATCGCGGTGGGCATGTGGTCCTCGAGCAGCACGTGGCCGGTGGACCACACGCGCACGTCGCCGGACGCGTCGGAGTAGCAGGTAATCGTGCGCAGGCCGTCGTCTGCGCCGGGCACCATGTCCTGCACGATCAGCTCCCGGTCGTAGCTCGAGGCCTTGAGGTTGTCGAAGAGCTCCGTGAGCTCGCCCGGGGTCGTGAACTGGTAGATCTTCTTCTTGTTGGGGATCTGCGCGTAGTGGTAGCGCGCGGAGTTGGAGGGCTTGGCGATGACCGGGAACGGCAGCTGCTCGGTGTCGATAGTCGCCTGCGGGTCGGCGCAGTCGAAGACCCACGTCTTGGGGTAGTCGATGCCGAGCTCGTCGCAGATCTGGTAGAAGCGCTCCTTCTGGGTGATCTCGTCGAGCAGGTCGAAGTCGATGTAGGGGACGACGAACCAGCGCTGCAGCTCCTCCTTGTTCTTGGACAGCGTGCGAGCGTACCAGTCGCCGGTGCCCATCACGATCGGCACCTTGCCCTGCGCCGCCAGCTCCGCCCCCACGCCGCGCAGCGCCTCCAGCGCGACCTCCTCCCGGTCGACCCCGGGCACGACGCGCAGGTCGGCGAAGCGCGAGGAGCTGATGGTCTTGGCGTCGAATCCGGCGAGCACCAGGGACCGTATGCCGTAGGCGGAATGGAAGCAGCGGACGTAGGAGTAGGTGAGGATGTCGCCGCCCAGAAGGACGGGCACGAGCCTCTCCCGGACGTCGTCGTCCGTCTTGATCAGCGAAAGATTCTCAGGTTCGGCCATTGCCCTGACCCCTCGAGGTAGCGCGCCCACCGGCAGGCGGGGCCGGCGGCGCTTGTCGGCAGACGCATCGGACCAATCGGACCAGCGGGCGCCGCGAGAGCCGCGTCGGGGCGCGGGGCGGCGTCGCGCAGGGGCGATGGTAAGCCTGAATTGTAGACCCCTGCCGCCGGAACGCCCCCCGCCGCGCGCCGGGACCGCGCCAGACAGCAGCGAGACAACACAGCGCGCCGGACTGTATGATGGGTCCCGAGGCGGCGTCGACCCCCGGGCAGGACGGGCGGGCTCGACGCCGCGGGGCAGCGCCGGGCGGGCCGCGCGGGAGGACGGCGCCCGGCGCCTGACGAAGGGGGGTTCCCATGGGCGGGCTCGAGGGCATAGACCGAACGGGCGTGGGCAGGAGGGCGTTCGTGGCGACGGCGGCGGGAGCCGCGGCGGCCGCGGCGCTCGCGGGGTCGCGCGCCCCCCGCGCGCCCGCGCAGGGGGGGGCCCCCAACCCGGCGGCGGGGGGCGACGCCGGCGGGGGCGGGCGGGGGGGGGGGGAAGAGGTCTCGGTCAGGAGCAACGGGACGGCACAGGTGCTCGTCATGCCCGACCTCGCCTCGATGTCATTCAGCGCGCTCGCCACGGACGACGACGCGCAGGCGGCCGCCGAGCAGGCGAGTGCGATCGCGCAGCGGGCGACGGAGGCCCTGGCGCAGGCGGGGGTCGCCGACGAGAGCGTCCAGACCTCGGGCGTCAGCGTCTACCCGACGTACGACCAGCAGCCCGACGCGATGGCGACCGGGGCGGGCGCGGCGCAGTCCCAGGACGCCTCCCCAACCTTCCAGGCGAGCGTGTACTTCGAGCTCAGCGGCATCGCGATTGACTCGCTGCCCGACGTCACCGAGGCGATCCTGGGCGCAGGCGTGACGCAGGTCGACGCCGTGAGCTACCAGGCGAGCGACACGACGCAGGCGTACCTCGACGCCCTCGCTCAGGCGGTGGCGCGGGCGACCGACAGCGCGCGGGCGATCTGCCGGTCGCTGGGAAGGGAGCTGACGGCCGTCAGCGAGGTCGACGAGCAGACGACCGCCGACCCCGAGGCGTCCTCCTACGCGACGAGGTCCTACGCGACGAGCGCTGACTCCTCCATGGCGACGGGCATCTCCCCCAGCGTGGCCGTGCCCCAGCCGATCGAGGTCGGCGCCTCGGTGAGCATGGTCTGCCTGGCGAGGTAGCGCCGGGACCGGGCGTGGGCGCCGGGCGCGCCCTCCGCCGCGCCCGGGGCCGGCTACCCCCCCGGGCCCGCGCGGCGGGCGGGGGCGGGCGGGGCCCCGAGCGGCGCCCCCGGGGGGACCCCGCGGAGCC
>CAIFEU010000089.1:7751-10402 GCA_903789505.1 uncultured Coriobacteriales bacterium
GGGGGGGGGGGGGGGGCCGGGGGGGGGGGGGGGGGGGGGGGGGGGCGCCCCCCCCGCGCCCCCGCCCCCCCCCCCCCGCGCGCCCCGGCCGCGGCGGCAGGGGCCTGCCGGCGACGCTAGCGGCGCACGCGGCGGAACCGCGCGAAGACCTGCGACAGGTAGCGGGACTCGGGCACGTGCAGCGCCAGGGACAGCCCGTAGGTGACCGCCAGCGCGGGCAGCCCGCCTGCGACCACGTACGCGAGCGCCTTGGCGATCGAGCTGCCCACGGGGCCGAACAGCGCCCCCAGCCCGGCGAGCACCAGGGCGCCCACCGCGGAGCCCGCTGCGCCCAATGCCAGGCTCACCAGCGCGCACCGCAGGATGGAGCGCATCCCGATGCGCCCGAAGTAGCGTCGCAGGAACAGGTAGCACCCCACGTCGCCGAACGCGAAGAACATCGTCTGGGCGACGGCGATGCCGTCGATCCCCATGCCGTCCCACGGGCCGACGCCCAGGGGCAGCAGCAGCGTGAACACGACCTGGATGACCGAGACCACGACGTTGACGATCGCGTAGAAGCGCATGCGGCGGATGGCGCTGAACGCCTTCTGCATGAACATGAACAGCGCGTAGAACGGCAGCGACACTGCCATCCATCGCAGGTAGTCCGCCACCATCCGCACGCTCTGCTCGGTGAACTCGCCCGCGCAGAACAGGGAGACCAGGGGCACGGCGAACGTCATCAGGTACAGGGCGAACGGCACCATGAAGAACAGGCTCTGGCGGCTGCCCAGGACGATCGACTCGCGCACCGCCTCGCGGTCGCCGCGCGCCGCCATGTCGGAGAGCTCGGTGAACAGCGTCGTCGTGAGCGGGACCGAGAGGAACGCGTAGGGCAGGGTGAACCACTGCCGCGCGTAGTACAGCACCGAGGAGCCCGCCGTGTTGACCGCCATCGCGGCGGAGTTCTGCACGGAGACGGTCACGAACGAGCACACCGTGACGACGATCGTCGCCAGGCCCAGCGACAGCGTCTCGCGCAGCGCGGGGTCATGGAGGTCGATGCGCGGCCGCAGGCGCACGCCCGAGCGCACGATCGGGGGGACCAGGATCAGCATCTGCGTGAGCACGCCCAGCGGCGTCCCGATCGCGATGACCTCGATGCCCAGGTCGGGGTTGCCCGGCGCGATGAACACGTAGGCTATCATGACGGCGATGACGACGACGTTGTTCGCGATCGGGGCGGCGGAGCTCCACAGGTAGTCGCGCTCCGCGTTCAGGATGCCGCCCAGCACGGCGCTGATGCCGTAGAACAGCAGCTGTATCGCGAAGAACCTGAAGAAGTACGTGACGAGCTCGCGGTCGCCCGCGCTGTTGAGGAACATCTGAGTGTAGACCACCTGCGGGGCGAACACCGAGCACAGCACCGAGATGGCGCCCAGGGCGACGACGACGATGCCCAGCAGCGTCGAGGCGTACTCGCTGGCGCGCCGCTGCCCCTCGCGGGCCTTGAGGCTCATGTACACCGGCAGGAACGCCGTCACCAGCATCCCGCCCATGACGAGCTCGTAGAGCTGGTTCGGCAGGTTGCACGCGACCTGGTACGACGACGAGAGCAGCGTCGTGCCCATCGCGAAGCCCATCGCCCAGGTGCGGATGAAGCCGGTGATGCGCGAGATCATGACGCACACGCTGATGACGAGCGCCGAGGAGCCGATGCGCGCGCCGAGCCCCTCCGGGGAGGGCGCCGCCTGTGCGGCGGCCCCGCCTCCCCGCACGTCCCCGCGGGCGGCGTCGTCGGAGGGGCGCCGCCCACCCTCGGGCTCGAGGGGTCCGGCGGCGAAGGCGTCCGTCCCGTGCGGGAGGGCCTCTTCCCGCCCGGCACCCTCGCCCTCGACGCCGGCGTCGCCGTCCTCCCGGCCGCCCTCGGACGCGTCGGAGCCCCCGTCGTCACGGACGTCGCGAGGGGCGTCGTCGAGCGCCCATCCGTCGTCGGGCGAGCCATGGCGCGGGACGTATCCGAGCGCCCCCTCAGCCGCGCCCCCGACCTGCGCCCGCGCGTCGGGAGCCGCCGCGAAAGGGACGGCGCCCGCACCCGCCCCCGAGCCCGAGGCGGCGCCGGGCTGCGCATCGGGGGCGACCGGGACCCCGCCGCGGTGCGCGGAGACGATCTGGTCGAACGTGGGCACGCTCAGGTCGCCCCGCATCTGGACGCTGTCGAGAAGGTCAAGCGGGGCGTCGGGACGGCGCTGGGCGGCGCTGACGTCGGACTGCGCCAGCGCGACCCACATCGCGGTCTCGCCCGCGTCCGCGGCGCCGAAGCCGCCCGCGGAGAGGTCTCCCCCGTAGACGCCCTCCGACGACCGCTCCTGCTCCTCGGCGCGCTCCTGCTCCGCCTCGCTCTCCAGGTTCTCGACGATCGGCGGGGTGACGCGCGTGCGCTGGCTCGGGACGGGGCCGGTGGGGATGATCGAGGCGGGATCGTAGCTGGACTGCCGGAACCTCGGCAGGCGGATGTCGTAGGAGAGCGGGTTCGCCGAGCGGATCTTGTGGGCGACGTGCTCGGGCGCGACGGGGCGCATGGCGCCGGTGTAGCCCGCGCCCAGCGTGTGGTCACGCGCCTCCTGCGACAGCCTGATCTTGCGCACGCCGGCCCCCGAGCGTGACGG
>CAIFEU010000090.1 GCA_903789505.1 uncultured Coriobacteriales bacterium
TCATGAACACCTTTCACCCTTAACTTGGTGTCCAAAATATCCTACCCGCTCCACCGGTCCCGGACCATCTCGGTCCAACTTTTTGTCCGCACCCCTCAAGGGACCCCGGACAAAAACTCGGACCTGGCGTCCGGGGAGGGAGTCCGGGGTGTACACCAAGGAAGAGCGCGAGGGGATCCTCTGGGATTTCCACCAGAGCGGCATGAACGCCAAGCGCGCCTGCGAGGAGCTGCCGATGTTCCCCACGAGGAACGTCCTGCGAAGGTGGCTCAGGCTCGAGGCGCGGGGCGTCTACGTCGCCCGCGAGATGCCCGACAGGCCGTCCAGGATGCACTGCTCCCACAAGTGGGGGGACCATGCGCGACGGAGGGGGCGCGGCGGTGGTAGTCTCGACCCAGTTGCCGGTGAGGAGAGACGGGAGCCCGCCTTGGCCGACGAAGAGGGGCGCGAGGAGCAGACCACGTGGCGCGACTGGGGCGCCGAGCTGCCGGGGGACCCGGCGGAGAGGGCGAGGATGACCGAGGCCGAGCTCGCCGAGGCCCTGGCGGTGTCGGGCGTCCTAAAAGCACCAGGCCCCGGCTCTTTGACCAACAGGGAGAAGTTCCTCGCGGGCGAGGCGGCCAGGGCCCAGGGCCGGGGGGTGAGGCTCGCTGACGTGACCGAGACGCTCTCCATACCGAAGAGCACCTACCTCGACCAGGCGGCGGCCGTCGGGCGGCCCGACCCCAAGGCGGCCCTCAGGGCGCGGGTCCGCGCCTCCTTCGAGTCCTCCGGAGGCGCCTTCGGCCCCGAGGGCGTGTGGGCCGACCTCAGGCGGGGCGAGGGCGAGCCCGTCGGCTGGAGGGACCTCGAGGAGGGCGACGCGAAGTCCCCGGTCATCGTCTCCGAGAAGGTGGTGCGCGCCATCATGGCCGAGGAGGGCCTCGTGGCCCGCAAGGCGGCCCAGATGCGGAGGAGGTCCAAGTTCAGCAGCTACCGAGGCGAGCGCGGCCCCAGGCCCGCCAACCTCCCCCTCCGCGAGGACGGGACCCACGACTTCCGCGCCGGCGAGCCCGGCCTCCTCTGCGTCACCGACGCCGCCGAGTTCGCCCTCGACGGCTTCAAGGCCTACCTGTCGCCGGCGATCGACTGCTTCGACGGCAGGCCGGTGTGCTGGAGGGTGTCCCTCCACCCGGACAAGGAGCTCGCGGTCGGCACGCTCGAGGGCCTGGTGGCCGCAGTGAGGCCGACCGAGTCTCGTCCGCTCGTCGTCCACACGGACGGGGGCGCCGTCTACATGAGCGACGACTGGGCGGCCGCGTGCGCGTCGGGCAACGTCACCCGCTCGATGTCCCGCAAGGCCAGGAGCCCCGACAACGCGAGGTGCGAGGGCTTCTTCGGGACGCTCAAGAGCGACTTCTTCGAGGGGGAGGACTGGGCGGGCGTCACCTTCGGGGAGTTCAGGGAGAGGCTCGACGCCTACATCGAGTGGTACCGCGATGCGAAGCCGAAGAAGGCGCTCGGCTGGAGGACGACGGCGGAGTACGGGAGGGACCTGGGCTACGGCTACACGCTGGCGGCCTAGGTCCGGAAAAACGTCCGGGGTCCCTCATCCCGACGGATTTTGATCTGCAGGCAAAAATCGACATCTGCAAATCGTACAACGTGCCCGAGAATAGCGTGACCGGTGACGAAAGCTTGCCCTTCCAGACCGCCCTGTACGGAAACTCCGGCGCACTCGTCGACTGGATGCACGAGGCGGGAGTGGGTTTCATGACCATGGGTAGCCCCTACGGCACGACCTGCGTGCTTGCACCCGGCATGTACATGGGAGGCTGCGGGTACACGATGGCCTATCTCGCCGACCGTGTCGTCGCGCTCGGAGGAGAGCTCCTTTACCAGACCACGGCAACCGGGCTCGTGCAGGAAGGCGACGGAACTGTGACCGGCGTCACGGCGCAAGGAAAAGACGGATCAACCTACGAGATTAACGCCAAAGCCGTCTGCCTGTGCACTGGCGGCTTCGCCGCGAACCAGGAGCTGCTCGCCCAGTACTACCCGCAGTACGCGGACTTCATGTTCAACTGCTGCAAGGGTTCGACGGGCGCGGGCCTGCAGATGGCACTCGATGCCGGCGCCTACACTGAGTGCATGGGCCGCGACCTCGGCGCCTTTAACTCCGTGACCCCCGACGCGGCGGGCACCCGCTTCGAGGTCGCCTTCCTTGCACAGTTCGCAGGCGGTCTGATGGTCAACGACAAGGGCGATGAGTTCGGCACGGGCAGGCTTTCTCACGCGTTCATGGCCGCGGCCATCACCAATCCTGACAACGGCGGGCGCTTCTTCCACGTCACCGACCACGCCGGAGCCATTAAGCTGCAGAAAATGGATACCTGGGCCTGCACCGATTACGCAGCGCTTTTCGACCGAGGCGACATCGTGCACTATGACACGGTGGATGAAGCGGCCGAGACATGTGGGCTGCCCGACCTTGTCGCGACTGTAGACGCGCACAACCAGCACGCGCTCGCGGACGAAGAGGATGAGTTCGGTCGCAAGCCGACGTATCTGAACACTAGCGAGGGGGTCTGGCTCGTAAGTTGCATGCCCACCTTCTACCTGACCACCGGCGGCATCGCAATCGACACGCAGGGTCACGTGCTCACCGACGAGGGCTCCTCGAGTATACCCGGCCTCTACGCCGCGGGCGACATCGCCGGCTCGATTGAGGAGAAGGACGGCAACATGTATGGCTATGGCTTTGACTCTGCCCTGACCTTTGGCTTCATCATGGCCAACACCGTCATCGCCGAAAGCTAACCGCAGAGAGCCATCTGAATACACGTTGTACTTCGAAACCAAGGAGGTCCCCCTGGCTCTCGTCTCACCTGAGCCAGGGGGACCTTGCAAATACGGGCAGTCGAATGAGCGACCCGGCGTACTGGACTCCCCCGCACCGCAGGCACCAGCCAAGTCGTCGTCTCGCGCCATCGAGCCCGCCAGTCCACCACGCATAACATTTATTTCCCGTGGACGAGGTCTCCGCCGGGTACAGTTATCGGGCATCGAACCACGCATCCCGTAACGCCCTGTCACATTCGCCATCGCATATTCCGTCGCACACACCCGCCACACGATAAATCAGACCCGATGAGCCTGGCGCCCCCCGCGCAAGCGAGGGCGTCGCGGCGACAGCCCGGCACGAAGGCGCCACCGCGCCACGCCTCCAGCGAAACGCACGAAGGCGCGTGGCATGCGGCCTCGCGTCCGCCGCCCACACCCCCGATTGTAGCAGCCCCCGCATGCTAGGAGTCAAGAAGAACGAGCTGGTCATGGTAGCGGTCATGCTCTCGGGCACGCTGCTCGCGGTGCTCAACATGACGTTCCTCTCGCCCGCCCTGCCCACCATCATGGCCGACATGGGTGTGTCGCAGACGACGGTCCAGTGGCTCACCTCGGGCTACTCGCTCACCGAGGCGGTGATCATCCCGCTGTCTGCGTTCCTGATGAGCAGGCTCTCCACACGCAAGATGTTCATCGGCGGCATCTCGCTGTTCGCGGCGGGCAGCCTCACGGCCGCGCTGTCGCCGAGCTTTCCGTTCCTGCTCGCCGGACGCATCATGCAGGCAATCTGCACCGGCGCCATCATGCCGATGGTGTTCTCGGTCATCCTGATGATCTTCCCGCGCGAGAGGCGCGGCAGCGCGATGGGCGTCATCGGGCTCGTCATCGGCTTCGCCCCCGCCATCGGCCCGTCGCTCTCGGGCGTGATCGTGGACCGGCTGGGCTGGCATGACCTGTTCGGCATCGTGACCGCCCTCGCCCTGGTCGTGCTCGTGCTCGCCATCGTCTTCCTCAGAAACTACGGCGAGTTCCACCCCGTGAAGCTCGACCCCGCCTCGCCGGTCCTCTCCTCGGTGGGGCTGCTGTGCCTGCTGTACGGCCTGTCCACGTTCAGCTCCACGAGCAACCTGCCGCTCACGATCGGTCTCATCGTCGTGGGGCTGGCGGTGCTCGCGCTGTTCGTGCGCCGTCAGCTCACGCTCGAGGAGCCCATGCTGCGCGTCGGCATCCTCAGGACGCGCAGGTACGCCACCGCCGTCACCGTGATCGCGTTCGTGCAGATGGCGCTCGTGGGCACCGAGGTCGTCACGCCGCTGTTCGTGCAGGGCGTGCGCGGCTACGGCGCAACCACGTCCGGCCTGCTCATGCTGCCCGGCGCCGTACTGGGCGCCATCGTGGGCTTCTTCGCCGGAAGGCTCTTCGACCGTCTCGGCGTGCGCAAGCTCGCCATCCCCGGCGGCATCCTGATGGTCGCCGGCGCGGTGGGCATGGCGATGCTCAACATGAACGAGAGCCTGGCGCTGGTGTGTCTCACGTTCACGGTGCTCGACGTCGGCCTGCAGTTCATCATCACGCCGCTCAACACCTGGGGCATCAACTCGCTCGCCAACGAGGACATCCCGCACGCGCAGGGCGTGGGCAACACGATCAACCAGGTGGCCGGCTCGTTCGGCACCGCAATCCTGGTGTCGCTGACGGCGATGGGCTGGGTCATCGAGCCCGGTGCCACCGGGGTCGAGGCCACCTACGCGGGCATCCACCTCGCCTACATGGCGACCGCGGCGCTGCTGACGGTCGCGTTCCTGATCGTCGTGTTCCGCGTGCGCGACGCCCGCGGGGCGGCTCCCCAGGCCGCAACCGAGGCCGGGCGGGCGGCGGACGGGGCGCGGGGGCGCTCGGACGAGCGGGCGCAGGCTCCGGCGGGAGACCGGGAGCTCGACTGCCGGGCGGGCTCGCAGGTGCGCGCCCTGGTCGCGCCCCAGGGCTTCAGCACGAGCGTGCTCGCCCACGTGGGGTCGGTGGCGGGCGACTACGCCGGGAGCGTCCACGGCATGGCCGACCGCACGAGCTCCTGGACCGTCGCCGACGTCATGAACCGCGACCCGCACTACGTCTCCGAGAGGGCCTCGATGGCCGACGTGGTGCGCCTGATGGCCGCGACCGACACCAGCGGGGTGCCGGTGGTCGACGGCGACCTGCGCGTGGTGGGCTTCGTCTCCGACGGCGACGTCGCCAAGTACCTCGGGCGCAACGACGTCACGATCTTCGACCGCGCCCACAACCTCTACCAGATGTTCGACGACCCCGTGTCGTCCGAGCGGCTGAGCGACCTCTTCTCGCTCAACGTCATGGACATCGCCACGAGAAACGTCATCTGCGCTAAGAGCACCGACGCCCTCGACGCCGCGTGCGACGTGCTGTCCGAGCGCCGCATCAAGAAGATGCCCGTCGTGCAGGACGGCAGGCTCGTGGGCTCCCTCTCGCGCCGCAACGTGATGCACTCGCTGAGCCTGGCCCTCCAGGAGGTCGAACCCGCGCGGGGCGAGTAGGCGCCGTCGCGCGGGGCGCGGGGGCGGAGCGCGCCATAGGAGGACGCGCCGCGGGCAGTAGTCCCAGGGAGATGGGCACGCCGCAGGGCGGAGGCCCCGTGGGCGGGAGTCCCCGTGGGCGGAGGCGCGCCGCCGAGCGGAGCGAGCGGCCGAACGCGCGGACGCCGGCGCCTGCCCCGCTCGGGCCGGCACCGGCGTCCGCGTTCGCGCCTCGATTGCTTGCCTCGGTCGCCTGCTTGCCTCGCTCCTGCGCCTCGGCCGCCTACTTGCCGAGGTAGGCCGCCGCGGCCTCGGCGGCGCGCTTGCCGGAGTGGACCGCCCAACCCTGCTGGCTGCCCGTGCAGACGCTGACGTCGTAGGTGGCGCCGTACAGTCCGCCCGCGTCGGAGCCACCGGCGTACAGGCCGGGGATGGGGTCGCCGGACGCGTCGAGCACCTCGGAGTCGGTGCTCACCCTGAGGCCGCCGCACGTCGTGAAGAAGCCGAGCTTGAGCTTGTAGGCGTAGTACTTGCCGCCGTCGACCGGGATCAGCCACTGGGACGGCTTGCCGAACTCGGTGTCGTCGCCGGCCTCGCAGCAGGCGTTGTAGTCGTCGAGCATCTTGGCAAGGGTGTCGGCGTCGCAGCCGATCTTCTCGGCGAGCTCCTCGACCGTGTCGGCCTCGAAGGCGTTGTCGGGGTTGTTGGCCACCTGGTCGGCGATGTCGTCGCGCAGGGTGGGCAGCGTCTGGCCCTGCGTGAAGTACTGGCCCATGTCGTTGTAGACGCCGTCGGTCTCGAAGTGCTCGAGGATGGCGTCGTTGATCACCGAGTAGACCTCGTCCTGCCCCTTGATCGAGTTCCCGGCGTAGGAGAAGTTGGTCGCCGCCCACTCCTCGCTCGTGAAGCGCTTGCCCTTGCCGTTGATCCACAGGATCGGCGAGGCCGTGAACGCCGCGAACAGGGGCGTGCCGAACGCCGCGCCGTCGGGCTGGCCGCCGTAGAACATCGTGCAGCCGGGGTAGGCGTTCATGCGCCCGCCCGCCGCGAGGCCCATGCGGATGCCGTCGCCGTTGCGCTGGCCCAGGCCGGCGGGGGCAACGCGGTCGGGGTCGACGCCCGCGTACTCCTGGATCATCTCGGCGTTGTTCGCGAACCCGCCCGTCGCGAGCACGACGACGGGGGCGTCGACGCGCACGGTGCCGGCGTCGGTGGTGCACAGCAGGCCGGCGACCTTGCCGCCCTCCATCACGAGCTGCTGCGCGCTCGTCGACATCAGGTAGCGCACGCCCAGGTCCTGCGCCGCCTTGGTCAGCGTCGACAGGTACAGCTCGCCGGGCAGCCCCGTGTCGCCCTCCTCGTAGACGTGCCAGGTGGGCAGGCTGTCCCCGTTGGGAATCGCGTACTTGAACTTCACGCCGAGGCTCTCGAGCCAGTCGAAGTTGTCGGCCGAGTTGGAGAAGAACTCCATTGCCAGGCCGCCGTCGGCCTCCCAGTGGTTGAAGTCCATGCTCCCCGAGAAGCACTGCTCGACCGTCAGGTCGATGCCAGCCTCGCTCTGCAGGTGCGTCCCGACCGCGAACAGGCCCTCGGTGCACATGCTCGTGCCGCCGGTGAAGTCGCTCTGCTCGACGACGACCACGTCCAGGCCGAGCTGCGCGGCGCGGACGGCGGCCGAAGTGCCGCACCCGCCCGAGCCGGCGACCACGATGTCGGCGGTGTAGGTCTCGGCAACGTCGGACGCGTCGAGCGTCGCGGACGCGCCGGACGTGCCCTGCGCGTCGGCGTCGGATGACGAGCCCGCCTTGCCCGACTCCGCTGCCCGCGCCGTGCGCGCGGCGGTCGCGCCCGCCACCGCGGCGGCGGCACCAGCGACGCCCGCCGCCTCGACGAAGCTCCTGCGCGACATGCGCGCTGCCCCCGAGGCCGTCCCCTCGGCGCCGTCCCTCGAGGCGCCCTCGCTCACGACGAACTCGCTCATAGCTCCCTCTCCTTCCCCATCGGCCGGGCGGGCGCGCTTGGCACCCGCCCGGCCAGTTCTTCCGACGCTCCCTCTAGCCCCTAGAGCAGGTTCTCCACGATGTGGCGAGCCGCGACGCGCCCGGAGTTGACGTTGTTGCCGCAGCAGGTGGCGCCAATCTGGATGGGGTAGACCTTGCGGTACAGGCGCACGCCGTCGGTGCCGATCGCGTACAGGCCGGGAATCGGCTCGCCGTCGTCGTCGATGACCTGCATGCTGCGGTTGGTGCCCAGGCCGCCGATCGCGACCATGATCGCCGGGTCAAGGCGGTACATCGTGAACGGCGCCGTGCGGATCGGCACCATGTTCTCGGCCTTCTTGCCGAACGCCGCGTCGGACCCGGCGTCGCACATCTCGTTGTAGGAGTCGACGGTCGCCTGCAGGGTGTCGGCGTCCATGCCGAACTTGCCTGCCAGCTCGGCGATCGTGTCGGCCTGATAGATGTTGTTGGAGGGGCACTTCTCGAGGACGTCGGCAAGCTCGTCAGCGGCATCGGCGTCGCCCACGGAGGTGACGTTGCGCGGGCCGTTCACGACCGAGTCGATGATGTCGGCGTCGGCCAGGCAGTACACCTGGCTCGTGGCGACCATCGGCATGCAGCCGATCATCACGTTGTCGGCCGTGAGGTCCTCGTTCACGAAGCGCTCGCCGTCGCGGTTGACCCACAGGAACGATCCGCCAAAGCACAGCTTGCCCGAGGCGTCGCCCTTCCCGAACAGCCCGTCCACGTTGGGTGCGGCCAGGAAGCAGGCGTCGTCGGTGCAGTCCTGGGCGCCCACGGCGAGGGCCATGTTGATGCCGTCGGCGTTGTTGTGGGGGTTGCCGAGCTTCTCGAGGTGGTCGAGCTTGTAGCCCCACTTCTCGAGCAGCGCGTCGTTGTAGCCGAAGCCGCCGGTCGCAAGGATGACGCCCTTCGCGTTGACCTGGATGGCGTTGCCGTCGGCGTCCTCGGCGATCACGCCGGTGACCTTGGTGCCATCGAACACGAGGCGCTTGCCGGAGGTCGACGTCATGATCTGCACGCCGTAGCTCTCCGCCTTCTCCTTCATCGGCGGGACGTAGCCCACGCCGGCCATGTTGCCGCCGAACCAGTGCATCGTGGGGTAGAGCCCGCCGTAGTCGTTGATCGTGCCGCTGAACTGCACACCGTTGGAGACGAGCCAGTCGTAGTTGTCGGCCGAGGCGTTGACCAGGTCGGTCCACAGCACGCCGTCGGGCAGGTGCTGGCCCACCTCCAGCTCGTGGCGCACAATCGCGCCGGGGTCGAGCTCGATGCCCTGCTCGCGCTGGGCGCTCGTGTTGCAGCCGAAGATTCCCTCGACGCCCGTGCCGTTGCCGCCCACGTCCTCGCCGGCCTCCAGCAGGATCGTGTTGGCACCCAGCTCGCCCGCCTGCACCGCGGCCGACAGGCCCGACAGGCCTCCGCCGACGATCACGATGTCGCAGTCGTAGGTCTGGGAGACCTTCGCCGCGCCGTCCTTGACCGAGGCGAAGTCCGACGCCGCGGACGCGTCGGCCGAGGAGGACGCCGAGGACTTCTCGGCCTCGGCGGCGCTCGCCATGCGCGACGCGGCGACCATCCCCGCACCCGCGGCGGCGGCGCCGGCGACGAACGCGCGGCGGCTCACGCCCCGCGTGGCGGTCCCGGTCTGGCTCGCGCTCGTCATGCCCGCGTCAGCGCCCGTGCGCATATCATGTTGCATCGTAAGGTCCCTTCCCGTAGCTTGTCAGTCTGCGGCGCCCGCCGCGAGCGCGGCCGCGCCATGCCGCGCGTTCCTCGCGGGCATGTGCGCCGTGGCGCCTTGTCGAGTCGAACGCTAGCCCCGCAGGCGAAAAGGCGAATCGCCGCGCCATGGTGACGCGCCCGATTTGCGGGGGTGCGGGGACGTTCGGGAGGCATCACTGCCCGATGGCGATGCGCGCTCCGTTTGCGCAGCTAGCATGGGGTGTAAGTGGCCTTGTGAGGGACACTTTGCCCAGGGGCGTCGTGCTCGGCGGCGAGCAAGGAGGACGCACGGTGAACATGGAGGGAAGATGGACGCTTCGATGAGGCGCAAGGGCTCGGGAGACGGCCGCCCCTCGGGCGCCCCCCGCGCGGCGGGGGGCGGGCGCGGCGCCGCCGCGGGCCGGCCCGCCCCCCGGCCGGGCGGGGCGGCGAAGGGCGGGGCGCCTGAGGGCGGCCAGGGCCAGGCGCCGTCGTCGCACCCACACGCCCGTGCCGTCAGGCTGGTCGTCGGCTGGGCGCTGCTGTGGTGCTGGCCCTACGTCGCCTTCATGTCGCCCGCCCCCGACGCCCTGCCGAGCCCCGGCGCCGGCATGGGAGGGGCCGGCGCCAGCGCGGGCGCGACATTCTGGATCGTCTCGCTGGCGGTGCTGTGCGCGACCGTCGTCGCGCTGGCGGTGCGGAGCCGCTCGCCGCGGACGCGCGCCCCGCTCGGAAGGCGCGCCGCGACCGCCTGGGCGGGCGTGCTCGCGGCGAGCTGCGTCGCGATGGCGGTCGTGCGCACAGGCACGACCGGGGCGTGGGCCCTCACCCTCGGCATGGTGGGCGCCGTCGCGAGCGGGGTCAGCTCGGGCTGCCTGCTGGTGATATGGCAGCAGGCGCTCTCGACCCTTTCGTGGAACGAGATCGACGCCGGCGTGCCGCTCGGCTACGGCGCCTCGCTCGCGCTCGGGGTCGCCTGCGCGTCGCTCGGCCCGCTTGCGGGCACCGCCCTGCTCGTCGTCCTCGCCGCCGGCTCCGCGACCCTGCTCGCCCGCGACCCCGTCGCCCTCGCCCCGGGCGCCGCGGGGCCGGCAGCCGGGGCGGCCGCTGGCGGGGCGGGGGCTCCCGGGGACCGGGGCGCGGCGCCCGCCGTGGGCGGCGCCTCGCCCGCCCGGTGGGTCTGCCCCGCGCTGTGGGTGACGCGCATCTGGGTGCCGCTGGGGTACGTCGAGGGGCCGGTCGTA
>CAIFEU010000091.1 GCA_903789505.1 uncultured Coriobacteriales bacterium
ACCTCATCCAGGAGGGCAACCTGGGCCTGATTCGCGCGGTCGAGAAGTTCTACTACACCAAGGGCTTCAAGTTCTCTACGTACGCGACTTGGTGGATTCGCCAGGCCATCACCCGCGCGATCGCGGACCAGGCGCGCACGATTCGCATCCCGGTCCACATGGTCGAGACGATAAACAAGCTCGTCAGAGTCCAGCGCAAGCTGCTCCAGGAGCTCGGGCGCGAGCCCACCGCGGAGGAGATCGCGGCGGAGATGGACATCGACCCCGACAAGGTCCGCGAGATCCAGAAGATCAGCCAGGAGCCCGTCTCGCTCGAGACGCCCATCGGCGAGGAGGAGGACTCCCAGCTGGGCGACTTCATTGAGGACAACCAGGCGGTCGTTCCTCCCGATGCTGCCAGCTTCTCGATGCTGCAGGAGCAGATCTCTCAGGTGCTCGACACGCTCGCCGAGCGTGAGCGCAAGGTCATCGAGCTTCGCTTTGGCCTGGTCGACGGGCACCCGCGGACGCTCGAGGAGGTCGGCAAGGAGTTCGGCGTCACGCGCGAGCGCATCCGCCAGATCGAGAGCAAGACGCTGGCGAAGCTTCGCCATCCCTCGCGCTCCAGCAAGCTCAAGGACTATCTGGAAGACTGACGCCTGGGCAGTCCGACCATTTCGAGCGGGATGCCTCGCGACAAGCGGGCGGGATGCGGGTGCTGCTGACGCCTTCGTCGAGCCTCGCCTCCCGCCCGCACCCGTTTGCGGGGCGGGCGAATTTGTCGAGCATTTATGGATGAGCCTGACGGCGAAAAATAGTCCTTGCGCGGGCGCATTCGTTGATGCAAGATACTCCTTGCGCTTGTGAGCTGCCGAATTCCCCGATAGCTCAATGGTAGAGCACTCGGCCGTTAACCGAGTTGTTGCAGGTTCGAGCCCTGCTCGGGGAGCCACGAGATTCCAGGTCGTGAGAGAGATCTCGCGACCTTTTTAGTACTGCGTTCCCGTTCTATCGCCCGAGCGTTCGGGCGATTGGGAGGTTCCCCTCGGATTCCTCCCGAACCGCACTGCCTCCTTAGCTCAGCGGATTAGCGCGTTCGCCTCCGGAGCGAAAGGTCGACGGTTCGAGCCCGTCAGGAGGCACCATGAGAGCCGAGCCCCGTGATCCGTTCGGGTTGCGGGGCTTTTTTCGTATACGTGCGCCCGTGCTCGCGCCCGTCTCACCAGGACGTACAATTGCCCACGGTCGCGGCCTGGGATGCGTGCCACGCGTTGACGCCGCCCGACCCTTTGCGGCCGCGGTGTCCGCTACCCGCGCGTGATCTCCCGCGGCATTCGATTCGAACTCACTCGGGAGAGAGGTCTCATCGATGGCTCAGCAACCCAGCGGCGTCGTCCGCGAGCTCGTCGTCGGCGGAAAGGGGTACCGCTACTTCGCCGTCGACGCGGTGGAAGGTTCGCGCGACCTGCCGTATGCGCTCAAGGTCCTGCTCGAGAATGTGCTCCGCCTGGGGTCGGCCTCGGGGCAGGGCGTCTCCGCCGCGCGCGAGGTGGTCGAGGCGGGGCTTGCCGGCGAGACGGGCTCCGAGGTCGAGTTCATGCCTGCGCGCGTACTGTTCCAGGACTTTACCGGCGTCCCGGTGATGGTCGACTTCGCCGCGATGCGCGAGGCTGTCGTGGCGCTCGGCGGATCTGCCCAGCGGGTCAACCCCAGAATCCACTGCGACCTCGTGATCGACCACTCGGTCATCGGCGATGTCGCGGGCTGCCCGCAGGCGGCGAGCGAGAACGAGCGCATCGAGTTCCGGCGCAACGCCGAGCGCTATCGCTTCCTCAAGTGGGCCCAGGGCTCGCTGCGCAACCTTTCGGTGCTGCCTCCGGCTGCGGGAATCTGCCATCAGCTCGACATCGAGCTCCTGTCGCCGGGCGTCGCCGTCGACGACGCCCCCCAGGACGGCGGTTCCCCGCTCGCGTACTTCGACACCGTCGTGGGCACCGACTCCCACACGACCACGGTCGGCGGCATCGGCATCCTGGGCTGGGGCGTGGGCGGCATCGAGGCGGAGGCGGCTTCGCTCGGGCAGCCCATCCCGCTCCTCGTTCCCAGGACCTACGGCATCCATATGACCGGTCACCTCCCCGAGGGCGTGAGCGCGATGGACCTGGCGCTCACGATCGCCCAGATCCTGCGCGCGCGGGGCGTCGTGGGGTGCTATGTCGAGGCGTTCGGCGAAGGCGTCTCCACGCTCAGCGCCCCGATGCGCACCTGCGTCTACAACATGTCCCCCGAGTACGGTAGCACGTGCCTGCTGTTCCCGGTGGACGAGCGCACGCTGGAGTACTACCGCACGACGGGCCGAAGCGCCGAGCAGGTCGCGCTCATCGAGGCGTACGCCAAGGCGCAGGGCTTTTGGCACGACCCGTCTCGGTGCGCGCGCTATGCCGACGTCATCGAACTCGACCTGGGCACCGTCGAGCACGTCATCGCCGGCCCGTCCCGCCCGCACGAGCGGATTCCCTTCGCGCGTGCCGCCCAGGCGACGCGCGAGGTGACCGTCCGTCACGGGTTCGACCCCGAGGGCGGCGTGACGGTCCAGATCGACGGCGAGTCGGTGACGCTGGGCAACGGCACCGTCGCAATCGCGGCGATTACGAGCTGCACCACGACCGCCGACCCCTCGATGATGGTCGCCAGCGGCCTGCTCGCCCGCAACGCCGCCCGTAAGGGCATATTCGCCAAACCCTGGGTCAAGCGGCTGCTCTCACCGGGCAGCCACGCCTCCGAGCTCCTCCTCGAGCGCGCCGGACTGCTCGGCGACCTCGAGCGGCAGGGCTTCTACGTCGCGGGCTTTGGCTGCATGAGCTGCATCGGGAACTCCGGCCCGATCCGTCGCGAGCTGCACGACGTCGCGGGCAGCATCGACCTCGCCGCCGTCGTATCGGGCAACCGCAACTTCGAGGGGCGCATCTCGCCCGACGTGGGGCAGAACTATCTCGGCTCTCCGGCGACCGTCGTCGCGTACGCACTGGCGGGCAGCGTCTCGTTCGACTTCGAGACCACGCCCCTGGGCGTCGGGCGCGACGGCTCGCCGGTGTACCTGCGCGACATCTGGCCCGACGACGCCGAGGTCGCCGAGCTGGTCTCGCGCCACGTCACCCCCGAGCTGTACACGACGGCCACCGAGGGCATCGACCGGGGCGGGAAGGCCTGGCGCGAGCTCTCGGCGGAGCCGTCCGACACCTTCGCCTGGGACGAGGACTCCACTTACATCCGGCGTCCGCCGTACTTCGACGGGATGACCCTGGACCTTCCCGAGCCGAGGCCGATCTCGTCAGCCCGCGCCCTGCTGCGTCTGGGGGACTTCATCACGACGGACCACATCTCCCCGGCGGGTTCGATCGCGCCCGACTCCCCGGCGGCGCGTTACCTGCGCGGGCGCGGCGTGAGGGACGAGGACTTCAACACCTACGGCTCGCGGCGCGGCAACCATGAGGTCATGGAGCGCGGCACGTTCGCGAACGTCAAGCTCAGGAACCTCATGGCCGACGGGCGCGTGGGCTGCTGGGCGCGCGACATGCTCACCGGCGAGCTCGGCAGCGTCTGGGACACGTCGTGCGACTATCGCGCGCACGGCGTCCCGATGGTCGTCATCGCGGGCAAGATGTATGGAAGCGGGTCAAGCCGTGACTGGGCGGCGAAGGGGCCGATGCTGCAGGGGGTCAGGGCCGTCATCGCGGAGTCCCTCGAGCGCATACATCGCTCCAACCTGATCGGCATGGGCATCCTGCCGCTCCAGTTCGTCGACGGTCAGAGCGCGCAGTCCCTGGGCTTGGACGGCACGGAGACCTACGACATCCCCGCGATCGACTTTGACCACGCGCGCCTGCCGCTCACGATACGGGTCGGCGCGACCCGCGCCGACGGCACGCGCATCGACTTCGACGCCCTGGTCCGCGTCGACACGCCCACCGAGGCGCTTTACATGCGCAACGGTGGCATCCTTCAGTATATGGTCCGCGTCATGGCCCGCGAGTCCGCGCGGTAGGCGTGCCCGAGACGACTCGTCTCCCCATCCCGCCCGCGCCCCCCGCGGAGGCGCGGGCGGGAGCGGCTCCTCCGGTTTGCTCCCTACCTAAGGGCTTGTGTTTTTACGTGTCGGAGCGCGCAGCCCTCGCGCGGCAACGGCCATTCCCGCGCGACATGCTCTAATATAGGTGGCTTGAAATGCCGTCGGCACATGCCGCGAGGCAGTGCCGAGCCCTCCTGGAACCAATCAGACGGGATTCCCATTGTCGAACGAGACCATGACAGCCCGGTCGCAGGCGCGCACGCCCGACTCGGGGCAGGTGCGCCGCAGCACGCTGTTCATCCTGCAGCAGCTCGTGACGCGCGACTTCAAGCTCAAGTACCGGCGCAGCATCCTCGGTGTCGTCTGGAGCGTCCTGAACCCGCTTCTGATGATGTGCGTCCTCACGCTGGTCTTCACGAACATGTTTAGGTTCCCGATAGAGAACTACCCGGTGTACCTGATCCTCGGCATGGTCCTGTTCAACCTCATGAGCGACGCCACGGGCGGCGCCATGGGCTCCATCATCCAGAACGCACCGCTCATCAAGAAGGTACGCATACAGAAGGCGGTCTTCCCGATTGAGAAGGTCTGCTTTTCCGTCGTGAACTTCGGGCTGTCGCTGATTGCGGTCGCGATCGTCATGATCTTCTTCCGCTGCGCGCCGACGGTCTCCCTTGTAGCGCTGCCTCTGCTCCTGCTGTACGTGATCATGTTCTCCGTGGGCATAGGGCTTGCGCTCTCCGCGCTGTCGGTCTTCTTCCGTGACGTCATGCACCTGTGGGACGTTCTGATCATGGCGTGGAACTACCTCACGCCCATCTTCTGGCCGCAGGACCTGTCCGCGTTCCTGACCGGCATCTCCAATCAGTGGATTGCCCACGCGCTGGTCATCGTCGAGAAGTTCAACCCCATGTACCACTACGTTGTCTACTTCCGCGACATCTGCATGTACGCGACCATCCCCGGGCTGCGCGAGAACATCATCTGCCTGGGGTTCGCCCTCGTCTCGCTGGCGATAGGCGTCATCATCTTCAGGAAGACGCAGCATAAGTTCATCCTGTACATCTAACGGGCCGCCGCCGGCTCGTCCCGCGCACCGGACGGCGCGGGACGGGGCGCGGGCCGGGACTGCCGGGGACTATCGGGGGAGCCTTACGGGCCGAAGAGCCAGCGCCAGCCCGCCGCCGGGGCCGACGCGAATCGGATAATCGACGATGATGTTGTCGTAGATGTCAATCACGTCAATATGATTTTTAATATCGCCTCCGAAAGACTTGATAACTTAAAAGAATATTTTATTAAAATTGTTCGTCATGAGCTCATGTTCAAGGAGTTCAGGGCCCTCAACGACATCACCTTCCAGGTCAGGCGCGGAGACGTCTTCGGGCTGGTGGGGACCAATGGGTCGGGCAAGTCCACGATGCTCAAGATTATTGCGGGGGTGCTGGAGCCCTCCTCCGGCACCTGCACGGTTCGCGGCAGCATCGCGCCCCTGATCGAGCTGGGTGCCGGCTTCGACCCCGAGCTGACGGCTCGTGAGAACATCTACCTCAACGGCTCGCTGCTGGGCTACTCGCGCGACTTCATCGACTCCCACTTCGACGAGATCGTCGACTTCGCCGAGCTGCGCGACTTCCTCGACATGCCGCTGAAGAACTACTCCTCGGGCATGGTCGCCCGCATCGCCTTCTCGATCGCGACCGCGACCGAGCCGGACCTGCTCATCGTCGACGAGACGCTGTCTGTCGGCGACTTCCTCTTCCAGCAGAAGTGCGAGGAGCGCATCCAGAGCCTGATCGACGACTCGCACGTGACCGTCATGCTGGTGAGCCATGACACCTCGCAGGTCGAGCGCATGTGCGACAGGTGCGCCTGGATCGAGAAGGGCCACCTGCGCATGGTGGGCCCCGCCGACGAAGTCTGCTCCGCGTACCGCTCCCTGGGCGACTGAGCCCACTGAACGCCGGCCTTCCCGTCGGCGACGTCGTCACGCACACGTATCCCGAGCGGCCCAGCCGCCCACCCCGAAAGGAATGGCATCCGAATGCCGCAAGAAGCTCCCGACGTCACGATCATCGTCCCTACGTACAACACGGGCAAATACCTGGACCAGTGCCTGGACTCCGTGTGCCAGAACACTGAGGCCCGGCTCGAGGTCATCGTCATCAACGACGGCTCCACCGACGACAGCCTGCAGATCATGCGCCGCCACGAGCAACAGGACCCGCGCATTCGCGTGATCGACAAGCCCAACGGGGGGTACGGCTCCGGATGCAACCGGGGCCTCGCGGAGGCGCGCGGCACCTACGTCGCGATCGTCGAGCCCGACGACTTCGTCAAGCCGGGGTTCTATGACGCGATGCTGGCGTACGCGCGCACGTTCGACCCCCTGCCCGAGATCGTGAAGACGCCCTACGTGCGCGTGACGATGCCGGACACGCCGCAGCAGCGCCTGTACCACTGCGCCTACTACCACCGCCTCAAGATCGACCACCAGCCCTTCACGCTGAGCGACCAGCCGCGCCTGTTCCAGCACCATCCGTCGATCTGGTCTGCGATGTACCTGCGCTCGTTCCTCGAGGAGCACGCCATCCGATTCAAGGAGGCCAAGGGCGGCGGCTGGGTCGACAACCCGTTCCTGGCGGAGACCCTCGTGCAGGCGAAGAGCATCGTCTACCTTGACGAGGACTTCTACTGCTACCGCGAGGACCGCCCGGGCTCGTCGTCGATGCTCAAGTCGACCGACCTCGCGTTCACCCGATGGAACGACATGAGCGACGTCCTCGATCGCCTGGGCGTGACCGACCACGGGATCAGGAGGGCCCACGTGGTGCGCGGAATCGCGTACCTGTCGGGCATCCTCGAGGAGGCCAACATCGCGGGCAGTCCAGCCGAGGACAAGATGAGGCACATGTTCGAGCGCATGGACCCGGTCGACGTGCTGAAGAACAACAACGTCTCCAACGACATGAAGAAGCTGTACTGCAAGGTGCGCGGCATCGACCCCAAGTTCGACCCATGGCTGTATCGCCGGGCGCTGGTCTCCGAGTTCAACTACGCCGTGCGCAACAACGGCTTCGCCTACGGCATGTCGAGGTTCATGCTGTTCTTCGGGCGTCGCGCGCGCATCAACCGGCACAACCCCACGGTGTCGCATAGCGCCGGCATCTAGCGGCCCGTCCGCGCGCCTGTTGTGTGCTCCGGCCGCATCGGGCGCGCCGCGCCTTTGCGTCGCCGGGATTTGTAGTAGGATGACGGTCGACCTTTAAGCGCGGTACGAGAGACCGTCAAGGCACAAACAGCGAGCCTCAGGCATGCGAGAGCCTTATCGGAAACGTCCGTCGCCTCACCGGGTGACGGGCGTTTTTTTATGGGGGCCTTCCGCCATGCGCGCGGCTCGGCACGTGTGAGGCGGGTCCTCGTCGCCGCTGACAGCGAGAGGAGGGCGCATGGCAGGCACGCCAGACGAGGGAAGGGCGCAGGCCCTTGCCCCGAAGGCCGTCGTTATGGACGAGCAGGCGCTCGACCGCGCGCTCACGCGCATCGCGCATGAGATCCTCGAGGGCAACGAGGGGACCGACCGGCTGGCGATCGTCGGGATCGTAACGCGCGGCAAGGTCCTCGCGAGCATGCTCGCGGACCGCATCGAGCAGATCGAGGGGGTGCGCGTCCCGCTCGGCACGCTCGACATCAGCCTGTACCGCGACGACTTCGGCAAGCGGCTCTCCCCGGTGCTGCACTCCACCACGCTCCCGTTCGACCTCGACGGCGCCCACGTCGTCCTTGTAGACGACGTGCTCTACACGGGCAGGACCATCCGCGCCGCGCTCGACGCGCTCATGGACTACGGGAGGCCGGCGTGCGTGCGGCTCGCGGTCGTCGTGGACCGGGGTCATCGCGAGCTGCCCATCCGCGCCGACTACGTGGGCAAGAACGTTCCCTCGGCCCGCAGCGAGCGCGTGCGGCTCGCGCTTCCGCCGTTCGACGACCACACCGCCGTCGAGATCTGGAACGCCGACGACTGGGCCAAGGTGCACGCCGCCCGCCATGCCGGCGACCAAGGGGGCGAGGAGTAGCCCATGCTTTCCGTGAGGAACCTGATCAACACCACCGACCTTACCGTCTCCGACATCACGCAGATCCTCGACACCGCGCGGACGTTCGAGCAGATCAACGCGAGGACGATCAAGAAGCTCCCGACGCTGCGCGGCCGCACGATCGTGAACCTGTTCCTGGAGCCCTCCACGCGCACGAAGAGCTCCTTTGAGCTCGCCTGCAAGCGCCTCGGCGCCGACACGCTCTCCATCTCGGGGTCCTCGAGCTCTGTCGTCAAGGGGGAGTCCCTGGTCGATACGATTCAGACCGTCGACGCCATGAGCGTCGACATGTTCATCTGCCGCGCGCGCTTCGCCGGGTCGCCCGAGATCATCGAGCGCACCACCTCCGCCCGCGTCATCAACGCCGGAGACGGGAAGCACGCCCATCCCACGCAGGCGCTTCTCGACCTCTACACGATTCGCAAGCGCTTCGGGCGCATCGAGGGCCTGAGGGTGGGCATCGTCGGCGACTGCCTGCACTCGCGCGTGGTGGGCTCGCTCGCCCCCGCCCTCACCAAGATGGGCGCGCGCGTGACGCTCGTGGGCCCCCAGACCTTCCTGCCGGCGCGCCCCGACGCCCTGGGCGCGGACGCGACGGCGGACCTGGACGCGCTGCTGCCCGACCTCGACGTCGTGTACATGCTGCGCGTCCAGAACGAGCGCCTCGAGGGCGATGCGATTCCCTCGACGCGGGAGTACGCGATGCTCTACGGGCTCGACGGGCGCCGCGCGCGCCTGATGCGCCCCGACGCTGTCGTCATGCATCCCGGTCCCGTCAACCGCGGCGTCGAGCTCACGAGCGAGGTCGTCGACGCCCCGTTCTCACTGATAACCAACCAGGTCAATGCCGGCGTGAGCGTTCGCATGGCGGCGATCTACCTGCTGCTGGGAGGCGAAGGCAATGCCATTTCTGATTAGGGGCGCACGCGCGGTTGACCCGCAGGTCGACCTCGACGCGACCGTCGACGTCCTGATCGGCGACGACGGCACGATTCACGGCGTCGAGCCCGCGGGAGCCGAGGTCGGTGCGCCCGAGGGCGCCCGCGTCATCGATGCCGCCGGCATGGTGCTGGTCCCCGGTCCCATGGACATGCACGTTCACTTCCGCGACCCGGGCCAGGAGTACAAGGAGACGATAGAGGGGGGCGTGCACGCCGCGGCGAAGGGCGGCTACACCGACGTCGCCACGATGCCCAACACCAAGCCTGTCTGCGACAACGGCGCCATCGTGACCTATCAGCTGGACAAGGCGCGCGCCGCCGGCCTTTCCAGGGTGCACCCGATCGGGGCGCTCACGACGGGGGAGGCAGGAGAGCACCTCGCGGAGATCGGGGACATGGTCGCCGCGGGCGCGGTGGCGTTCTCCGACGACGGCAGGGGGGTCCAGACGGCGGGCATGATGCGCGCGGTGATGGACTACGTGCGCCAGTTCGACCGGGTGGTCATCTCCCACTGCCAGGACGAGTCGCTGGTAGGCAAGGGCGTGGTGAACGAGGGCGTCGCCTCAACGCGCCTCGGCCTCGCAGGCTGGCCCGCGCAGGGCGAGGAGATCCAGATCTCGCGCGACATCCAGCTCTCCGAGCTCACCGGCTGCGCCTTCCATGCGGCGCACGTCACCACGGAGGCGGGCGTCGAGATGGTTCGACGCGCCAAGGCGCGCGGGCTTGACGTCACCTGCGAGGTCTGCCCGCACCACCTGTTCCTCACCGAGGACGACATCACCGACGCCTACGACACGAACTACAAGATGAACCCCCCGCTGCGCACGGCGCAGGACGCCGAGGCCCTGCGCGAGGCGCTGTGCGCCGGCGACATAGACTGCCTGGTCTCCGACCACGCGCCCCATGCGACCCACGAGAAGCAGCTCGAGTTCGAGCGCGCCCCGTTCGGGATCGTCGGGCTGGAGACCGAGATCCCGCTGGTCATCACCCATCTGGTCAACCCGGGTCACATGACCTGGCAGAGGTTCGTCCAGGTGACCAGCGTGAACCCGCGCGCGCGGTGCCGCCTCGAGCCGCTGCGCATCGAGCGCGGCGCGCAGGCGACGCTGTGCCTGATCGACCCGCACGCGCCCTTCGAGGTCACGCCCGACTTCCTCGCGGGTGCGGGGAAGAACACGCCGTTCCTCGGCG
>CAIFEU010000092.1:0-4953 GCA_903789505.1 uncultured Coriobacteriales bacterium
GCATGACCCCGTCCGCAGAGTACGTGAGCAGGATCCTGAAGAAGCGCTGCGCCTCCGACCCGAGCCTGGCGTCGGACCCCGCGAGGATGGCGCGCATCGGCCGCGACGCGATGCGCGACCCCGAGGCATACGCGCTCGACGACGAGGACCGCGCGTTCGCGCTGCTGCAGGAGGCCCTCAAGGTGACGCGCCACGAGATCGAGGGGTACGACGACGCCGAGGGGGACAGCTTCGGTGACCTGCAGGCGCCCCAGCTGGAGCGCTCGATCCTCGCGCTGCAGCGCTGCATCGACCTGGACGGGCACTGCTATGACGCGCGCATGCTGCAGATTCTCGCGAAGGCCACCGACGATGACGAGGCGATCACGCAGCTCGTGGGCCTCGAGGGCAGTGCGCTCGCCTGGTGCGAGGACCGCTCGCGCACCTACGACGGGCAGGTCGACGACCTGTGGGACGCGACGTTCATGCGCCCCTACCTGCGCATCGAGGCCAAGATCATCGACCTGCTGACGCTGACGTGCCGCTATCGCGCCGCGCTGCAGCGCTCCCGCAGGATGCTCGAGAAGTCGCCGGCCGACGGGCAGGGCATCCGTCACGGGACGGCGTTGCTGCTCGCGCGCCTCGAGGACGAGCGGGGCCTCGACGAGCTCGACGCGGCGTTCTCGCGCAAGGGGAGCCCGTGGATGCAGATCGCCCGCGCGATGCTGCTGTACAAGCTCGAGCGCATGGACGCCGCCCGCCGCGCGGTCGTCGGGCTTGCGCACCTCTATCCCGCCGCGGCGTACTACCTCGCCAACCCCGACGTGGCGCCCCTGTACCTGCCCGACCGGCCCGCCGCGGCCCCCGGCAGCGACAAGGAGTGCCTGCTCGCGACCTACGAGGCGGACTTCCTCGTCGTCGACACCCCCGACTTCGTGGACTGGGCGATGGGGGTGCCCGAGTTTGCGCGCGCCGTCAGCCGCTACGAGAGCGCGCACGGCGACGACGACTTCTGATCGCCCCGTTCGCCCGGCGGGTCGCGCCACGCGGCCGTCCCGGCGCGCTCCGAGCGACGTCGTGACGCTCCTGTCGCTGGAGACCGCGTGGCGCCGGAGCTCGGGGGCCCGCCGGGGGGAGCCGGCCGGGGGGCGGGGCGGGAGGAGGCCGGCCCGGCATGCGGCGCCGGGGGGGGGCGCCGGGGGGGGGCGGGCGGGGGGGGGCGCCGGGGGTGTGCGGGCGGGGGGGCGGTGGGGTACAAGACGCCTCGACTCGGTTGTGAGGGGCGGGTGGCGTGCGACGGCAGGTCGCCCGCCTCATGGTAGGATGGTCAGCGCCGCGCACGCGACGTGGGAGAATCGCGACGGACAAGTCGCCTGTGACGATGGGAGCTATTGCATGGCCGCTCAGCTCGTGAAGGTTCATTACAAGGGTACGCTGGACGACGGCACCGTGTTCGACAGCAGCGAGGGGCGCGACCCGATCCAGTTCGTGGAGGGGGCGCATCGCGTCATCAAGGGCTTCGAGGACGCCGTCGCGGGCATGCAGCCCGGCGACAAGACCAAGATTCACCTGGAGCCCAAGGACGCCTACGGCGACCGCGACGAGCGCCTGGTGCAGGTCATCCCGGTCGAGAGCATCCCCAACGCCGACAAGCTGCCGGTGGGCAAGACGGTCTACTTCAACAGCCCGACGGGCTACCCGATGCCCGCGCTCGTCCAGAAGATCGAGGACGGCAAGGTCTACCTCGACTTCAACCATCAGCTGGCCGGCAAGGCGCTGAACTTCGAGCTCGAGCTCGTCTCGCGCGAGGACGCGCCCGAGTCCGAGTGCACGCACGACTGCTCGACCTGCGGCGGCTGCCACTAGGCCGACCTCGTCGCCTGCCCGCAGGCGCTTGCACCCGCGAGCAGGCGCGACGTTCTTCAGCGCCCCTTCATGCGGGCGAACCTGAGAAGAACGCGACGATGCCCCGGCGGTCACGAGGACCGGCGGGGGCTGCGTCGTCTCACGTCGTCGGGTGGGGTGAGAAGGCGCGCGGGGACGCGGCGCAGGCGTAGGGAGCGCGTCAGGCGCGCTCGCCGACCTCGGGGGCGGCGTAGGTCGCGCCGCCGCGCTCGGCCTCCTCCTGCGCCTCGGAGGCCCTGATCGAGGCGTGCAGGGCCGCCTTGCCGATCGCCGAGGTGAGCCCATAGGGGAGCAGCTTCATGGCGACGTTGACGACGTGCATGTCGGGAGAGGTGATGACGCGCCCCCGACCCGCCTCAACGGCGTCAATCGCCTTGCGGACCACGTCGTAGACGCTCTCCTCGCCGAGCATCCTGCCCATCGACGCCGCCTGGCCGGCGTCCTTCCAGAAGCCGGTGTTGAGCGCCTTGGGGCAGACGGCGCACGCGTGGACGCCGGTGCCCTCGAGCTCGTCGTTGAGCACGCGCGTCACGTCGAGGACGAAGCGCTTGGTCGCGGCGTACATGCCCATGCCCGGCAGCGGCAGGAAGGCAGCGACCGAGGACATGTTCACGATGCGCGAGCCGGGCTGGACGTACGGCAGCGCGAGCCCGATGGTCTCGACCACGGCGAGGCAGTTGACGCGCACCATGTCGACCATCAGCGACGGGTCCGCCTGGGTCTCCAGGCCGAACCACCCGAAGCCGGCGCTGTTGACCAGCCAGCTCACGCAGGCGTCCTCCTCGGCCGCGAGCGCGCTGCGGAGGACGCCGAACGAGTGCGGGTCGCGCAGGTCCAGGGCGAAGGTGCGCACGGGGGCGTACAGCGCGCGCCTCACCTCCGCCAGCGCGTCCTCGTCGCGCCCGATTGCCCAGATCTCGTCAATCCGCCCGTAGTAGGTGCCGTCGAGCTGTCGGCAGAACTCACGGCCGACGCCCGAGGTGGCGCCTGTGACGATGGCGATGCTCTTCATGACATGCCTCCCTAGTCGCTAGCGCGCCCCCGCGCCGTCGGCGCCCGCGGCATCCCCGCAGGCGTGCCGAATCGCGTAGCGCAGGCCCGCGTCCTCGAACGCGTGGGCGAGGCGCCACAGCGTGTCGGGGTCGGAGTCGATCAGGTGCAGGTGCAGGGCGCGTCGACCCTTGCTCGACAGCGCGGCGAGGTCGCCGCGGCTCTGCGACACCTGGAGCTGGCCCAGGCTATAGCTCTCGCCGGGGACCTGGATGTCGTCCGCCTCGTAGGAGGAGAGGATCACGAAGATGCCGGAGTCCTCCCCGCCCTTCTGGAGCTGGCCGGTGGAGTGCAGGTAGCGAGGGCCGACCTCCAGGGCGGTGGGCACCTCGAGGATGCGGGCCAGGGTGTGACGGATGACCTCCATCGGCCCGCGGCGCTCGCCGGTGAACGGCAGGAACGCGTTGACCGAAATCCAGTTGTGGGGGCCCACGAGCTCGTACAGCGCGTCGAGGACCTCGTCGATCGAGCGCATGCGCGTGGGGTCGACGATGCCGGTCCTCTGCTCGAAGGCGTCGGAGTACTCGGCGATCACCCACGGCTCCTCGAGGCGATGCGAGCGCTCGGGGAGCATGCCCATCAGCGCGTGCGAGGTCATCGTCTTGGCGAGCTGCACGTCGGGCTGGTTGAACGGGGGGACCTCCATGAGGTAGCCCATGAAGGCCACCGCGTACTCCCACAGCACGAAGTGCTGTCCGATGTCGAGCGAGTCCTCGAGCACGTAGGAGCGCTGGGGGACGTCGGGGGAGAGCAGGGACGCGTCGCGGTCGAAGGTGGAGTCGGGGCTCGTGTGGTAGATCACGACGGGGTGGCGCGGCTGGTGGTGGTTCAGCAGGTTGACGTCAATCTCGATGTGAGGGACGACGCCATGGCCGTCCTTGCCGAGCGACTCGGCGATGAGCTGCTCCATCCACAGGCCGAAGACGCGGCCGGACTGCGGCGAGATGTAGGAGAAGCAGTTGGCGGAGTCGGGGGAGAGGTTGGAGAGCAGGAAGTTAGCGAGCTGGACGGCGGGGTTGTCGGGCCGGTCGGCGGAGCACAGGCGCTCCATCTCGGCGGCGCGCGACACCAGCGCGCGGATGTCGAGCCCGCACAGCGCGGCAGGCAGCAGGCCGAACACCGACATGCCCGAGTAGCGGCCGCCGACGGTGGGCTCGCCCAGGAAGATGGCGCGGAAGTTGAGGTTGCGCGCGATCGTCTCGAGCTTGGTGCCCGGGTCGGTGATCGCGACGAAGCGCCGGCCCGCGTCGGCCTCGCCCAGCTGGCGCACGGCGTCGTCCCAGATCAGCTTGAACATCGACAGCGTCTCGAGCGTGCCGCCCGACTTGGAGCTGACGATGAAGAACGAGCGCGAGTAGTCGATGTTGCGCAGGATCTTGTGGATGTAGACCGGCGACAGCGAGTCGAGCGTCGAGAAGCGGATGTCGGGGTGCTTGGCGGCGTTGAGCTTGGTGATCGTCATCGGTGCCTGGGAGCTGCCGCCCTCGCCAAGCAGCCCGACGCGGTCGAGCCCCTCTGCGATGACCTCGTCGGCAAGGGCGCAGATGTCGTCGATCGGGACGGGCGGGTTGGAAGAGAGGTCGGTCCAGCCCATGAAATTCCTTGCGCTGTCGAGCGCGACGTCGGAGAAGTCGTACAGCGTAGCGTCCTTGGCGTGGACGCGGGACGGGACGTGGTCGCTCACGAGCTTCTCGGTGAACGACGGGCTGTTGGCAGGCGTTGCCATGGCACTCCTCGTTTCATGTCTCGAGTGACGCTGAGAGAGGTGCCCGCGCCGCCCGCGCCGCCCGCGCCGCCCGACTTCAGCGCGCAGACCCGCCGGACGACACGCGGTGGCAATCAACTGCTGACGAATGTGAAAACGCGCTCCCCGTAGATTACTCGAAAGGCGCAGCGTAGTCACCCTGCTGAGGTAAACGCTCAGGTAAGGAACACGCTGCGCGCAAACCGGGGCCGGGGCCCCCCCCCCCCCCCGCGGGGGGGGGGGGGGGCCGGGGGGGGGGGTGGGGGAAGGGGGGG
>CAIFEU010000092.1:4963-8732 GCA_903789505.1 uncultured Coriobacteriales bacterium
AACGCTCTGTTATGTAACCGGGGGGGCGAAACCGGGGGCGGGCGCGGCGGCCGGGCTGGTTGGGGGGGGGGGGGGCCGGGCGGGAGTCTTAGCAGATGCGGGGAAGCTGCTCGCCCACGAGCATGTCGAGGATGCGTCGGGACCCGAACGGCGTCTCGAGGCGCACGGTGTGACCGCCCTCGATGCTGGGGGCCTGCACCTCGCCGATGATGGCAGCGTCGGCGCCGTAGCGGTCGGCGCGCATCGCCGCCAGCGCGGCGTCGGCCTCATCGGCGGGCACGACGGCGACGATCTTGCCCTCGTTGGCCACCTGGAAGACGTCGTAGCCGAGCATGTCGCAGGCGCCGCGCACCTGGTCGCGCACCGGCACGTCGGCCTCGCGCACCAGGATGTCCACGCCGCTGGCCTCGGCGAACTCGTTGAGGGTGCTCGCCAGCCCCCCGCGCGTGGGGTCGCGGAAGCACCGCGCGTGCGGGGCGGCAGCGAGCACCGAGGAGATCATACGGTTGAGCGGCGCGGCGTCGGACTCGACCGTCGTGGAGAACGAGAGGCCCTCGCGCTGGGAGACGATCGCGATGCCGTGGTCGCCCAGCGTGCCCGAGAGCAGCACGACGTCGCCCGGGCGGCAGTGGGTGCCCGACAGGTCCACGCCCGGCGGCACCAGGCCGACGCCGGCGGTGTTGATGAACACGCCGTCGGCCTTGCCGCGCTCGACGACCTTGGTGTCGCCGGTGATGATCTTGACGCCGGCCTCGGAGGCGGTCTTGGCCATCGTCGTCGCGATCTGGCGCAGGCGGTCGATGGGGTAGCCCTCCTCCAGGATGAAGCCGCACGACAGGTACGCCACCTGCGCGCCCGAGGTCGCGACGTCGTTGACCGTGCCGCACACGGCGACGCGGCCGATGTTGCCGCCCGGGAAGAACTGCGGCGTCACGACGAAGGAGTCGGTCGACATCGCGATGCGCCCCGCCCCCAGCGGGACCACGCCCGCGTCGTCGCCGGGCAGTGCCGCCTCGTCGCCGAACTCCTCGAGGAACAGGTTGTCGATGAGGCGCTTCATCATCGCGCCTCCGGAGCCGTGGCCGAGCCTGACCTCGGTGTCGTTGAGTGCAGATGCCATCGTGCGAAATCCTCCTTGGTGCTCGTTCGGACGGCGCGCCGGGGCGCGGCGCGCTAGCGGGAGTGCTCCTGGTAGCGGAAGTAGGCGGCGCAGCTCCCCTCGCTGGAGACCATGCAGGGTCCCACCGGGTGCTCGGCCGTGCAGGCGCGCCCGAACAGCGGGCAGCGGTCCGGGGCGATGACGCCGCGCAGCACGTCCCCGCAGCGGCACCCGCGCGGCTCGACCGTGGGCTCGACGTCGGGCGAGAACGCCCGTGCGGCGTCGTGGTCGGCGAACTCGGGGCGGATGGCGCTGCCCGAGCCGGGAATCACGCCCAGGCCGCGCCACGTGGCGTCGCACGGCTCGAAGACGCGGTCGATCATCCGCTGGGCGACGACGTTGCCCTCGTCGAGGACCCCGCGCTCGTAGGCGTTCTCGATGCGCGCCTGGCCCTCGTCGATCTGCGCGAGCAGGCGCGCGATGGCCGAGAGGATGTCGACCGGCTCGAAGCCCGACACGACGCCGGGCACGTGATAGCGCTCGGCGAGGGGCCGGTAGGGTGCGAGACCGGTGATCGTCGAGACGTGGCCGGGCAGGATGAAGCCGTTGACCTGCGTCTCGGGGTCGTCCTCGATCGCCATGATCGCGGGCGGGGTGCGCTTGTGCGCGCTGTAGACGAAGAAGTTCCCGAGGCCCTCGTCGTGTGCCGTCAGGATGGTCGCCCCGATGGCGGGCGTGGTGGTCTCGAAGCCCCCCCCGAGGAAGAACACCCGGCGCGGCGGGTTCTCGCGCGCAAACGCCAGGGCGTCGAGCGGGGAGTAGACGACGCGCACGTCGCGGCCCTGCGCGCGCTCCGCGCCCAGCGTCGTGGACGAGCCGGGCACGCGAATCATGTCGCCGAACGTGGTGACGATCACGTCGGGGATGCGCGCCAGGGCGATCATCGTGTCGATGTCGTGGTTGGACGTCACGCACACCGGGCAGCCGGGGCCGCTGAGCAGGTGCACGCCCTCCGGCATGGCGCTGCGCAGCCCGTAGCGCGCGATGGACACCGTGTGGGTGCCGCAGACCTCCATGAGGTTGACGTTCTTGCCGCGCGCGAGGCGCTCGATCGCGTCGAGCAGCTCGCGGGCGAGCTTGGGGTCTCGGAACGAGTCCAGGTCCGTCTTCGTGGCCATCGGCGTGCGCCTACCTTGCCGCGGCGGGTGCCGCCGCCGGCTCGCCCGCCGGGGCGTCGGCGCCCTGCTGGCCGGTAATCTCCGCCAGCTCGCGGTCGGACATCTCCTGCAGCAGGCGCAGCGTCTCGTCGGCCTCCTGCTCCTCGACCACCTGGATCGCGAAGCCGGCGTGGACGAGCACGTAGTCGCCCGGCTTGGCGTTGGGCGTGAGCCTGACGGAGCAGTCGCGCCTCACGCCGAGGACGTCGATCTGGGCGATGCCGCCGTCGTCGATCGAGACGATCTTGCTGGGAACAGCGAGGCACATGGATGGTCTCCCCTCTGAGCGAACGTGTGAGTCGGCCGTTGCGCGCGGCGAGGTCGGCCCTGCCGTCGGACGGCGGGTACTGACCCGGCCGAGCGGGTCGGCGACGGTCTTACCCATGAACGTACTCCCCGTGCGCGCCGCTCGCGTGGGCATTCGCTATCTTCACATCTGACGGCGCGTTCCGAACTGCCGGCGCGCGCCGCGCCGCCTACGCCTGCGGGGCCGCGCCCGAGATGCTCGCCGCGATGCGGGCGCGCGCGACGGCCGCTTGGCCGTAGGAGATGCAGCCGTCGTTGACGGGCAGGTCGTGAGCCACGAGCACCCTGAGCCCCGCCGACTCCAGGCGCGAGCGGACGCCGGTCAGGACGATGCGGTTCATGAACACCCCGCCGGACAGCGCCACCGCGGACAGCTCGGAGGAGCGCGCGACGGCGACCGCTGCGCGCGCGACGCCGTCGCAGCACCCCTCGTGGAACCGGCGCGCGCCGACGCGCCCGTCGACCGCGGCGGCGCCGTCGTCGACCACGGCGCGCACGAGCGGGGCCGTGTCGACCACGAACGAGCCGTCGCCCCCGGCGTCGCCCGGCAGCAGCCCCACGCGGTAGCGCTCGGCGGCGCGGGGGTCGTCGTCGGCGTCGACCAGCGTCGCCGCGGCCTCGAGCAGGCACGCGGGCTCCCCGTCGTAGCCCGCCTTGTCGACCAGGCCGAGCAGGGCCGCCACGGCGTCGAACAGCCTGCCCGCGCTGCTGGTGAGCGGGCAGTTCAGGTCGCGTTCGAGCATCTGGCGCACGACGGGGCCCTCGACGCCGAGCCTGTCGGTGACGTCGCGTGCCACGTCGGAGTCGGAGAGCCCACACGCGTCGAGCAGCCCCAAGGCGCAGCGCAGCGGTTTGCGAATCGCCGCGGCGCCTCCCGGCAGCCTGAAGTACGACAGGTGCGCGGCGCGTGCGTAGGACGCCAGGTCGCAGGTGAGCACCTCGCCGCCCCATATCGCGCCGTCCGGGCCGTAGCCGGTGCCGTCCAGGGCGACGCCCACGACGCGCCCGCGCACGCCGTGCTCGGCCAGGACCGAGGCGATGTGGGCGTGGTGGTGCTGCACCTCGGTCAGCGGCACGCCGCGCTCCTCGGCGCAGGAGCGCGCCCACTTGCTCGAGAGGTACTCGGGGTGCAGGTCGCAGGCGAGCG
>CAIFEU010000092.1:8742-10224 GCA_903789505.1 uncultured Coriobacteriales bacterium
CCCCACGACAGGTCGAACAGCCCCTCGTACTGGGACAGGCTCTGCCGCCACGAGTCGAAGGCGTCGGAGTTCTCCAGGTCGCCGACGTGCTGCGACACGAAGGCCTGTTCGCCACGCGTGATGCAGAAGGTGGCCTTCTGCTCGGGGCCGCAGGCGAGCACCTCGACGCCGCCGGTCTCCTCGCGCGGCAGGCTCAGGGGCGTCGGCGCGATGCCGCGGGCGCGCCGCACGACCATCGTGGCGCCCTCGACGACGCTCACGACCGAGTCGTCGTAGCGCGCGCGGATGGGGCGGTCGTTGCCCAGGAAGGCGTCCGCGACGTCCATCAGGCGCGCCACCGCCAGCTGGTCGTCGGCGATGATCGGCTCCTCGGAGAGGTTGCCGCTGGTCATGACCAGCGGCCTGTTGCCGACCGCCTCCATCAGCAGGAGCTGGACGGGGGTGTAGGGCAGCATGACGCCGAGCTGGGGCAGGGGGCCCGCCACGGCGTCGCACACGTCGACGCGCGCCTCGGCGAGCTCGGGGTCGTCTGCCGCCCTGCGGCGCAGCAGCACGATCGGGCGCACGGAGCCGTTGAGCAGGGCGCGCTCGGTGGCGTCGACGTGGCACAGGTGGCGTACCTGGTCGAGCGAGCCGAACATCACCGCGAACGGCTTGGAGGGGCGCATCTTGCGCTCGCGCAGCCGCGCCACAGCCTCCTGGTTGGTGGCGTCGCAGGCGAGGTGGAAGCCGCCCAGGCCCTTGACGGCGACGATGCCGCCCCCCTTGATCATCGACGCCGCCAGGGCGATGATGCGGTCCGACGACGCGCGGTCACGGCCCCACAGGACCTCGCCGGGCTTCTCGACGGTGCGCCACGAGAGGTGCGGCCCGCAGGAGAAGCAGGCGTCGGGCTGGGCGTGAAAGCGCCGGTCGGAGGGGTCCTCGTACTCGCGGGCGCAGTCCTCGCACATCTCGAACCGCGCCATCGAGGTGCGCGCGCGGTCGTAGGGCAGCTCGTCGATGATCGTGAAGCGCGGGCCGCAGTTGGTGCAGTTGATGAACGGGTAGTGGTATCGACGGTCCTCGGGGTCGAACAGCTCCCGGGCGCACTCGGGGCACGTCGCGATGTCGGGCGAGACCAGCGTCGAGCGTCGCGAGCTCTCCTGCGACTCGACGATGCGGAAGTCGCTGCCGCTCGACTGCCCGCTGACCGTCACCGCCTCGCCGGGGAGGAGCGCCATCGGCGCTATGTGGGGGGCGGGGAGGCGGTCGACGTGGACCGTGTCGACGCGCGCGGCGTCGGGCGCCTGCGTGGAGAGGGACAGGACGAACGAGTCGATCGCGCTCTGCCTGCCCTTGGCGTCGATGTGCACGCCGTCGGTCGCGTTGCGCACCCACCCCGCGATCCCGCGGGCGGTGGCGAGCCTCCAGACGAACGGACGGTAGCCCACGCCCTGCACGATGCCCGTCACGTGGACGTGCACGTGGACGGTCGGGTCC
>CAIFEU010000093.1 GCA_903789505.1 uncultured Coriobacteriales bacterium
CCCCATCCCACGGCGTCCCCATCGCGCCGCCCGGCGCGGCCCCCTGCGCGCAGGGGGCATGCGCGGCGCGTCGAGAGCGTTGCCACTCACGGGCGATACAGGGGGTCTGACCTGCGCGTATCGTTCATCTTCCCAGCTCGGGAGCCCCTCTTGCCGCAGGCGCTGCCTTCATCTGCGCGTCCTTCGGTCCCCCTCCGCGCACACGGACGCGGGGTGCGCTGCCGCCCTCATGGCCCCACGTCACGATTCCTGCACACCCCCGCTGATGCGGATTGAGAGGAATGCCCGGCGCGGTGGGCGAGGCTTCAGGCTAATTTGGGTCGCTCGCCGATGATGGCGACAACATCTTGTGTTCCGCCTCCGCGAACGGATGTCATGCCACACCAGTCTGGAGTCACGTCTGCCCATGGATTCCCATGGTTGGGGAGAATTTTCCCATCAAGTGGGATAAACGATGCTAGACTGTAGAAACACTTTGGACGGAGTGACGGCAAGGCCGAGAGGAGGGAGAGATGGACACGGACGCGTTCTCGGTCGAGCGCACGTTCAGCGGCACGTACACGCACACGCTGGACAGCAAAGGCCGGGTATCGCTTCCCGCGAAGTTCCGCAAATCTCTCCCCGTCGCACTCAAGCTGGTCCCTCGTGGCGGAACGATTCACCTGTTCACCATCCAGGACTACCAGAGCTGGGTCGGCGAGTTCTTCGAAGGCGGCAAGCCCGACCCCCGTTCGAGGGAGGACAGCAAGACCCTGTTCTCGCTCACCGCCCATGCTGAGGACACCGATATCGACTCGGCCGGTCGAATCAGCATCAGCGCCGAGCTGTGCAAGCGTGCCGGTCTGGAGAAAGAGGTCAAGATCGTGGGCATGTTCGGCCACATCGAGATCATGAGCCCGGAGAAGTACGCGAGCATGGACGAGGAGTCGGAGGACGACGAAATCTAGTCGACCCGACGCGGAGGCAGTGAGGGGCCGCATGGTGGTGAGCGAGAGCGACTTGACATCCGAATACCGACACATTCCCGTGATGCTCGGGGAGGTTCTGGAGACCCTGTCCCCAAGAGACGGCGACGTGGTGTGCGACTGCACGCTGGGCGGCGCTGGTCACTCCCTTGAGCTGGGAAGACGCTGCAGCCCGTCCGGACTGCTCATCGGCATCGACCAGGACGACGTCGCCCTGGCGGCTGCCGGGGAGCGCATCCGGGCAAACGTACCCGAAGTCGCGTCTCTCCAGCTCAAGGGCAACTTCTCCCAGCTCGACGGACTCCTGCAGAGGGCGCAGGTGCCTGGGGTCGACTGCTTCCTGTTCGACCTGGGCGTCAGCTCCCCCCAGCTGGACGTTCCCGAACGAGGGTTCTCGTATCACGAAGATGCCCCACTCGACATGCGCATGGATCCGGGGACACAGACCCTAACCGCAGCTGAGGTCATAAACACCTATTCCGAAGCAGACCTCACCCGGATTCTCCGCGCGTACGGAGAGGAGCGATGGGCGTCACGCATCGCACAGTTCGTCGTGCGACGCCGCGCCCATGCCCCCATCCAGACCACGATGCAGCTCGTGGAGGTCATCAAGGACGCGATTCCCGCGTCCCAGCGGCGCGAGGGAGGTCATCATCCCGCGCGCAAGACCTTCCAGGCCCTGCGCATCGAGGTCAACCACGAGCTCGACGCTCTGGAGGCGGGGCTCCAGTCGGCCATACGCTGGCTCAACCCCGGTGGCCGCATAGCGGTGATCAGCTATCACTCGCTGGAGGACCGCATCGTCAAGAACGTTTTCAGGCAGCGGTCGCAGGGGTGCACGTGCCCGCCGGACCTGCCGGTGTGCGTGTGTGGGAATGTGCCGGTCATCGAGCTGGGGGAGCGCAAGCCGCGCGTCCCGAGCCCTGACGAAATAGCGAACAACCCGCGCGCTCGAAGCGCGAAGCTGAGGTCGGCGACGAAGCTGGCCGGGTGAGTTGTCGGTTTGGCACGAAGCGTGCGCCCCGCGCCTCTTGCGGTGCGCACGATAGGCGTCGGACGAACGTCGGACGAATCTCTGACGCGCGTCCGACGAGGTCGGACACGTAGTGATGGAAGGAGCGAGAGCAGATGGCGTACACGCACGGTAACCTGGCGGAGCAGGAGCCCTACGAGTCCCAGGTGACCGAGCTGCCCGAGCGGTCCCGACATGCCGCCGAGCGCCCGGGCTTCGACGTCATCCCCGGCTCACGCGAGTCTTCCGGTGACGAGCTCGCCCCGTGGGCAAGGACGGCCGTGCGCTCGGCACGCGTCGCCGTCGTCTACGTCGTCGCGCTCTTCGTCGTCGCGCTGACGCTGATTGGCGTCACGCGCCTGGTGCTGGAGGATGACTCGTCCATCCAGTCCTCGCTGACCGACACGCAGGCCCAGTCCAAGCAGCTCGAGGTCCAGGTCGCTATCAACGAGGACTCCGACCGCATCCTCCAGTACAGCACCGAGGTCTACGGCATGGTCCCTGCCACGCAGGTCTCGACGGTCGACGTCTCCTCGACGGCCCAGGGCACGCAGGGCGCTGCGGAGTAGCGATGGCAGGTCGCGACAGGGACGACCTCACGCCCTCGGAGGGCTCAGGGCGCCGTCATTCCCCTGACCGCGGTCGCGACGGTCGCGCCAGGTATCGCGATGGGCGCTCCGCCGCCGACGACGAGCGAGAATATGCAGGAGAGTCAACCTCAACGTCAAGCTCTACCAAAGGAATAGGTTCATCTTTAGACTCCGGTGAGTCGCACCAGGCCAGAGGCCATACGACGGCGAGTGGTAGCAGCCGCAGGTCTGTGGGGGAGCGGCTGCGGTCGATGACGCGCTTCCAGTTCCTGGAAATGGGGTTCGGCCTGGCGTTCCTGGTGGCGGCGCTGCGCACGGCGTGGTGGCAGACGGTCAAGTCGGGCGACCTCGCCAGCGCCGCGAAGGCGGAGCGCACCCAGGACGTGACGCTCCCGTACCGCCGCGGCGCCATCTACGACCGCAACGGCGTCGTGCTCGCGCAGAGCATCAGCGTGGTGACGATCTCGACCGACCCCACGATGGTCAAGTCCGATCAGGTGGAGAAGATCGCCCAGGCGATCAAGCAGCGCTTCGGGGGCTCGCTGGACGAGTATCGCGAGGAGCTGACGCGTGCGAACACGCGCAACGTCACGCTCGTCGAGGCGGCCGACCCCGACGTCGCCGCCGACCTCGAGTCGCTCGGCTACGCCGGTCTGTACTACACGGACGGCTATCAGCGGGTCTACCCGCTCAACGAGGTGGCATGCAGCGTGATCGGCTGCATCAACAACGACGGCGACGCCGCCTCGGGGCTGGAGCTGCAGTACGACTCGATCCTGAGCGGGACCGACGGCAGCCGCACGCGTGAGCTGGGGATCACCGGAGGGGTCATCGTCGGCGGGGAGGACGAGTACGTCGCCCCCATCGACGGGCTCGACGTCCGCATCTCGATCGACGTCGACATGCAGCGCACCGCCCAGGAGGCGCTCGCCGACACCGTGGAGCAATGGGGGTGCGACAGCGGCTGCGCGGTGGCGCTCGACCCCGCGACCGGCGAGATCCTGCTGTGCGCTTCGACGCCCACGTTCGACCCCAACCACCTGGAGAGGCTGACCGACTCCGACGCCCTGGGGCTCAAGCCGATCACGAGCGCGTACGAGCCGGGGTCGGTTCTGAAGCCGCTGACGATGGCGGCGGCGATCAACGAGGGGCTTACGACCGCCGACACCGAGTACTGGGTGCCGACGTCGATCCAGGTCGGGTCCGATACCGTCAAGGACGCCGAGGCGCGCACCGAGGCGACGTCGATGACGCCCACCAACATGCTCGAGCACTCCAGCAACATCGGCACCGTCATGATCGCCGACATACTGGGCGCGAAGAAGTTTTCCGAGTACTTCGACGCGTTCGGCATCGGCTCCTCGACCGGGGTCGACTTCCCCTACGAGGACACCCCGCACGTCAAGAGCTACTCGGAGTACGACGGCGCGTGGGAGTCGATGGCGTTCGGCCAGTCGGTGAGCGTCTCGCCGCTGCAGGTGGCGCGTGCGATCGGCGTGATCGCCAACGAGGGCCTGCGGACCGACCCCCACTTCCTGGTCGCCGTGGGAGACCAGGACGTGACCTACGCCGACGGCACGCGCGTGCTGACGACCGCGACTGCCGAGAGCGTGTGCTGGATGATGAACAGCGTCGTGACGAACGGCTACGGCTACACCGGGGCGATCGAGGGCTACAACGTCGCAGCGAAGACCGGCACCGGCGAGCGCTACGACGCCACGACCGGCACCTACTCGACCGACCACTACGTCGTCTCGTTCGTGGGGTTCGCGCCCACCGAGGCCCCCGTCGCGGTGCTCTACGTGCTGTTCGACAACGTCGACGAAACACATGAGCTACTCACGGCTGGGTCGCCCTGGGCGACTATCATGCAGAGGGTGCTCACGAAGCTCAACGTGGCCCCCTCGGCGTGACGTGCAAGCGCGGGGCACGCGCCCCGCAGGAGTGATTGGACGGATGATGATTGAGGCAACCTGCGCGATGATCTGCGAGGTCACGGGCGCCACCCAGGTGGTCGGGCGCGCCGACAAGGAGGTCCGCGGCGTGAGCATCGACTCGCGCGAGATTGTGGACGGGTCCCTGTTCGTCGCGTTCCCCGGCGAGCGCGTCGACGGCAACGACTTCGCGGGGGCGGCGCTGGAGAACGGCGCGGGCTGCGCGGTCATGACGCGCCAGCCCGACGAGGCGCTCGTCGCCCGCGCCCGCGCGCTCGACGCGTCGATCCTGGTGGCGCCCGACGCCCAGGGGTTCCTCGGGGCCTTGGCGACGTGGTGGCGCGAGCAGGTGGGGGCGGTGGTGATCGGGGTCACCGGCAGCACCGGCAAGACGACGACGCGCACGCTGATCGCCAGCGTGCTCTCGACCGAGATGGTCACCCACACCGCCAGCCGCAACTACAACAGCCTCATCGGCTGCCCGCTCACGATTCTCGCATGCCCGCGCGACGCCCAGGCCATGGTGCTGGAGATGGGCATGGGGCAGCTGGGCGAGATAGCGCAGCTGTGCGCGATCGCCCGCCCCGACCTCGCCGTGGTGACCAACGTCGGGTTCGCCCACATCGACGCGCTCGGGACGCGCGAGAACATCGCGCGCGCCAAGTCCGAGATCATCGAGGGCCTGCGCCCCTCCGCGCAGCAGGGCCCGGTCCGCTCGCGCGTGTTCCTGTGGGGCGAGGATGACTTCGAGGGGTGGATGCGCGACCGCGTCGCCGCGCCGCACGGCGTCGACGTCGTGACCTACGGGACCGAGGAGGGCGACGACGCGCGCGCGGAGGGCATCACGGTCGACGACCTCGGCCGCGCCAGCGCGCGTCTGCGCCTGCCCAGCGGCGCGCAGGTCGACGCCAAGATCGCGATCTCCGGCCGCCACAACGTCCTGAACGCCCTGGCCGCCGCAGCGGTGGGCGACGCCCTGGGCGTGAGCGCCCCCGACATCGCCCGCGGCCTGCTGGACGTGCGCGCCCTGCGCATGCACCAGCAGGTGATCGTCACCCCTGGCGGATACACGGTCATCGACGACTCGTACAACGCCAACCCCGCCTCGATGCGCTGCGCGATCGACCAGCTGGTCGACGATACGGCGGCGCAGCGCCGCATCGCGTGCCTGGGCGACATGGAGGGCCTGGGGCCCGACGCCGAGCTGTACCACGGCGTGGTCGGCGGCTATGCGGCGGGCAAGGGCGTCGACCTGCTGGTGTGCGTGGGCGCGAAGTCGCGGCGCATGGCTGAGGCCGCCCATCTGATGGGAATGGCCCCTGATGCCGTGACCTGCGCCGACACCCCCCAGCAGGCAGCAGAGGCGCTGCGCGCCACGGTGCGCCGAGGCGACGCGGTGCTCGTCATCGCCTCGCGGGCGACCGGGCTCGACGCAGTCGTGAGCGCCCTGGTCCAGGACGACGCCGGCGAGGGGGCGTGCTAGCCCGATGTTCTCCCAGCTGAACCAGTACCCCACGCTGCGCGTCCTGCTCGCGATATTCGTCGCGGCCGCCATCGTGATGGCGCTCATGCCCGCGTGGATCAAGCTGCTGCACCACAACCACATCGGCCAGCAGGTCAGGGCCGACGGACCGCAGCGGCACCTCAAGAAGCAGGGGACGCCCACGATGGGCGGCGCCATCATCCTGCTCGCGATCGTCGTGACGAGCGTTCTGTTCGTGCGCATGGACCTGCCGCTGGCGCTGTGCCTGTTCGCGACGATCCTGACGGGCGCTCTGGGCTTCCTGGACGACTTCGAGTCAGTGTCGCACGGCAGGTCGCTGGGGCTGCGCGCCCGGGACAAGATTGCCGGCCAGGCCCTGGTCAGCACCGCGTTCTGTCTTCTGGCGGTCAACGTCGTCGGCATCGAGCCCACGGTCACGCTCGGCACGGCGACGATCGACCTGGGGGTGCTCACGACCACGATCCCGGTCGCCGGCGGAATCGAGATCCCCTGGCTGTACCTGGTGTTCGTCTTCCTGCTGATGGCGGGGATGTCCAACGCGGTCAACCTCAACGACGGGCTGGACGGTCTGTGCGGCGGCTGCGTCGCAATCGCGATCGGCGTGATGGGCATGGTCGCGTTCAGCCAGGGCAACCTGCCCATGTCGGTGTTCGCGGCGACCTGCATCGGCGCGTGCATCGGGTTCCTGTGGTTCAACTGCTACCCGGCGAAGATCTTCATGGGCGACACAGGCTCGCTCGCCCTGGGTGCGGCCTTCGCGGCGCTGGCGGTGCTGACCAAGACCGAGATGGTGTCCCTGGTCATCGGCGGCATCTTCATCATCGAGGCGCTTTCCGTGGCGATACAGGTGCTCGTGCACCACTTCACGGGCAAGCGCGTGTTCCTGATGGCGCCGCTGCACCACCACTTCGAGAAGAAGGGGTGGGAGGAGACGACCGTCGTCGTGCGCTTCTGGATCATCGAGGCGGCGTTCGCGGCCGTGGGCTTCGCGCTGTACTTCGCCGGGGGCTACCCGGCGGGCATGGCGGCGCTGTAGCGGCCGGACGCGCCCACGCGGGACGCGGGCGCGAAGGCGGGCGGCGGGCGAGGGCCCGCACGGATACGAAAGGTCGGCGGGAATGGCGAGCGATTCTGAGGGCGGGCTTGTGCGCGAGGGCGTCGACGCGGCGCGGGGCGCCGGGGCGGGCACGACCCAGGGCTTCGGCGACGTGCTGCTGGTGGGCATGGGCGCCTCGACCGGCGCTGCCGCGGAGTACCTGCTCGGCTGCGCGGAGGGCCAGGTGCGCTCGCTGACGCTGTACCTGGGCAAGGCCGGCGAGGCAGCGCGCGAGCGCGCGCGGGGGCTGGCGGGGCGCGGCGTGCGCGTGGTGGAAGGCACCGAGGACGTCGAGGGCCACTACGACCTGGGCGTCGTGAGCCCGGGCGTCCCCCAGATCGGCGGGTTCTACGCCAGCGCCCGCGCGGCGTGCGACGAGCTGGTGAGCGAGCCCGAGCTCGCGTGGCGCGAGAGCCCGCGCGACTGGGTGGCGATCACCGGAACCAACGGCAAGACCACCACGACGACGCTGACGGCGGAACTGCTCAGGGGGGCGGGCGTGCCCGCGCGCACGGTGGGCAACATCGGTCTGCCCCCGATCGCCTGCGTGCGCGACCGCGCGCGCGGCGAGGTCTTCGTCGCCGAGCTGTCGAGCTTCCAGCTCGCCTCGACCAGCCGCATCGCCCCGCGGGTGGCTGCCCTGCTCAACGTAACCCCCGACCACGTCGAATGGCACGGGACCCTGGACGCCTACGCGCAGGCCAAGGCGCGGCTCTTCGACAACATGGGCCCCGGCGACCTGTGCGTGCTCGGCGACGACGAGGCGTGTCGCTCGCTCGCGGGGGTCCTGCGGGCGCGCGGGCTGCGCGTGTGCGTGGTCAGCCTCGGCGGGGAGCCCGAGCCGTGCCGCGCCGACGCCGCCTGGCTCGACGGCGACGGGCGGCTCACGGTGCGCCTCGGCGGGCGCGACCACGTGCTGTGCCGCTTTGGTGACATGCTGCTCAAGGGGCCGCACAACGCGCAGAACTCCCTGGTCGCCGCCGCCTGCGCCCTCGAGATGGGGGCGGACGACGCCTCGGTCGAGCGGGGGCTCCTGGCGTTCCAGCCGCTCGAGCACCGCATCGAGCCCTGCGGGACCGACGCGCGCGGCGTGTCGTTCTACGACGACTCGAAGGGGACCAACGTCGACGCCACCGACCACGCGCTGGACGCGTTCGAGGCCGGGCGCGTCGTGCTTTTGGTGGGCGGTCACGACAAGGGCACCGACCTCACGGCGTTCGCCGAGCACTGCCTGCGTGCCTGCCGCGCCGTGGTCGCCTACGGCCAGGCGGGACCGCGCTTCGCGCGGGCGGTGCGCGACGCTGACGAGCGCCTCTCGGGCGCGTGCGCGGTGCTGGAGGCGCCCCACATGCTCGACGCGTGCGAGGCGTCGCTGGGCGTCGCACGTCCCGGCGACGTCGTGCTGCTGTCCCCGGCGTGCTCGTCGTTCGACGAGTTCTCCGGCTACGTCGAACGCGGCGAGATCTTCAAGGACTGGGTCGCGCGCACGCTGGGCGCGGACGCAGCAAGGGGCGCGGACGTGCGCTAGGCGCCGGTTACGGCAGGGGCGAGGCGGGTCGCCGCGCCGGCAGAGGCGGGACGACGTGACGAGAGGAGCGAGGTGACATGGCAGGACGCGGCGCTACGGGGGCTACGGCGGGTGCGCGCGGCGCGGGTCGCCGGCGTGCGTCGGGCGGCATGCACGCCTCCGACATCTTCTCCGCCCGCCACGGCCTGATCGTCGCCACGGCGCTGCTCGTCGCATACGGCCTGGTGATGACCTACTCGGTCACCTCGGTGACGACGGTGTCCACGGCCCAGGAGAGCGCGGGCGTCGTCTCCCAGTTCCTGTCGGTGTCGCGAGACATGCTGGTGCAGCTGGGAGCGACCGTCCTGGGCGGGCTGGCGGCGTTCGGCATCTCGCGGCTCGACGTCGAGCGCATCCTCAACCCGGTGTTCGTCGGGGCGCTTTGGTTCGTCACGGTCGCCCTGATGCTGTTCACGGCCGCCGCCGGCGGCAACGCCTACGGCGCGACGCGCTGGCTCTACATCGGCTCGCTTTCCGTGCAGCCCTCGGAGTTCGCCAAGATCGCGATGGTCATCCTGTGCTCGCGCGTCATGTACGAGTACTTCGAGCTCAGGATGCGCGAGCTCAGGCGGGTGTCGGTGCTGTACGTGCTCCCGGTCCTTGTGCTGATGCTGAGCATCTACCTGCAGAAGGACATGGGCACGCTCGTGATCATGGCGCTGGGCATCTACTGCATGCTGATCGTCGCCGGGTGCCGCAAGCGCTACCTGCTCGGTCTGGCCGCGGTGGGCGCGGTGCTGGCAATCGTGCTCGTCTCGACGGAGGGCTACCGCATGGGGCGCCTGGCCTCGTGGCGCGGCGACGTCTTCAACGACAGCGCGCTGTCGAGCGGGGAGGGCTATCAGCTCAAGCAGGGCCTGTACGCGCTGGGCACCGGAGGCTTCTTCGGGACCGGCCTGGGCACCTCCCGCCTCAAGTACGGCTACCTCACGCAGGCGGACAACGACTTCATCTTCGACGTCATCGGCGAGGAGCTCGGATTCCTGTTCGGGACCCTGCCGATCATCCTGCTGTTCTGCCTGTTCGGCTTCTGCGGGCTCAGGATCGCCGCCAAGGCGGGCGACAGCCGCGGCAGGCTGCTGGCGGGCGGCATGACGTCGATGCTGCTGATCCAGGCGTTCATCAACATCGGCGGCGTCATCAAGCTGATTCCCGAGACGGGTCGCACGCTGCCGTTCGTCTCCTCGGGCAACTCGTCGCTGATCGCCTCCCTGCTGATGGTGGGCTGCATCCTGGCGGTCGACCGCAAGCAGACCTGGAGCTCCAACGAGAGACGCGCTCGCAGGGCGCGCAGGGGCTTCGGCGTGATCGAGGGGGGCACCCGCGGGGGAGAGGCGGAGCTGCGGGCTCCCGACGTCGAGCTCGGCTCCGTCGCGCCCGGCGGGCAGAGGCGCAGGGAGCGCCCGGGCGGCGAGGCGGGCGGCCGGCGACCGGCCCGGGCCGAGGCGCCGACGGGGGCGCATTCCGTGCGCGGTGTCGAGCCGTGGCGCCCGGGCATGCCCACCGCACCCGAGTACGACGAGCCGGGGCTCGAGCGCCCGCGGATGCGGGA
>CAIFEU010000094.1 GCA_903789505.1 uncultured Coriobacteriales bacterium
CGAATGGGAGGATGGCTGCGAAGGCGGGCAGATGAATCTCGAAGTCGTTGTTCCATACCTGACCGTGTTCGTGACGGCGCTGATCGTCACCGTCGCCACCGTGCCGCTTGCCCGCGCGGTCGCCATCAGGCTCAAGGCGATCGACTACCCCAGCGCCCGACGCATCAACAAGGTCCCCGTCCCGCGCATGGGCGGAATCGCGATGCTGCTGGGGCTTGCCGCGGCGCTCGTCGTCCAGTATTTCGGGACGCTCGCGTTCGACTGGCCGTCAGCCTTCATCTCCCACCCCTCGCTCAACATCAACTACTGGGGCATCGCGCTGAGCGTGCTCGTCATCTTCATCACCGGCATCATCGACGACGTCGTCTCGCTGCGGCCCTGGCAGAAGCTACTCGGGCAGATCATCGCAGGCAGCATTGCCGCGGCCTCGGGGCTGCTCATCGGCCACATCGTGAACCCGTTCGGCGAAGGCGCACTGTACCTGGGCTGGATCGCGTACCCCATCACGGTGCTGTACCTGGTGTGCTTCGCCAACATCATCAACCTGATCGACGGGCTCGACGGGCTGGCGGCGGGGCTGTCCGCCATCGTGTCGATGGCGCTGTTCTGCATCACGTTTGCCGCCGGCCGCGTGGATGCCGCCGCGCTGGCGGTCGCCATCTGCGGCGTGTGCGTCGGATTCCTGCGCTACAACTCCAACCCCGCGAGCATCTTCATGGGCGACTCGGGTGCGCTGATGCTCGGGTTCCTGCTCGGCACGGTGTCGCTGCTCGGCGTGCGTCGCGTCGCCGCGCTCACCACGTTGATCGTCCCGCTGGTCATCGCCGGGGTGCCCATCATCGACACGTTCGCGGCGATCATCAGGCGCAAGCGCGGCCACGTCTCGATCGGCACCGCCGACAAGGGGCACATCCAGCACCGCCTGATAGCGGGAGGCTACAATCAGCGCCAGGCGGCGCTGCTGATCTATGGCTGGTCAGCGCTGCTCGCCGTGAGCGCGGTCGTCATCACGCAGGTCGAGCCCGGATGGCGCGTCGTGATCCTGGTCGTGCTGGTGGTGGTCTCCGCCGCGTTCATCATGAGGCTCCACCTGTTCGAGCCGGTCCTGTATCACCGGACGAAGACGCCGGCACGCCGCAACAGGGGCACGCGCACACCTGCGAGCACATGTCCCACGCCCGTCCCCGGCGCGCCCGCCCAGACTGGCGCGGAGACGCCTGACGAGGACGCAAAGCTCCGCTAGAGCGACGGCCAACCAGGCGCGTGTCCAAACGGGTGCCGCAATCGCGTCTCGGGCTGCGGCGCAGCGCCTGACGTCGCTCGGATGCGCGGCAACATAGGGAACCAGACGCAATCCATCCGGGCGTACGATATCCCTCAGAGCATCCTTCCCGGCCCCATATAAACGCACGCGCCCAGGACGCAGACTCTTGCCTGCGTCCTGCGCGCTCGAGCGTTCCTACCCATCCGTCACATACCCGTCAGGGCGGCGTCACGAGAAGTGGGCCTACGCGGCGGCGACGGCCTTCTTGGCGATCTCGCACAGGTCGGTGAAGGACTGCGGGTCCTCGATGGCCATCTGCGAGAGCACCTTGCGGTCGAGCTCGATGCCGGCGAGCTTCATCCCGTGCATGAAGACGGAGTAGCTCAGGCCGTTCTGGCGGCAGCCGGCGTTGATGCGCACGATCCAAAGCTTGCGAATCTCGCGCTTCTTGTTGCGACGGTCGCGATACTGGTAACGGAGGGAGTGCTGTACCTGCTCCTTGGCCTTGCGGTAGGAGCGGGAGCGGGTTCCGTAGTAGCCGCGGGCGAGCTTGAGGATACGACGACGCTTCTTCTTTGCGGCAACCGCGCGCTTGATGCGAGCCATGGTGATCTACTCCTTGTCGAGAACGTGCCTAAACGTTAGCCGATGAACCGTCCGGCCCAAAGTCGGGCGAGCGTGGCCCTTGCGATGAACCTAGTGGTCGATGACCGAGTTGACGTACTTAATCTGAGCCTTGTTGGTCAGGGGACGCTCGCCACGCAGCTGACGCTTGCGCTTGGTCGTCTTCTTGGTCAGGATGTGGCTCTTGTTGCGGCTCGCGTGCATGAGCTTGCCGGTGCCGGACTTGCGGAAGCGCTTGGCGACCGTCTTGTTGGTACGCATCTTGGGCATTTCAACTACTCCTCGTTGCTGTCGGCCTCGGCCTCGGTGTCGGCCTTCGCCGACTTGGCTGCCTTGGCATTGTCACGGACGGGGGCAACAAGCATGTGCATGTTGCGACCCTCGAGCTTGGGCGGCGCCTCAACGGTGGCGACGTCCTTCAGGTCGGCGGCCAGCTTCTCGAGCATGTTCAGCCCCAGTTCGGGATGGGCAATCTCGCGCCCACGGAACATGATCGTGATCTTGACCTTGGAACCCTGAGCAAGGAAGCGCTCGATGTGCTTCTTCTTGGTCGTGTAGTCGCCCACGTCAATCTTGGGACGAAACTTCATTTCCTTGATGTCGACCTTGGCCTGGTTCTTTCGCGCCGCCTTGGCCTTGATCGCCTGCTCGTACTTGTACTTGCCGTAGTTCATGACGCGGCACACCGGCGGGTTCGCGTTCGGGGCGATCTCGACGAGGTCGAGTCCCTGGTCGTCCGCCACGCGCTGGGCGTCCTTGATGGAGAAGAAACCAAGCTGGCTGCCGTCCACGCCGATCAGGCGGCACTGTGGAGCGCGAATCTCTTCGTTGATCCGCGGCTCATCAGGCTTAGCTATGCGTACCACCCCCACAATCTGTCGTCACTGCAACCTCCGGCGTTGATGCCGGACACAAAATCACCCGGGCAGTCCGCAAGCTCTGCCCGGGTGAACACGATGAGCACGCCGCGACGATGCGACGGGCGATATCACATTCGACCAGGCAGCTGCTCATGAGCGCCGCAAGGTGGGGATCTCTCCCGCTTGGGTGTGCGCCAGGCGCACACCGAAAGTGAACTCTATCACGTCGACGCCCCCGCGCACAACCTGCGGCACTCAACTCGACGTGTCGTGCAGCCACTCTCCATATCGGATGGCCGCACGTCACGCCCCGTGCCGCCCCGCACGCAGAAGGGGCGACGTGCGGGGCGCTTCGGTGGGAGGGGCTACTCGCCCGGCTTCCATGCTGCCGCGCGGCTCCCCGCGTAGGCAGCCTCGGACTCCCGCAGTGCATCCTCGATCGAGGCAGCGAACGGCCCGTCGTCGAACGTGGCGAAGTAGTCACGGGGGGTCTCCGCCCGGCGGATGATTCGATGCGACCCGTCCTCGCACAGCAGGACCTCTGCCGAGCGCAGCTTGCCGTTGTAGTTGTAGCCCATCGAGAACCCGTGGGCGCCCGCGTCGTGGATGAACAGGACGTCACCCATGTCGATCTTGGGCAGGTGCCGATCGATTGCGAACTTGTCGTTGTTCTCGCACAGGCCGCCGGTCACGTCGTAGACGTGGTCTGCGGGGGCGTCCTCCTTGCCCAGCACCGTGATGTGATGGTAGGCGCCGTACATCGCGGGGCGCATCAGGTTGGCGGCGCAGGCGTCGACGCCGATGTACTCCTTGTAGATATGCTTCTCGTGGATGGCGGTGGTGACCAGGGCGCCGAATGGGGCGAGCATGAAGCGTCCCATCTCGGTGAAGATCGCGACGTCGCCCATCCCCGCAGGCACCAGGACCTCGTCGTAGACGCGGTGGACGCCCTCGCCGATCGCCGCGATGTCGTTCGCGCTCTGCTCGGGACGGTAGTCGACGCCCACGCCGCCGGAGAGGTTGATCGCGAAGATGCGGACGTCGGCCGCCTTGGATACGCGGACGGCGAGCTCGAACAGCTGTCGCGCGAGTGCGGGGTAGTAGTCGTTGCTGACCGTGTTGCTCGCCAGGAACGCATGGATCCCGAAGCGCTTCGCGCCCGCCGCCTTGAGGCGCCTGAACGCCTCGACCATCTGGTCCTCGCTCATCCCGTACTTGGAGTCGCCGGGGTTGTCCATGATGTCGTTGCCCAGCTCGAACACGCCGCCGGGGTTGTAGCGGCAGAAGACGCTCTGCGGCACCTCGGCGACCTGCTCCAGGAAGTCGACCATCGTGAGGTCGTCCAGGTTGATGAAGGCGCCCAGCCGCGCCGCCTCGAACATGTCGAGCGCTGGGGTGTCGTTGCTCGAGAACATGATGTCGCTGCCCCTGAACCCGCACGCATTGGACAGCACGAGCTCGGTGTAGCTGGACGTGTCGACACCGCAGCCCTCCTCGCGCAGGATCGTCAGCAGCGTGGGATTGGGCGTCGCCTTGACCGCGAAGTACTCGCGGAAGCCCGGGTTCCAGGAGAACGCCTGGTTGACCTGGCGCGCGCGGGCCCGGATTCCCGCCTCGTCGTAGAGGTGAAAGGGCGTGGGGACGTCGGCGATGATATCGCGCGCCTGGCCAAGGGTTATGAACGGCCTTTTTTCCATGCTGAGTGGCTCCTCTCGCGCCCGTGGCGCAGCAAAGTCTGACTGTCGTCGGTCGTGCGGAGTTCACTATAGGCGAGGCATGAGACGGAGGCGTTTCGGCGACATGGATTGTTTGTCCTCCATACATGCCGACCCAGATGTGCGACGGCGCGACACCAGGCGTGGAAGCGGGACATCCCGCACGCGGCGAGCGGGAGCAGACGGTGACCGCGAGGGAATCCGTGACAACTTGGCCGAAGTCGCGCGAACCGTCGACGCGTTCCGCTATGATGGGTGAACCCCCGAGTGGTGGAATTGGTAGACGCAGCGGACTCAAAATCCGCCGAGGGCAACCTCTTGTGAGTTCGAGTCTCACCTCGGGGACCACGCAATCACCGACGGGCCGGGACGCCGCATGGCACCCCGGCCCGTTCGTTTTGCCCCCCCTAGCGCCCCGGGGCCCAGACTCCTCCCGCCACGTCGGCGCGGACGGGAAAGTCGAAGAACGTGTCGGGGTACGGCTCGTCGACGAGCGTGAAGTGCCACCACTCGGAGTAGAGCCCTTCGAACCCGCTGGCGAGCATCACGTCACGCAGCAGGTGCCTGTTGGCGACCTGACGCTCGGTCAGGCCGGTGCATTCGGCGTGGGACACCGGGTCGAAGAGGTCGAATGGCGAGCCCATGTCGACGTCGTGACCGGAGGCGACGTCGAACAGGGTGACATCCGCCGTCGAGCCATGGGAGTGCTTGGAGCGCTGCGCGACGAAGTCGAGCTCGAACAGCCGCTCCTTGTCGACGTTGGGATAGAAGACGCGCTTCATCGCCGTGTCCTGGGCGTCGAGCGCCCATGCGACCAACTCGTCGACGGCACGCTGCGGCCGATAGGTGTCGTACACGCGCAGGCGATACCCGAGCCTGACGAACTCGTCGCTCGCCCGCCGCAGGGCCTGGGCTGCCTCGCGCGTCATCAGGGCGCAGGGCTGCTCGTAGCCGGCGAAGCGCCTCCCGAGGAAGTTGTACGTCCCGAAGTACCTGATCTCCTCGATGACGTCGGGCACGACCTGCGTGAGCACGACGAAGTCGCTCGCATCGTACTCCGGAGCAGCCCCCGCGCCATGACCGGGCGCACGTCTCCCCTCTCGCGTCACGCCCTCCCCTGCGCTGCGCCCCATGCTCTCCTCCATGCGCGCTCCCTTCCCTCTCGAAGCCGGATTCGCCGTTCCCCGCCGCCGGACGCCGCGCCGCCAGGCACCCTCGTGCTCTGTCGCACCGCCCGACATGCCCCGCGTGCCCGCTCACCGGGCCACTCGCCGGGCGCCGCACCATGCCAGAGCCGCCCTACTCGTGGGAGAGCAGCCTGATCAGGTCGTCCTTGCTCAGCGACGAGATGGAAGCGCCCCGCGCGTTCATAATCTGGTCGGCGAGGTCGCTCTTCATGCGCTGCAGCGTCAGGATGCGCTCCTCGATCGTGTCCTTGGCAATCACCTTGTAGACGGTCACGTCGCGCTTCTGCCCTATGCGATGCGCGCGGTCGGTCGCCTGGTTCTGCGCGGCGGCGTTCCACCAGGGGTCGGCATGGATGACCACGGAGGCGCCCGTCAGGTTGAGCCCCGTCCCGCCCGCCTGCAGTGAAATGAGGAAGACCGGCACGTCGTTGCCGTTGAAGGCGTCGACGAGGTCGAGCCTGCGGCGCTTGGGCGTGGAGCCATCGATGCGATACCACGCGACCCCCGCACGTTCGAGCCGCTCCACGATCAGGTCGAGATAGCTCGTGAACTGGGAGAAGACGAGCATCTTCTGCTGGGAGTCGAGGACCGTGTCGATCAGGTCCATGATGGCGTCGAGCTTGGCGCTCGGGCCTCGGTAGTCGTCGTAGAGCAGGCGCGGGTCGCAGCAGATCTGCCGCAGGCGCATCAGGTCAGCCAGGACGTTGAGCTTGCCCGCCCCGAACGCGTCGTCGCTCGACTCGACGAGCCGTTCGCGCAGTGCCTGCTCCTGGGCGGCGTACAGGCGCGACTGCTCGCCCTCGAGATGCGCGAGCACCACCGTCTCGAGCTTGTCAGGCAGGTCGTCGAGCACCTCGGACTTGAGCCTGCGCAGCACGAACGGGGCGACTGCCGCGGCCAGGCGGCGCCGGGCGGCATCGTCGCCGTCGACGATGGGCTGCTCGAACCACTTGCCGAACTGGGAGTAGCTTCCCAGCAGGCCGGGCATCAGGTAGTCGAAGATGCTCCAGAGCTCCGAGAGGCGGTTCTCGATCGGCGTGCCGGTGAGCGCGAAGCGGTGCTCGGCGTCGATGCGCTTGACGCTGCGCGCGGAGAGCGTCGTGTGGTTCTTGATGAACTGCGCCTCGTCGAGCGTCTCGCTCCAGAAGCGCATCCGGGAGTAGTCGGAGATGTCGCGTCTGAGCAGCTCGTAGGACGTAACGAGGACCTCGTGGCCCGACTGGTCGCGCACGCGCTGCCGCTCGAACGCCGACCCCGTCACCGGCACCACGTCCATGTCGGGCGCGAATCGCCTGAACTCCGCCACCCAGTTGAACACCAGGGACGCGGGGCAGACGATCAGCGACGGGCCGACGAGGCGCGCCTGGTCGCGGCGCGCGAGCAGCAGCGAGATCAGCTGCACGCTCTTGCCCAGACCCATCTCGTCGGCGAGGATGCCGCCAAACCCCATGTCGACCAGCGAGGAGAGCCACCTGAAGCCCGTCACCTGATAGGGACGCAGGACGTGGGCCAGCGACTCCGGCGGGTCGTAGACGCCCGGGTCGACCGAGCGGAAGCCCTCGAGGTAGTCGACGAACGAGGGGTCCTGCTCGGAGGAATCGGTGACGTCATCGAGCAGAAACGCCCGATACCGGGGCAGCTCGACCTCGCCCTGCGACACCTGGTTTGCGGTGAGGCCCATGACGCCCACCAGGTTCTCGACGTGCGAGAGGTCCAGGCCGCGCAGGTCGACGAAGGACCCGTCGCGCATCCGGTGGTAGGTGCGTCGGCGGTGATAGCTCGAAAGGAGCTCGTAGAGCTCCGCCTGCGGCAGGTCGTCCGCCTTGATCGAAAGGTCCACCAGACCGAGCCTGACGGAGAGGCCGACGCTGACGCTGGGCCTGCGGCCGCTGGCGAGCCGGTCGAACGCGGGGGTGGTGTAGACCTCGCCCAGGCGAGACAGCTCCGGGAGACCGTCGAAGACGAGGCGAGCGATGGCCTCGTCGTCGCGGTCGGGGATGAGCGCGAGGCCCTCCTCGGTGCGCCGCCCCGGGTCGAGCGACGCAGGGAAGAACCGCACGAACCCGTCGGAGGCGTGGCGCTCGGTCGCAAAGTCGCGTACGAGCCTGTCCCACCCCGGCCCCTCGCCGCGGCCGGTGAGCAGGTCCACGCTCGCGTCGCCATAGCGGGCGCGCACGTCACCGGTCACCCCGCGGGCGTCCTTGTCGAGGTAGAACGCGATGTGACACTCGCGCGGCAGCAGGTGCTCGAGCTCCTCGGGTGCCTGCGTCCCAAGCGCGTCGCGCAGCCGGGGCATCAGCTCGTAGGAGAACAGCGCCACGTCGTCCTTGCCCACCAGTAGCTGTCGGGCGGGGTTGCAGTAGACGGCGGCGAGGAAGCCGCCCGCGCCCGCCATGCGGTCGGAGCAGCGGTACAGGGCGTCGTCATCCCACGCGTAGAGGCGGCCTTCGCAGAAGACGAAGGAGGCGTCGCCGGTGCGGACGAGCTCGTAGCAGCCCTCGTCTCGCCTCTCGACCGCGATTCCCACGTCCGGGTCCGCGTCGACGACCCGCAGGCGCCGCGGCCTGGTCGCACCGGAAGCGCCCTCCCTGAGGAACACCTCGCGGCCGGCGTACAGGTCGATCAGGTCGGCGAGCTCCAGCGGCGTGAGCGCGAGATCGCGGTGGACCGCGCCGACCTGCGCGCCCGACGGGCCGCGCACCGCCCGGCGGTCGCCCGTAACGGCGCCCTCCCGCTCGCCCACCACCCGACGCAGAAGCTCGAACACGGGGCGGGAGGGCTCGTCGAAGGACTCGGGGGCGCAGACGAACGAAAGCCGCTCCCCGAGCTCAACGACGGCGTGGCCCACCGCGTCGGCGCACAGCTGGGAGAGCTCCCTGACCACGTACCCGCCGCTGGGCCCGACCACCCGGAAGCGAGCCGACCAGTCGGGGCCGTCATGGGTGAGCGTGAGCTCGAGCGAGACGGCGCCGCCCGAGGCAAAGGCGGGCGTGAGGCGCCGGTCTGTCGGGTGGCTGAGGTACTCGCGCAGACACGGCGTCGTTTGGGTGAACCGCCAGGAGGAGTGCCCGACGTAGGCGTCCGGCTGCCTGTTGAAGTCGAGCACGAGGGCTGCGGCGTGCTTGCAGGGCGTCGATGAGTCGCCCGCAGGGCACGTGCAGCCGTGCCCGACGAGGACGCCGCGATTCTCGTCGACCGACACGTGCGTCGAGAAGGTCGCCCTCTCGCTCGAGACGTGAGCGTCGAGCTGGGTGACGCCGGAGCGGTACTGGCACGAGCGGTCGGAGATCAGCCCCTGCGCCTGGATGGTGCGTGCCCTGTTCAACACCACCGAGCCGCACAGCCGCTGCAGCGAGACCTCGGATATCATCGCATGCCCCCTCGCACCTCGGCCCTGTCGGAAAGCGTCGGTAAGCCACGGCGAACGCATGACGTCGCATCCGACCATGGTAGCCGAATTCGCACGGGATGTCTGCCGGCGTGCCCACCGGGTGGGTCTCCCGGCATCAGGCGCGCCGCGCGGGAGGCGCCCTATGCGATGCCGGCAAGCTGCAGGACGAGCCTGATCGCGAACACGACGATGACGACCAGGACGATCGGGCGCACGATGGACGCCCCCTTGCGGGAGAACATGCGCGCACCCAGGTAGTTGCCGGCGATGTTGAACGCCCCGCCGGCCAGGCCGAGGCCCACCAGCACGGTCCCGTTCGCAAGGAAGACCGTCAGCGCGGTGACGTTGGTGGTGAGGTTGATCGCCTTGGTGACGCCCGCCGCCTTGAAGACGTCGATCTTGGCGACGCCGGTCAGCAGCAGCATCAGGAAGGTTCCCGTACCCGGTCCGTAGAACCCGTCGTAGACGCCGACGACCAGGGCGATCGCCATCGACAGCAGCGCCGTCCTGCGCCGGGAATAGGTCATGCCGCCTGCCGGGTCGCCGACGCCTAGGTCGCGCTTGAACAGCACGTAGAACCCGATGACGGGCAGGGCGACCAACATGAACACCGTGAGGAAGGAGGGCGAGGCGACCAACGAGAGGTGCGAGCCGAGTGTGGAGCCCGCGAGCGCGGTAATCGCGCTCAGGCCGCACAGCCACCACACCATGTACCCGGTGCGCGCGTACTTTGCCGTCGCGACGGCGGTGCCCAGCGAGGAGGACAGCTTGTTGGTGCCGATGACCAGGTGAGGGTCCAGCCCGCAGAGCAGGTACGCGGGCAGAGAGATCAAGCCGCCCCCTCCCCCGATGGCGTCGACGAACCCCGCCACAAACAGCAGCGGGCAGATGACGAGCAGGCTCCAGGCGGGGAGGCCGCCGGTAAAGAACGAAAGGATGTCCATGCCTTGCCCTCG